>SXKJ01000363.1 GCA_005778115.1 Planctomyces sp. | reverse complement strand
CGCAGACTCCGACATTCCGGACTCCCCACCAGCCTCCATCCACAGCGCACCCGAAAAAACTGGCCACTGACCGATGCATGAATAATGCGGGCTAGCCGCGGGTTCTTTTCCTCGACCCGCGGCTAGCGCCTTGCGGCTCACAAATTGGTTTTCAAGACGAATGGCGGAGAGCCCAAAAAACCAACTGGACATCATCTGGTGGGCCGGCGCGGCGAAGCGCCTCTGGTCCCACCCTACGACTAACCCGAAGCGTCAGCGAGGGCGAACGCTTCACAACGCGAGGAATTTGGAATGCCTTGGAGCATTCGCCCTCGCTGACGCTTCGGGTTAGTTGGATTGCGGCTTCGCCGCATCAGTGATTCAAGCAGAACTCGGCGGAAACGAGTAACGCCCAAGCGAGCTGTTTCGTCACGACATCGCGGCGCGTACCGGCACTCTGAAGTTGCTCGGTCACTTCCGCGACCTCCGCTGCGGTAGGGCGACGCGACAGAATGCTGAGATAGAGTTCATCGGCCACCGCTTCCTCGGAAGTAAGTCCCTTCAATCGGGTCAACAAGTTGTCCGGTTGAGCGTCGAAGAGCTTCAACAGTTCGGCGTCATTCATCAGGAACAAGGCCGCTCGCAGTGACGGAGCGAACTCGCCCTCCGGCTCCATCGGCGGGTTCGCGAACGCTTTCAAAAACTTCTGCCTGAGAGCCTCGTTGGGCGGCGTGCCGACAGCTTGCGTGACGCTCGCAAAGAGTTGCTCGGCCGAGAGCGGCTTCTCCAAGGCGACGGCGAACTGTTCCGGCAGCGGCTCTTTCGCGTCGGCGGGAAGGACTCCGGATCGCTGGTAAGTGCGCGTCAAAGCCAGTTCGCGCAGCAGCCATTTGATGTCGAACTTGTGCTCGATCATCTCACGGGCGAGCAGTTCGAGCAGTTCCGGATGCGACGGCGGGTTCTCGCTGTGATGCAGGTCGAGCGGATGCACGATCCCGCGTCCCATCGCGACAAACCACAGCCGGTTGGCGATGTTCTTCGCGAACTGCATGTTGTCCGCTGCCGCCAACTGCCGGGCGAGTTGTTCCAGCGGGCTGAACTTCGGCCGGCCGGGATCCTTCGCCTTCTTGTCAGGCGGTTCGAGGTATTCCTCTCCCTTCGCGAAAGCCGGAATTGCAATTTCATCCCGGCCGGGAACGCGCGGGCCAATCGACTTCTTCTCTGGATTGAAGACCGATTGGAACTCGATCTTCTTGGTCATCAGGTTTTCGCTGACGGCTGGAAACTTCGTGTCGTTCCGCAGCGCGGTGTTCAGGAAAACGACATACATCCCTTGGAAGTCGTCCTGCTTGTAATCCTTGATGAAGAGGTGGTCGTGACATTGAGCACATTGCAGGTCCATGCCCAAGAACAACCGGCCGACATCGCGAGTTAGGATCGGATAGTCGATCGCGTTCTGCCCATAATGCTCCAGCCGCTTGCTGAGAAAGAACGCCGAAGCCCGCGTCTGCTCGTTCTTCGGATCGGGCGAGATCAGTTCGCGAGCCAGCACATCCCACGGCTTCTTCTGCTTAAACGATTCACGAAGGTAGGCGATCCATTCGGGATGCTCGCCGCGGCGTTCCATCAACGCGACGTGCATCAGGTCCGCCATGCGGTTGGAAAACTCGTCACTCGCCAACAGCTTGTCGATGAGCTTCTCACGCTTGTCGGTGGCGGAGTCGTTTAGGAACTCGCGGGCCTCCGTGGCGCTGGGGATGCGACCGGCGAAGTCGAGAAACACGCGCCGTAAGAATTCCGCATCGTCCGACAACGCCGCGACCGGCTGGCCAGCCAGCTTCGCGTCGATCAACGCATCGACTCGCGAGTGCAACGGCTCATCGGCGAACAGCGAGTTCGCCGGACCAAAGAGGATGACAACCAGCATCAACCAACAGCACGACGGTCGCAACAGCGGCATGATCGGTTCACTTCAGAGGAAGGAGAGGCGGGAGTTTAACGCAGGAGGGTCTGTGGCGGGCCAAGTTGGCGGGGGAGTATAAACGTGCGAGCAACGGGGTCGGGAGTCTTTTTCTCGTGCCGGTCACTCGGCCTCGAAAGTTTTGCAGAGTATCAGCAGGCGAGCCGGAGGGCGTTAGCCCCCGGACATCGGTGTTGCGGTCCGGGGGCTAACGCCCTCCGGCTCGCCTGCATTGCGAATACACAGCCATGCACATCGCGATCATCACAGCCGGCGGAGCGGGAATGTTTTGTGGGTCGTGCATGCACGACAACACTTGGGCGAGAGCATTGACGGCGGCGGGGGCCGAGGTCTCGCTGATCCCGACTTACACACCGATCCGAGTCGATGAAGAGAACGTCAGCAACTCGCGACTGTTCTTCGGCGGCATCAACGTCTATCTCTCGTCGCAGTGGCGCTGGTGGCGAGCCGTTCCGAGCTTTCTAAAACACTGGCTCGATCATCCGACGCTGATCCAGTGGGCGACTCGCCGAGCCGTCAGCAACGACGCGAAACAACTGGGCCAACTCACGCTCGATATGCTGGCCGGCGAATCCGGGCCGCAGCGCGAGCAAGTCGAAGAACTCGCCAAGTTCATTGGCGAGCAGTTGCGGCCGGATGTCGTCGTCTTCAGCAATGCGCTCTTGGCGGGAGCAGTTCGTCGAATCAAGCAAGTCTTCAATGGTCCGGTGCTCTGCGTGCTGCAAGGAGACGACATCTTTCTCGACTCGCTGCCTGATTCGCATCGCGAACAGGTTTTGGCGGTGCTGCGAGATCGAGCAAGCGACTTCGACGGATTCATCACCCACAGCCGTTACTACGCCGAGCACATGCAAGCGATGTTGTTCCCCAAAACACCCAGGCGAGCGGGGGGCGTCAGCCCCCCGGTGGATCGGACATCAAGCGTCGTTCCAACAACCGGGGGGCTAACGCCCCCCGCTCGCCAAGACGACAGTGGCCACTTTCACGTCCTTCCGCTCGGCATCAACCTGACTGGCCACGATGGGCAACCGCGTCCAGCCAGTGATCCCTTCACGGTCGGCTACTTCGCTCGCCTCTGCCCGGAGAAGGGGCTGCATCTGCTGGTCGAAGCGTTCGCTCGTTTGCACGCCAAGTACCCGCGCACACGGTTGCGAGTCGGCGGCTACTTGGGTGAGCGAGACCGACTGTACTTTGACCACGTCCGTTCGCAGGCGGCTCGCCTCGGCCCAGCGTTCGAGTTTGTCGGCAGTCCGGCATCGCAGGCCGAGAAGGTTGCGTTCCTGAAGTCGCTGGATGTGCTCAGCGTCCCCACGGTCTATCGCGAACCGAAGGGTCTCTCGATCCTCGAAGCAATGGCGAATGGCGTCCCGGTGGTGCAACCCGATCACGGAGCATTCCCAGAACTCTTGGAAGCCACGCAAGGCGGCCTGTTGTTCGAACCGGGAAGCCTCGCCGACTTGGTCGCGAAGTGGGAATCGCTGCTGCGGGATCCCGACGAGCGACTACGTTTCGCCACTGCTGGCCAGTCAAAGGTGCGAGAGTTGTACTCGTCGCAAGCGATGGCTGAGCAAACCTTGCGACTGTTTGATTCGATGGTTCGACAACCGTAGGTCAGCCTTTCCAGGCTGACCCAATACAGATTGGACGTCGTTCGTTTTTTGGGGTCAGGCTGGAAAGCCTGACCTACGATAGGAGACCGCGCATTGATGACTCCTCAACGTCTGACGGAACTTGTCTCAACCTTTCCCTCGCGGCGGATCGCTGTGATTGGGGACTTCTTTCTCGACAAGTACCTCGAAGTCGATCACGCGCTGGATGAGCCGTCGTTCGAGACCGGGTTGAACGCGAATCAGGTGGCGGCGATTCGGCGGTTCGCGGGGGCGGCGGGAACGGTCGTCAATAACTTGGCGGCACTGGGTTGTCGGACGCTGCACGCGATCGGAGCGGTCGGCGATGACGGTGAGGCGTTTGATCTGCGGCATTGCTTGCACAAGGTTGGGTGTTCGACCGATGGGCTGGTGACGTGCGGCGAGATCATGACGCCGACGTATCTCAAGCCGCGAGATATGAGCGATCCGAGTCTCGCGGGCGAGCATGAGCGATACGACACGAAGAACCGCTCGCCGATGCCGCATGCAGTGCTCGATCAAGTACTGGCGACGCTTGACCGGCGGTTGCCGGAGGTCGAGGCGGTGATTGTGCTCGATCAAGTGGTCGAGGATGACTGCGGAGTCATCACTGCGGCGATGCGTGTGGCGCTAGCTGAGCGTGCTCGGCGGCATCCGGGCGTGCTCTTCTGGGCTGACAGTCGTAAGCACATCCGCGAGTTTAGCAACATGCTCATCAAGCCAAACCAGTTCGAGTCGGTCGGCCACGCGAACCCGTTGCCGGACGAACGCATTGATTTGGACCGGCTCAAGGTTGAACTGCCGGCATTGCGTGCGACCACGCAAGCTCCGGTCTGCGTGACGCTCGGCGAGCGAGGTTTGATGGTCAGCGATCCGGTGCCGACGTTCGTGCGCGCGGTGCGCGTGGCTGGACCGATTGATCCGACCGGCGCGGGAGACAGCGTCACGGCCGGGATGGTGTTGTCACTGATCTCTGGTGCGACGATGCCGGAAGCAGCGCTGATCGGGAACCTCGTGGCGTCAATCACGGTGCAGCAATTGGCGACTACCGGTGTCGCTCGGCCGCAGGAGTTGCCGCCTCGGCTGGAGATGTGGCGCGGGCAGTGATTCATTCCTCTGGCAAGAAGTTGTTGGCAGAGGAATAGGGCCAGAGGAATGAGCTACAAGTGGAGCATCTTCGCGAGCACGTCTTCGAGGACTGCGTCGGTCGAGACTCCGTCGGCTTGGCCCTCAAAATTGAGGATCAGGCGGTGGCGGAGGACGGCGGTGGTGACCGTGCGGAGGTCTTCGCGGGCGACGTGGAAGCGGTGGTCGATGATCGCCAGGATTTTGGCGGCGAGGATGATGGCTTGTGCTCCGCGCGGACTGCTGCCGTAACGGATGAAGCGTTTCGTCATCTCGGTGGCGAGCGGGTCGGCAGGGTGCGTGCCGAGCACTACTCGAACGGCGTCGCGGCGGATGTCGTCGGCGATGGGGATTTGGCGAGCGAGATGTTGCATCTCGCGGATGCGGAGGCCGTCGAGTACCGGGGTCGCGTGCGGCGTCTCGACGTTGGTTGTGCGGTCGAGGATGGATTCAATTTCCGCCAGCGCGGGAAACTTCACCAGCAGCTTGCAGAAGAAGCGGTCGAGTTGTGCTTCGGGGAGCGGGTACGTTCCCTCCATCTCCAATGGGTTCTGAGTGGCGAGAACAAAGAACGGTTCCGGCAGGTGATGTGTATGGCCGGCGACGGTGACGGTGTGCTCTTGCATGGCTTCGAGCAGCGCGGATTGCGTCTTGGGAGTCGCGCGGTTGATCTCATCGGCGAGGACGATGTTGGCGAAGACCGGGCCGGGCTGGAACTCGAAGTGTTTGCGGCCAGTGTCGTCTTCCATGAAGACGTTGGTGCCGATCAAGTCGGCGGGCATCAAGTCGGGGGTGAATTGGATGCGTGAGAACTTGAGATCGAGCGCATCGGACAGCGTGCGAACAAGCAGCGTTTTGCCCAGCCCCGGCACTCCCTCGAGCAGCACATGTCCTCCGGCGAGCAGTGAGAGCAATGTACCGCGGACGATCTCATCCTGACCGACGATGACTTTGCCGATCTCGGTGCGCAGCTTATGAAAGTCGTCGCGAAAGCGGTCGAGTTGAGCGGACAAATCAGCGGTGGGACTCATGCGGGTGGGGCTCCGGATGGAATGGGGCCGCAGTCTGTTGGCCGTTTTGCGTTTCTGCAACGGCGGCCCTCGTGACGGGCTTCTCGAATTCTCCAGAATCTCCAGACAAATCCGGAGACAGGGCGGATCAAGACGTCGGCACTCGGAGAGTGCCTGAAAGAACTGGCGAGCGGGGCGGCGTCAGCCCCCCGGTGATCAGCGTAGACCATGACCACCGGGGGTTGATGCCCAATGGCACTCACTTTGAGCGGAATGGCGCTAGCCACCGGTGATTTGGGATCGACGTTTGCCGGCGAATTACCGGCGGCTAGCGCCTTGCCGCTCACAAAGTGAGTGCCATTGGTCTGACGCCGCCCCGCTTGCCTGTAAGAACATCGGGAGCAGTGCATGAGCGGCGACGTTTGGGGAGATCGATTTCGGCAGCGGCTGGATGGGCATAATCCAGCGGACCCGCAGCATGTCTCGGCGTTGGTCGATGCGATCCTGACGAGTGCTCGCGACGCCGGGGCCAGCGACGTACATCTGGTGCCGCAAGAGTTTGGTCTGGCGATGTTGCTGAGACTCGACGGCGTATTGCAGCCGGTTGCGGAGTTGCCGAAGGAAACCTCCACGAACGTGATCGCGCGGCTGAAGGTGCTCTCCGAGTTGCTGACGTATCGCACCGACGTGCCTCAAGAGGGGCGTGTGCGGTCGGACGCGATGGCCGTGGTGAATGGGAACGGCGAACAAAAGCGGGAGCCGCGCCCGTTAGGAAGCGGTGGTCCCCCAAATGGCGAACCGCTTCCTGACGGGCGCGGCTCCAGTCCGCGGCAGGCACCGACGGTCGAGATGCGGGTCAGCACGTTTCCGACATTGTTCGGTGAGAAAGCAGTCGTGCGATTGTTCGTCGGATCGGGAACGTTTCGGTTTCTGGGTGAACTGGGTTTGCCGGAAGACATTGAAATCTCGACGAAGCGCCTGCTGGATCGGCGGAACGGGCTGTTGCTCATCACTGGGCCGGCGGGGAGCGGTAAGACAACAACGGCGTATGCCTCGCTGCGTGAAATCGTGAAGGCGAGTAATTCGACTCGGAGCATCTCATCGCTGGAAGATCCGATTGAGGCCGTGGTGCCGGGGGTTGCGCAGTCGCAGATTAACTCGGCAGCGGGGTTCGATTACGCGACCGGTTTGAAGTCGCTGATGCGGCAAGACCCGGAGGTGATCTTCGTCGGTGAGATTCGAGATCGAAACACGGCTGAGACCGCGTTTCAGGCGTCATTGACGGGGCAGCTCGTGCTGACGACGTTTCACTCATCGAGCGCGGCGGGAGCGATCAGTCGTCTGAGCGACATGGGGATCGAACCGTATCTGTTGCGGAGCGGTGTCATCGGGATTGTGGCTCAGCGGTTGTTGCGGAAGTTGTGCTCGTGCGCGAAGCCGGTAAGTGATGCGGAAGGATTCGTCGGCCTGGAAGTTCAGCGAGCGTCGCAGCCGGTCGGTTGCGAACAGTGCGGCGGGACGGGATATCGCGGACGCATGATCGTTTCGGAGTTATTGCAGCCGGATTTGGCCGGCATGGGACGCGCGATATTGTCTCGTGGAGATGCAGCAGAGACAGAAGGACTGGCAGTGCAAGCAGGAATGCAAACGTTATTGCGGCGAGCGTCGCTGGCGGTTGAAGCGGGGCAAACCAGTCCGGCTGAAGTGCGACGTGTATTGGGTTGGGGGATGGGATGATCCGTACCGCGACCGTTAGGGAGCGGCCCGGTGGTTCGTGGCAGCCGCTCCCTAACGGTCGCGGTACGGCAACAAACGAATTGTTCGAGAGACATCATGGCACAATCGAAACCGCTGGACCTGCAAGACCTCGCGCTGCTGAATCAAGAGATCGCGGCGTTGGTGCGCGCGGGGGTGCCGTTGGAATCGGGATTGGCGATCGCGGGGCAATCGGGGAGCGGTGCTCAGGAAATGTTGATGTTGCAGTTGGCTCAGCGACTGCGCGACGGGCAATCGTTTTCCGAGGCGCTGCACTCAGCGGGGGGCGATTTGCCCAAGCTGTATCGTGCGGTCGTGGAAGCGGGTGCTCGGACAGGACGATTGCCGGAGGCGTTGGAATCGTTGGCGACATTTGCTCAGCAGACGCTGCAATTACGGCGGCGGATTGACTTGGCGTTGATGTATCCGGCGCTGGTACTGCTGATGGCGGGATTGATGTTTGCGTGGCTGGTGGCGTTTTGGGTGCCTCGGCTGAGCGATGCGTATTTCTGGTTACAGATTCCGGCGACCGCTTGGGTTCGGCGACTGGAATGGCTCCAACAGCATCTGTGGTCGTGGGCCTGGATCATTCCGGCGTTCGTGACCATGTTCGGTGGCTGGTGGTGGTTCTCGACGCGCGGCCGATTCGGTCTGAAAGGAACAACCGAGACCTCGACCTGGTCGGCGTTTCGCATCCTGCCAGGGATCAGCTCGATCGTGGGAAACTTTCGGCGAGCGAACTATTGCGACCTGATGGCGATGCTGCTGGATCATCAAGTCCCGCTGCCGGACGCCTCGTTGTTGGCGGCCGAAGCGGCGGGAGATCGCCCGTTGCAGCGCGTCGCCGCGCGAATCGCCAGCGGCGTGCGGTCGGGGCATTCGCTGGCCGATTGCCTAGCGGTGGGGCGCGAGCTGCCGCCGTTCGTGTCGTGGATGCTGATCTGTGGTGAGCGGCAAGGAACGTTGATCACAACGCTACGCCAAGTGGCCGAGGTGTTGCGGCAGCGAGCGGCATCGCAATCGGATTGGCTGCGGATCATGTTGCCGACGTTGCTGGTGGTGGTGGTCGGCGGCACGGCCGTGCTGGCCTACGCGCTGGCGGTGTTCGTGCCGATGTCGCAGTTGTTGCACGCGCTGGGGAATTACAGTCCGTAGTTGTAGGTCAGGCTTTCCAGCCTGACCCGAATCACGAACGACGCACAATCTGTATCGGGGCGGCCTGGAAAGGCTGACCTACAAATCGAGTCAGCCTGGAAAGGCTGACCTACAGGGATATCGCGATGTTGCGGTTCAATTACCGAGCGACGGATGAGAACGGCCTGGAGGTCGAGGGAGAATTGTCTGCTCCGTCGATCGAGGTCGCTCGACAAGAGTTGGCTCATCGCGGTTGGCAGGTGCTTGAATTGTCGGTGCTCGAGTCCGGTGCCTCGAACAGCGAGGTTCCGATTCTGACGGTGGCCGCGCCGCAGCCAATCGCGGCTTCATTGGGGACGCTAGGCGGCGCGGATGCGGAACTGCTGGCGGGGCAGATGGCGAACGTCACCGGCGCGGGCCTGCCGCTGTCGGCGGGATTGCGTGCGCTCAGTGAAGAAGTTCCGTCGCGGCGTGTACGGCATTGGCTGCTCGCGATCAGCGACCGGCTGGAGCGTGGGCAATCGCTGAGTGCGGTGGCTCGCGAGGCGGAGGGGGCTTGGCCGCGCTACTTCTTGGCGATGTTGTCCGCCGGTCAGCGCACGGGCAAGTTGCCGGTCCTGCTCAACGAGTGCCTCGTCCACTTGCGGATGACGGCGGAAGTCCGTCGCGAGTTGTGGGTGGCGCTGGCGTATCCGGCGGTGCTGATCGCTGTCGCGTGGCTGCTCATGAGCTTTCTGGCGACGATCATTCTGCCGCAGTTTAAGTCCATCTTTCTGGGCTTCGGGACGGAACTGCCGGGTATCACGGTGGCGATTCTGTCCTGGTCGGACGTGATGGGAGTTGTTGGCTGGTGGTCTCTGCCTGTGTTGGTGTTGGTTTTGTGGCTGGCGTGGATATTCAGTGAACCGCTCGGTTACGAACGCATGCGCGATGCGGTGGTCAGCCATGTGCCGTTGTTTGGTGAGGCTCGGCGATCAGCCGCGCTGTGCGAATTCTGCCGGCTGCTGAGCATGTTGGTGAAATACGAAGTCGGACTTCCGGAAGCCGTGCGATTGTCGGCCGGGAGCGTGCGCGACGCTGACTTGCGGGAAGCGTGCTTCGATTTGGCACAGCGCGTCGAAGCGGGTGAATCGCTGACGGACGCGGCGACGCAGATTGGCCGTTTCCCACAAGACATGTTGCACCTGTTCCGCTGGGCCGACCGGGGTAAGGACTTCTCCGAAGGATTGCAAAACGCCAGCGAAGTGCTGGGGGCTCAAAGCCGAGTCCACTCGCACACGTTGGCGATCGTCTTTGAACCGGCCGTGACCATCGCCATCGGCATTGCGGTGGGTCTGACGGTGATCGCGCTGTTTATGCCGTTGGTGAAATTGTTGAATGATCTCAGTTGAGAGAAAACATTCCGCCACCCTGCTTGTCAGGGTGGTTCCCGCGCTTCTGCACTACGGTTTCGAGATGTGTTTCGCAAAAACTGAGTAGTGCAGAAGCGCGGGGACCACTGGGGCAAGCCCAGTGGCGGGGTGGCAAATACGAGGAACGCCGTGCCGTACGATTCCGAGACAACGACCGACTTCGGCCTACTGGTTTTCATCACCTTCGGAGCGCTGGCAGCGTTGTCGTTGCCGCAGTTGGTGTGGACTCGCCGCATTGTCCAACGAGTGCGAGCGGCACTGGCCAATTCGCGAGGTGGTGTCGAGTTGGTCCCCTTCGCCACCTTCAGCCATTGGTCGAAATGGGGCTTTTTGAGTAGCTTCGCCTTTGGCGGCGTGATGACAGTGGGAGCATCGATCGATCTCGGCAAACCTGAATTTCAGTGGATTCCCTTCTTTGCCGCCTTCATGATCTGGTCTCTGATTGAATCGATCGTCAGCGCGAAGTCGCGCACGCTGTGTCAGCAGGTCAGCCGATTCATGGCGATGCGGCAACTGGATGCGCAAGGCTTGGCCGAAACCATGCGGTTGTTACCCGAAGGGACAAGCCCGCCGGTTTCCGAGGAATCTTTGCACCGTCAGCTCAACTCGCTGGGACGGCTCACGCTGATCTGGCTGAGTTTTATTTCCATTCATGTCGTGGTGGCTGGATTGATCCTGATCGCCGTCGGGTTGGACAGCATCGGCTCGGCCGTCGGGCAGTTGCTGTTGATGTTCGTGTTGATCGCGCTGCCGGGCTTGATCGCGATGTATGTCGTGCGGTGCGTGGTCGACGCGCGTGCTCGGCGAGCACACTTCCTCTGGTTCCTGGCGGCGACGACTCAGAATCAGCGTCCGCTGGCCAGCGAGCTGATGGCCTGGGGCCGCTCGCATCCGGGACGATACGGCTCGCGCGTGATGGAAGTGGCTCGCGACATCGGTGTCGGTGAATCGCTGGCGGACGCGCTGGCGGCACAAAGCGGATTGCTCGTGCCTTCGGACCTGATGTCGGTGCGCGTGGCCAAACAAACCGGGACGCTGGCCGAGACGTTGCGAGATTGTGCCGTGCGGCAGACGCAGTCGCTCAAAGGCGATTCCGTGTTCCGCAACGCCAGCGGCACGGCCATCTGGCTGTGGGCGGTCGCCATCGTCGCGGTGACGATCACGACTTTTTTAATGTACTTCATCGTGCCGAAGTTCAAGCAGATCTTTTTGAGCTTCGGCACCGAACTGCCGGGCGTGACGGTGCTGCTGATCAGTCTCTCCGACATGTTCGTCAGTTATGCGTTCCTGTTCGCGCCCGTCTTCGGCGTGCTGTCGACGGTGTTTCTGTGGTCGTGCGCGGAAGCGTTCCTGAGCGGTTGGTCGGAAACGTGGCTGGCGTGGCGCTTCGGCTACGGCCGTCGATCGGAGATCCCGCGCTTGCTGCGGCGACTGCGCGGCGCGGTGGTTTCCAAAATGCCCTGGCCGGCGGCGTTGCAGCCGATGGTCTTGAAGCATCCCCAAAGCGACATTCGCGCGCGGCTGGAACGAGTGCTCGGTCGAGTCACAGCCGGCATGGGTGTCTGGCCGGCGATGCGCGATTCCGGTTTGCTGAGTGCTCGCGATGTCAGCCTGCTGGAGATGGCCGAGCGCGCGAACAATCTCGATTGGGCGTTGTCCGCATTGGCCGAGTCGAAAGAGCGATCGCTCGTGCATCGTTGGCAAGTGCTGATGACGCTGTCGGTCCCGGTCTTCACGGTCGCGGCGGGACTGGTCGTGATGCTGATCTGCATCGGATTCTTCATGCCGCTGGTGAAACTGCTGAATGATTTGAGTTGAAAGGTACGAGATGAGACGACGACAACAATCACGATCTAGGTTGAGTGATGCTTCGGTTGATGGTTGCGCTTTCGGCCTGAAGGGCCGTAACTCGACTGCCCTGGGTGTCGAGTATTCAATTCCCCAAAGCCCTGAAGGGGCGCAACATTCGATCAACCATGTGTCGCCCTTTCAGGGCTTCGGTCTGATCAGCGTCACCTACCCAGGGCGTTGCCCTGGGCCTTCGAGTTGCGGCCCTTTGGGCCCAAACGCAAGAGTAGGCCCGCTGTTCCGCGTCTCCCACAATCGCGCGGGTTTCAGTCTGCTCGAAATGTTCGTGGCGGTTGTCGTCTTCGGCACGGTGCTGATGACGTTCCTGCCGCTGATGCAATCGGTCGGCAAACAGCAGCGGATGACCGACCAGCGGCTACTTGCTCTACGCGAAGCGAACAACATGCTCGAAGAACTCTCGCGGCGGAAGTGGAATGATCTCACCGCTGACGAACTCGCCAAGCTGACGCTGCCGGAAGAGGTGAAATCGCGACTGCCTCAAGCGGCGCTGCAGATCGACGTCAGCGAATCAGCCGAGCAACCGCCATCGAAACGAGTCGCCGTGAAACTGAGTTGGACTCCGCGATCCGGCCAGGCCGCGCAGTCGGTGCAACTCGCCACCTGGTTCTTCCAAACGGAGGGACAGCCATGAAACGACAGATTCACGCACGCGACAATCAGGTGAGCCGGGCGGCGTTAGCCCACGGACTCTTCCAGGTGTTGAGGGCAGTCACGCAGGTCCGGGGGCTGACGCCGCCCGGCTCGCCAAAGTTCGCGAGACGCGCCGGCGTTACGTTGACTCAAATGCTGGTCGTCATCGCGCTGACCGGAGTCATCACAACGGCGGCGATCACAACCATCATCACCATGCTGCGTCTGGAAGGCCGCACGACTCAGATGTGGTTGAGCCAGCAAACGCTGCTGCGGTTGAGCGACGATTTCCGTAGCGATGCTCACGCCGCGAAATTTGCCGAGATCACTACACAAAACGGGGCTCCCGCACTGATCTTTCAAGACAAAAGCGAGTCCACGAAGTCCGTGACGTACCTCGTCGTCCAACATCAGGTCACGCGCCGCGAGACCGACGGTGACAAGCTGCTGCGAACGGAGGTCTATCGTCTGCCCGACAGCCAAGTGACGTTCGGATCGACGACCTCGAAAAACGATCCACCGCGCATGGCGACCGGCGAAACCGTGCAACTGACTTGCCGTCGTCCGAATGCTCCGCCGATGAACCAACGCACGTCGCCGCCGCTGCACGACGAACACGTCGTCGCCGTCATCGGCCGCGATCACCGATTTGAAAAGCCGTAGCACAGGCGACTCGCCTGTGACTGGAGTGAGTGTTATGCAGATTCCAAATCAAAACAGAAGCAGGCGAGCCGCCTGCTCTACGACAAAGCGTTCCGGCCTTGCCTTGTTGGTCGTGCTGGTCGCGCTGGGGATTGTGTCGTCGATTGCAA
Source organism: Planctomyces sp. (assembly GCA_005778115.1). Classification (GTDB taxonomy): domain Bacteria; phylum Planctomycetota; class Planctomycetia; order Planctomycetales; family Planctomycetaceae; genus SXKJ01. Next base: position 399 of record SXKJ01000363.1, on the reverse strand, counting down.
TCACGCTGTTGCGGTTGGCGGTGATGCACCACCGCCAGGCACAGCACGAGACGTCGCTCGCTCAATCTCGCTGGCTGGCGGAATCCGCCTTGGACCGTACCACCGTGCAACTGAAAGCGGATGCCAAGTTCAACGGCTCGACGTGGTCGATCCCAGCCAAGGAACTCGATGGCCGCCATACCGCGCAAGTCACGATTCAGATCAAACCCATTGAGAACTCGCCACAAGCTCGCGAAGTCACGGTCGTCGCCGATTACCCGTCCAACACAACACAACGAACTCGCACTCGCGTGGTAAGAAGATTTGATTTGTAGAGTGATTCTAGGCGAGCGGGGCGGCGTCAGCCCCCCGGTGAATTCGCCGCAAAACCGGTCAATTCGCCACAAGACCGGGGGGCTG
>SXKJ01000362.1 GCA_005778115.1 Planctomyces sp. | reverse complement strand
ATCCACATCCACCATCACACGAACCCGCAAATCCTTCGCCAACGCCGTTGCCATCGTCTTCCTCCTCCGTGAGTCCGAACAACTCCGGAAGACTACAGCAACCTCAACAAAGACCTGAAGACCAATCACGAAGATGCTCTAGACCTTCCTCGTTGTAGCGCTGAACCCAGTCTTGCACCGTGCGTCGAGCCATTCCGATGCCCGCCGTGATCTGCGGTTCGGTCAGTCCTGACCGAGCCTGCCACAACATCCAAATCCGTTTGGACACTCGAGCTCCTTCTCCTGCCGAAACAACTCCTGCAACTCGTCCACGGAATGATGTTCCACAACGGTCATGCCAAGCCTCCTGCCATGTTGACGGTGATCAATTCATGTCTTGAGGCTGCGCAAATTCCGTGCCGCAAGTGGCGCGCGGGAATTTATTGGGAAGCGGATTATGGCCCTTGAATCACCAACTCCGGGCGAGCTTTGCGAAGCTGTTCGATGCCAGCGGGAGTGATGTTCTTCAGACCGCTGAGCGACAGCTTCTTCAGCGACTTGGACGCCGCCAGCGTCTGCAGGCCGGCGTCGGTCACTTGAGCGCTGCCGAGTTTGAACTCTTCCAACATCGGCATCTGAGCGACCAACGGCATCGAGTCGTCTTTCACCGTGGGAGCATGTGAAACGTCGAGTCGGCGAAGCGTGGCGATCTTGGCCGCGTGGGCCAGGCCGATGGGTGTCGCTTGATTGTCCAGCAAAGCGAGATCTTCCAGCGGCAGCTTCGTCAGCGCGGCGACCGCCTCTCCGGAGCTCGCCTTGTCGGCGCTGCCGATCCCGCAACGTTTCAGATGCGTCTGGCTTTTCAGTGACGCGGCTCCTTCGTCCGTGAATCGCGTATGAGCGAACCACAGTCGATCAGAAATCGGAACTTGAGAGATCGCTTGCAGCCCGGCGTCGTTGAGCGGCGTGAAATGAAAGTTGACGCTCTCCAGCTTGCGAAGAGCTTTCAAATGCGTGAAGCCGGTGCCAGTACACTGCGTTGAGGCCAACCCCAAGACCCGCAATTCCGTCAGGCCGCCGAGATGTTTTAGGGTCTCATCCGTCACGGGAGTTAGGGTCAGATTCACTTCACGCAGCCCAGTGAGCGCGGCGATGTGCTGCAAGCCTTCACCTTGAACGACGCAGTTCGCCAGATCGAGTCGCCGCAGTGTCGTGAGCCTCGATAGCCGCTTGAGCCACTCGTCGGTCACTCGCTCGTTGCGTCCCCCTTTGCCCTTGAGCGGATTGTTGCCGTTGTAGAGGTCGATCGCGGCCGGCACGTCGAAGATCTCGGTGCCGGTGTCGCCGGTCGCCAGAGAGAGCCACAGTGGACCGCTCGGCGTGCAGATCAGCTTGCCGCCAATCTCCTTGATCTCCGCCTCCAGCGCGAGTGTGCCTCGACGCACCTTCGCCGCTCGTTGAATCTCCGGCAGCAGGTCGGCGAGTTTTCGTTGCAGGTTCGCGTCGGAAATCTTCGCGATCAGCGCGGAACGATCGACCGTTTCCTCGATCGAGAGGATTTGAGCCAGCAACGCCTTATCCGCCGGAGTCGTCGCCAGTTGGGCCAGCACGCCGTCCAGATACTGCTTCACTTTGGGATCGAGCATCTCGAATCCGGCGGCGGATGGTGCCTGTCCCATCGCGTGCCGCATTGCATTGTGCGCGAGATACTTTCCGTGGCTGTGAGTCAGATGTATGTCGTCGCGATACAGGTCTTCGATTTTGTCGAGAGGGGCCTGCTTCGCGGCGATATCCTCGGCGATTGTCGCCAACAGGTTCTGCATGAGCGTCTGACGCAACTCTCGTCCGGGATGCAGCCGCCGCAACTCAGCCACCAACGCGCGGACATAGCCGGGGCTGTGCGTCATTTGCTCCGGCGGTGCGTAGCTGGCGAATTCCTCCGCACGTTTCGAATGCCAGGCCCAGCCGGAATGAATGACGAACACCGCTTTGGGTTGCAGCGTCATCCAGGCCGAAATCGTTTCGACATCCTGCGCCAAGGTCGAACCGTAATGCGGCTGCACGGAGACGACATCGTATTGCTTGTCACGCAAGGCAGTCGGCCACTGCGTCGATTCCTTCACGCAGGGCTGGCCGGGATTGGCGTGAATGAACGGCAAGTTGACCCCACAATCGACGTGCCACTGCACGTCGCCAGACAACCGCGGCGGCACAGTATCCCAAGTCAGTGAGTTACCAATCAGATAACAACGCGATGCAGCCCGCTCGTCCGCCCTCACCGTGGCACTGGCGGCCAATACGAAAACTGGGATCAGCAGACTCATCAGGAAACGTGGCATCGGAAACCTCCGAGTGTTGGGGAATGATTTTCTTGTCGATCACTTTGCCGCATCGCTCAACGCTCGGACGATGCCGTCGCTGATCAAGTTCGCCAGCAACGTGTTGCCGATGGCGTTGGGATGTACTCCGTCGTAGGTCAGGACTCCAGACGGTTTGAAGTAGAGCGTGCCATCGACCCGAAGCTGCGCGTTGTGATTTTGAAGATACGCGACGGCAGCGCGACGCAGATCGACCAGCGTGGTTTTCGTGTCCGCAGCAACCTTGCGAGTGATCTCTGAATACTGCTCGATCTTGGGATCGTCGCTGTTCTTGCCGTGTGGCAACTCGCCGCGCAGTGTCATCGTCGCCAAGACCAGCTTCGTCTTTTTGGCAGCAGCGGCAGTCACCAGGTCTCGCAGTCCCTCCTCGAAGACCTCCGGCGTTGTGTTCCGCCACCAGACGTCATTGATGCCAATGAACACGACCGCCAGATCGGCTTGATCCGCCGCGAGCAACTTGGCAAACGGTTCTTGCGGGCTGTTTCCGGGGTAGCCCCCTTCCTTCGATCCATCTCGCAACGACAACACGCCGCCTCCATTGATGCCTCGATTGATGAGCTTCACGGTTCGAGCCTTCGTCGGCATCCCGGACTGAATCGCCTTGTCGATCTGGCTGAGAAATACGTTTTGCCAAGTGATCGAGTCACCAAAGAACGCAATCGTCAGTCCGTCCTTCAACGGGTTACCTGGACCGGACAACTTCGCGAGTCCCGGCACTTCGTATTGCTTCGCGCGGGCTGCAATCGCTGTGGTCGAAACATCGAACGGCGGATCGATCGCCTTCACAATCGAACCCGGAGCCAGTTGCCCGTCAGCTCCGATCGTTGCCGTGTAGAGTCCCTCCGGCAGTCCCACTGGCGAGGCGAACCCGATCCGCGCCAGTTGTGACGGGCTGAGTCCTTTGTCGCTCTTTCCGAAACTCACGCTGTCCTGGCCTGGCTTGAAGCCAAAAATCGTGAGCGTCTTGTCGAGCTTCCAAGCTCGCGAACTGCAATCGCCGACGATCAGCGCGGCAGGTTGATCTCCCATCACAATCTCCGTGTGAGTTTCGATCGACAGCGACTCGATCGTTTCACGATGTCCTTGCAGTTCGATCCCGCTGATCCCCGCACCTCCGAACGTCACCAGAGCCGCATCGTTGATTTGCTGCGACTGCTTGAGCCGGATTCGCGCGTGATCCTTCGTGCCGATGAGGAGGTCACCGGTAATGGCATCCACACCAGCGGGCTTGTCCAAATCGAGTACACCGCGCTTGAGCGTGAAACGGCCTTGATACGAATTCGGCTGCTCGCCACCTAGCACGGACGGACCCACTTGCGGCACGCTGCCACCGATCCATTCGAACGACCCTTTGCCCGAGATCACGCCGCTGACAACGGTGTGATTCCCGCCGCCGGTTTCGAGCACGAAGTTCTGACCGTTGAAATCAATCGCCCCCGCCAACATGCCAGTCTGCCAGCCGAACGTCGTGTTGCCGGTGAGTCGATACTCGGCCCCCTTCCCAAACTTAGAGTTCGGATTGATGTGCTCGCCACTGACATCGACCGCCATCACAAGACTCGGTGCCAGCGCGGCCAGAATCGCGACAAGTTGACGAAGCGAGTTGTGCATGTTGTTTGTCTCTTGCGATGAGAGGGAGCAACGGGAAACGGCAAACGGTGACGAGATGCTTTTCGCGCCGTTGGATACCGTGGGTTTGTCGACGCTGTGCAACACAGGACAGACCAATGCTTCAAGCTGGGCGGTTGATCTCCACGCACTAGCACGACACGCAAACGAGTTGTTTGCCGGGATCTACCACTTGGTTTGCCGAGGATTACCACTCGCTCGCGCGTCGTGCTAAGTCTAGTCGTGTCGCCACAGCGACCGGCTCCAGTTCGATCCCCAAACAACAAAACCCTCGGTTTTCCGTGGAAAACGAGGGTTTTGAACCAATGAAGGTGGTGGGACTCGAACCCACGACCTACGGATTAAAAGTCCGT
>SXKJ01000361.1 GCA_005778115.1 Planctomyces sp. | reverse complement strand
GGCGTCGATCATGAAGATCCCCTTGCGAGCGCCGGCGTTCTCCTTGTCCACGAAGATGATGCAGGCGGGAATGCCAGTCCCGTAAAACAGGTTCGCGGGCAGCCCGATGATCCCCTTGATGTAGCCCTGCTCGATGACCCGCTTGCGAATGTCCGCCTCAGCATTGCCACGGAACAGCACACCATGCGGCAGAATGCAGGCTCCTTTCCCCGTGCTCTTCAGTGAAGCGAGGATGTGCAGCAGGAAAGCGTAGTCACCGTTCTTGGCGGGCGGGATGCCGAACGAGAATCGTTTGAACTCGTCGTCGGCTGGATTGAATCCGGTGCTCCACGCCTTCGTCGAGAACGGCGGGTTGGCCACGGCAAAGTCGAACGTCTTCAACCCGCCGCTCTTGTCCTTGAAGTGTGGACTGGCGAGCGTGTTGTCCTTCCAAATCTCCGCCGTCGGGCAATCGTGCAGGATCATGTTCATCTTGGCCAACGCCGCCGTGGCGTTGTCCATCTCCTGCCCGTACAGGGCCAGATCGAACCCGGTCTTGTTCTTGGCCTCGTCGTGAGCCTTCAACAGCAGCGAAGCCGAGCCACAGGTCAGATCGTAAATCGTCTGACTGCTGCTCTTGGCACTCCCGACCCCGACCACCTTGGCGATGATCCGCGAGACTTCTGCCGGCGTGTAGAACTGCCCCTTGCTCTTCCCCGACTCGGTGGCGAAGTGCCGCATCAGGTACTCGTAAGCATCACCCAGCAGATCGTCCCCTTCCGCTCGGTTGCCTCGAAAGTCCAGGGCCGGCGTGTCGAAGATCCCCACAAGGTTGGAGAGGCGATCCACCATCTCCTTGCCCTTGCCAAGCTTCTCCGGATCGTTGAAGTCGGTCTGATCAATGACTCCCTTCAGATCATTGGCTTCGGCCAGGGTCGAGATGATCACGTTGATCTTCTCGCCGATGCCCTTGTCTCCATCGAGGGCCACCATGTCGGCGAAGCTGCCACCGGGCGGCACGTCCAGCAGTGCGTCCTTCTGCCCGGCGTACTTGTCCGAGACGTACTTCACGAACAGCAGGACCAGCACATAGTCCTTGTACTGGCTCGCATCCATCCCGCCACGCAGCTCGTCGCAGCTTTTCCACAGCGAGCTGTAAAGTTCCGTCTTCTTGATCGCCATCGGTGCTTTTCAGGGTCAGTGTGACTGCCAGCCCTCGTCCCCAACTTGCGGACAACGGACTGAATACTGGAATCAGTCCGCCAGACTAGATGCGAGACACCGAGATGGCAACGCGATGCCATCAATCACGCATCAGGCCCGGTTCGCAACCGAGCAACGAATACCGCTCAAACGTCACTCCACTCAGCGGACAACCCCCAGCGTGGTCCGCGTCGTTGCTGCCGGCCCCTGCGGCACCGACTCCTCCTGTGCTGCGAATTCAGCCTCATCCTGCGCTGCGAATTCAGCTTTCAGGACCGCCAGAATCGCGAACTGCCGATCGCGATCCGCACGCATCCGCTTGGATCCCGTGTCGGTCATCCCGATCGACTTTGCCACCAACGGCAAGAATTTGTCGAAGCTCTGAATGGCAAACATGTGTAGATACCAGGCCGACCCGTTCGGAGCATCCTCCGGCTGGACAGGGTCGCCGATGGTCTTCCACGCCCACCGTATGTCGGCTTCAAAATCACCGTCGCCAGGAAGCAGGTTGGTGGGAAAGTCGTCGCCGTCATCCCCGACCAGATCAACTTCGGGATTCTCCTGCTGAATAGCCACCACCGGAGGGAACTCCTCGGACATCCGTCTCCAGGCTTCGTCGTTGGCCTCGCCCTTGGTCTTCCCTGCTTGACGAAGCTCACGACGGACCCTGTCACGGAACTCACACGCAGCGGTCCAGCGGCCATCACGCTGCAATCGGTGGGTGGCTTCGATCTTGGATTCAGGCATCGCGAAACTCCTTGGTCAGAGAATTGATGTGAAACGGAAAATTGTGTGTTGGTAGGTGACGGAATAGGTCCAAGTACCCGAAGCCCGAAGCCGGTGGGGTCTGGGCAACAAATTCCGGGACATCGCGCATCACCCCGACGAGTTTTTGCGTCTCTCGCTGCTCGTCACAGCCTACCGCCCACGTTCGCCCCAGCCGCTTCTGTGTTCGGTGAACTCGTCGGAGTGGTCTCGTTCAACCCCATGTCGCGGTCGCCATCCATCGAATGCGTCGCCGAAGTCGCATTTGGCTACCGAGTCCACAGGGCCGGTCTCGCCGCTGGCTTGCCCTGATCGACTCACTGAGTTTGTTGGGTCGAAGCACAACATCAGTTGATCGTCGTTCGTTCGTCGCCGTGCCGCAGCGGAGTGACTTGATCGCGAGTGCCCTCATCGGATCAACCGCCTTCCGTTCTGCGTTCGGCCATCAACCGCCGCACCGCGTCCGCCTTCTCAGCCTCCGACAACGGCAGCGAAGCAATCATCGCCAGCGCGGCAGAGAACGAATCCCCCTTGATCGGCAGCGATTCCGCCCGACTCGAAACCACCTTGCCGCCTGCTTTGCCGTGTTCGTTTTCCGGTGAGTTGGTATCATCGTTGGTAGCACGGAGCAAACACTGTTTCGCAAGTCGTTGCGGCTTCTGACTGTTAGAACTCTGCCCCGCCGGACTGTCGATCCGGAGGTTACGGGTTCGAGTCCCGCCGGCCTCGCTTGCGAAACGCTCGCCGTCATCTGTGACGGCGAGCGTTTTTTCTTGGCAGTTCGTGACCTTCAACGATAGATCAGAGGCACTCACCTTACTTGTTGAAGCCGAGCCGCTGTTTCGCCCCCATGTGCTTTGAGACCACTTGCACGGGTTTACTCTGCCTGCGTTGATCGAGGCGCATCGGACGTTTCTGGACAAGTGGGCGACGAAGTCGAAGTCGCAACGGGCGAATCGGCTCAAAGAGTAAGGAATCATTACCACTGGCGCCGCGCGGCGAATCTCTGCAATCCGTCTTAGGAGACTCATTCATGAAGCTTGCCCGCACTCTGCTTTGCATTTTGATTCTCACCGGATGTGATTTGCAGGCGATCGCACAGACGAATTGGCCACAGTTTCGGGGTGCGGATTCGCGCGGCGTCGCGACAAGTAAGAATCTTCTCGATCGCTGGTCGGCGACGGAGAACGTGGCTTGGAAGCGTGACATGCCGGGACGCGGTTGGTCGTCGCCGATTGTGTGGGGCGACCGCGTTTTCCTCACGACGGTCATCAACACTGGCAAATCCGAAGAACCGAAGAAGGGACTGTATTTCGGCGGCGATCGACCGAAGCCGGCGGACTCCGCCCATCAATGGAAAGTCTTCTGCCTCGACGTGAAGACCGGCGAAGTTCGTTGGGAACGGCAGGTCCACGAAGGGAAGCCGGAGACGCCGATTCATTTGAAGAGCAGCTACGCCTCGGAGACGCCGATCACGGACGGCGAGCGAGTCTATTGCTGCTTCGGCAACGTCGGCGTCTTCTGCTTCGATCTCGAAGGCAAGGAAGTCTGGAAGCACACGCTCAAGCCTCAGGCGATTCGCAACGGCTGGGGCACGGCCGCGTCGCCGGTGCTGCATCGCGATCGGCTCTATCTGGTGAATGACAACGATCAAGAGTCCTATCTGCTCGCGCTGGATGCCAAGACCGGCGAACAAGTCTGGCGAACGCCGCGCGATGAGAAGAGCAACTGGGCTACACCGTTCGTCTGGCAGAATGCTCAACGCACCGAGATCGTGACGCCGGGCACCGGCAAAGTTCGGTCCTACGATCTGGATGGCAAGCTGCTCTGGTCGCTGAAGGGGATGTCGAGCATCACAATCGCGACCCCCTACGAACATAACGGGCTGCTGTATGTCAGCTCGGGCTATGTGCTCGACCTGACGAAATCGATCTACGCGATCCGGCCCGGAGCCTCCGGCGACATTTCACTCAAAGCCGGCGAGACATCAAACGAGTTCATCGCGTGGTCGCAACCGAAAGCCGCTCCCTACAACCCGTCGACGCTGATCTTCAACGAGCGGCTGTATGTGCTCTACGACATGGGGATGGTGAGATGCCTCCAAGCCAACGACGGCACGGAGATCTTCAGCCAACAACGACTGCCGAATGGCCGAGCATTTACGTCGTCGCCCTGGGCGTACAACGGCAAGGTCTTCTGTTTGAGCGAAGACGGAGTCACGTTCGTGTTGAAAGAGGGCAACCAGTTTGAATTGTCGCACACGAACGAACTCGCTGCGGACGACATGTGCATGGCGACTCCGGCCATCGCCGGCGATCGGCTGCTGATTCGCACGTCCGCCCGCATCTACTGCATCCAATCATCGACCGCAGCCGCCAAGATTGATCGGCCTGAAAAACTCACGGCCACGATTGGCGATGTCCTGATGCGAATTGATGGCCCGAAGATGTGGACGCTCAGCGGGTTCGATTTTCAGAATTCCAAAATCGCCGTTGAGGATAGCGCCTATGGCTCGGTGCTGAATATCAGTGGGGTCGGAATTCTGGGTTCCGCCCATTTTCTCGATGTGCCCGGTAAGCTTGGGGAGGTCGAGAAAGAGCAGGTCTCGCTCGTGCAGTTTTTTCTCGATGAGCAGCCCGTCACGGAAATCTCTCCGACGATGAACCTCGTCGGCCAGTCGTTTCGCATGACTCGCGAATCGACGATCCGAGGAGTGCAGCTCAATTCAAGCATGACGCTGCGCGACGGCGTGCTGACGGAAACCGTCCGCCTGCGATCGGCCGAGGCGGTCGATCTGAAAGTGAGTTATCCGCTGATGTATGCGTGGTCGCCCGCGATGTCCCGGTATCTCTTCGGCGACGACAACGAAGTCCAACGGCGAGGCGTGTTTCTCAGCGAACCAGCGAAGCCGGCCGAGGGATTGGAAAAGACTTCCCGTTGGATGGCGGTCTACAACCCGCAAGACCAGAAGGGAGCAGTCGTGTCCCTCACGCAGCGACCTGCGACTTCTGACGCATGGCTGCAATTCACCGACGCGCCCGGCATCTACCGGAAGCTGCGCTTGATGAGCTTCTCCGAGAAGACCATGCCCGCCGGATTCGACGGTACATTTCAGATGTCCGTCGCTTTCTTCACGGCCACAGACAACGATTGGGAAGCTCAGGCCCAAAAGCGAATGCAGCGACTCCAGCCGCCGACGGGCACGCAGTCCAACATCACTCGCAGTCATTGACGATTGCGGAAACCGGGGCATTGCGATGAAGCGCGTTTTCCTCGTTTTGTTTTTTGTTGCGGTTGTGATCGTGCCATCGGTGCGAGCGGATGAGACTTCGTTTGAACGAGACATTCGCCCGATCCTCACTTCACGCTGTGTTGCCTGTCACGGTGCGAACAAGCAGAAGGGGGAATTGCGACTGGATGCGAAAAGCTTGGCTCTGCGTGGCGGCGAGAGAGGCCCCGTCATCGTCCCTGGGAAGAGCGGCGAGAGTCTGTTGTGGAAACGAGTCTCCAGTTCGAACGATGACGAACGGATGCCTCCGAACGGGAAGCCGCTCACAGTCGAGCAAGTCGCGGCGTTGAAAGCGTGGATTGACGCTGGAGCGGTCTGGCCTGAATCGGATGCCGATCGAGCGGCGGTATACGACAAGCGTCGCGAACACTGGGCGTGGCAGCCGATCAAGCGGGTCACACCAGAGTGGCACGACGCTCCGCGTCGTGAGTCGCGACGCGGAGCGTCGCACCACACTATTGACGCCTTTCTCGAATCAAAGCTCCACGCGAACGGATTGACGATGTCGCCGGAGGCCGATCGTCGCACGCTGATTCGGCGGCTGACGTTTGATTTGCTCGGCCTGCCACCAACGCCGGACGAGGGCGAAGCGTTCGTGAGCGATCGCGATCCGCAGGCATACGAAAAGCTCGTCGATCGGTTGCTCGATTCGCCGCATTACGGCGAGCGGTGGGCGAGGCATTGGTTGGACATCGCTCATTACGCCGACACGCATGGCTTTGAGCGTGATCAGCGGCGAGACAATGCGTGGCGGTATCGCGACTGGGTGATTCGGGCGCTCAATGCCGACAAGCCATACAACGACTTCTTGCGAGACCAGATCGCTGGCGACGTGCTGCGTCCCGATGATCCTGAGTCGCTCATCGCCACCGGATTCCTCGCGGCGGGGCCGTGGGATTTCGTCGGGCAGGCGGAGACGCCGAGTCCCGTGCTGAAGCGGCTGGCTCGCGCGGATGATCTCGACGACATGCTGACGCAGGTGATGACGGCGGCCTGCGGAGTCACCATCAATTGTGCTCGGTGCCACGACCACAAGCTCGATCCGATCTCGCAGCGCGAGTATTACGGTCTGTCGGCCGTCTTCGCTGGAGTGAAGCGAGGCGAACGTGAGGTCAGCGCGGCCGAAGTCCGAGACCTCGCCGCTCGCAAGCAAGCATTGAGCGCCGAACTGCAACAGGTGCGCACCGAACAGGCGAAGCTCAGCGGCCGGCATTTCGATCTGGCGGACATCGTCGGCGGCGGCGATGGACTCGGCACCGGCAAGCTGGGGGAGGGAATTGATCTCGTCACCGGTCAGCCTCATGCACCAAAGCGAGGGTTCCTCGAAGGGGCGAAGGCGAATGTGTTCGCCCGCTCGACAGTGAAGTTCGTGGACGGAGTCGTCATCCCTGATCTCTCACCGGACGGAACGCAGATCACATCGACCGGCCTGAAGGTGATGAAGCCGCCGCGCACGTCGGGACAAGCGTGGGACGCGATCCGCTTCGGCCCGGTCAACTTGCACTTCTCAACGAAGCTCGACGGCGTCGATTACGCGGCCGATGGGCACACGCTGCTGTCGCTGCACGCCAACGCGGCCATCACCTTTGACCTCGCCGCACTACGCGAAGCAGGTGCCCCCGCCGAGATGAAGTTCACCGCGACTGCCGGGTACTTCGGTCAGACGCCGAAGAACGGCGCGAGCTACTTCGTGTACGTCGACGGCGAACTAAAGGCCAACCAAAAAAACATCGGCCGAGACGACGGCGGCTTCGCAGTCGAGGTTGTGCTCCCAACCGCCGCGAGGTTTCTCACGCTGATGTCCACCGACGGCGGCAACGGCATCAGTCACGACCAGATTTGTTTCGCCGATCCGTGGCTGGCTGCCGCTCAGCCGCCTTCGATGCCCGATGCCGAGAAGGCTGAACTTGCGCGACTGCAACAACGTCGCGGTGACTTGGAAAAAGAGCTCGCCACGTTTCCAACTCCGACGAAGGTCTATGCCGTCGTCACCGAGACACCGCCGCCGGTCAAGCTGCTCAAACGAGGCGACCCCGAACAACCGGGCGACGAGGTTTCGCCAACGTCGCTGTCGTGCGTCAGCGGTCTGAAGCCGGAACTCGGCACGCCGAAGTCGTCCGACGGAGACCGTCGCCAAGCGCTCGCCGATTGGGTCACCTCCCCCGCGAACCCGCTGACCCGCCGAGTCATCGTGAATCGGCTGTGGCATTACCACTTCGGTGCCGGGTTGGTGGAAACACCCAGTGACTTCGGACTCGGCGGCGGTCAGCCCTCGCATCCAGAGTTGCTCGATTGGCTGGCCGACGAGTTGCTCGTCCAACGCTGGTCGCTGAAAGCCATTCATCGCCTGATCTGCACGAGCGCGGCGTACCGGCAAGAGTCGAGTAGCCGAACTCGTCAGAGTTCGGTCGATGGTGACGCAATCGGAAGTCTGACGACTTCCGCTACGACACGTCCGTCACAGGCCATCTCCATCGACTCCAACAACCGCATCCTCTGGCGAATGAACCCTCGCCGTCTCGATGCGGAGTCCTTGCGAGACTCGGTGCTGTCCGTCAGCGGCAAGCTCAACGCCACGATCTTCGGCCCCGGCTATCGCGACTTCGAGTACCAAGAGGAATACGCCCCGGTCTATCGCTACATCACCCCCGACTCGCCCGACTTGTGGCGGCGCAGCGTCTATCGCTTCGCCGTGCGAACGACGACGCATCAGTTCCTGACGACGCTCGATTGTCCGAGTCCCGCGAACCTAGTCCCCGCTCGCAACACGACGACCACCGCGCTGCAATCGCTGACACTGCTCAACAACGACTTCATGCTGCGTCAAAGTGGCTACTTCGCCGACCGCGTGAAGTCGGACGTGGGCACCAATCCAACCGCTCAGGTGGCCCGTGCATTTGCGTTGGCTTTCGGCCGCCAGCCAACGTCACTCGAAACCGCTACCGCCGAGTCGCTCGTGCGAACGCGCGATCTCACTCAACTCTGTCGAATGCTTTTGAACGCCAACGAGTTTGTGTATGTGGACTGACACTAATTCCAAGTGTGACTGTAGCCGAAGTCGTAAGACTTCGGTCGTTCGTGAAAGCACCGAACTCTTACAAGTTCGGCTACATCACGGCACACGTCGTCAATTCCTCTGGGATGTTGGCGGTGGATTCGGTGGCGTCGCACTCGCGTCGATATTGGACAGCGATCAGTCGCTCGCCGCCGAGTCGTCATCGCAGAATCCGCTGGCGAGTCGCCCGACTCACTTCGCGGCGAAAGCGACCAACGTCGTGCAGATTTTTTGCCCCGGAGGTTTGAGTCACGTCGATACGTGGGATTACCGGCCAGAGCTTGAGCGGCGGCACGGCGAGGCGTTCGATGCCGAATTGGGGAAGCAGACGTTTGCCGGAGTCGGCGGCAACTACGCCAAAAGTTTTTGGAAGTTTCGTCAGCACGGCGATTGCGGTCGCTGGTTGAGCGATCTGTTTCCAAGGTTGGCGAGTCACGTCGATGAGATGGCGTTCATTCACTCGATGCAGAGCAAGTCGGCCCTGCATGGGCCAGCGATGTTCATGGCCAACAGCGGGTTCATCCGCCCCGGCTTTCCGAGCATGGGGGCGTGGGTGACTTACGGGCTGGGCAGCGAGAGTGAAAACTTGCCGGCGTTCGTCGTGTTGCCCGACACGCGTGGACTCCCTCCGGGCGGATTGGCGAATTGGGCGGCGGGGTTTCTTCCGGCTATGCATCAGGGGACCGTCATCGAGACCTCTGCCGAGCGACCTCCGATCGCGGACCTCTTTCCTCCAAAAGATCGAACCGTGTCGCCAGACGCGGAACGAGACGGCCGCGAGTTCCTGCGAACGCTCAACGCGGCTCATGCGGATCGGCGAGGAGACTCGTTGCTGGAGGCTCGCATCGCGGCTTACGAGTTGGCCGCGCGGTTGCAGTTGAGCGCTCCCGAAGCGGTCGATCTGTCGAGCGAGAGCGCGGCGACGCTTAAGCCATATGAACTGGATGATCCCGATGTCGGGCCGTTCGGGCGACAGTGTTTGCTCGCGCGGCGGTTGGTCGAGCGCGGTGTCCGCTTCGTGCAGATCTTTTGCGGCGCGGAGAACACATCGTCGAAAAAGATCCGGCCGAATTGGGACAGTCACGAGGACATCGTTCGCGATCACGGCTACTGGGGCCGAGTGCTCGATACCGGAGCCAGTGCGCTCATCGCCGATTTGAAGCAGCGCGGGTTGCTCGACTCGACGCTCATCATTTGCACGTCCGAGTTCGGCCGTCAGCCGTTCATGCAGGGCTCACAAAAAGGACGCGATCACAACCCCGGCGTCTTCACCGCGTGGCTCGCCGGGGGCGGCATTCGTGGCGGTAGCAGCTACGGCTCCAGCGATGACCTCGGCTGGCGCGCGGCCGAGAATCCCACCTACAGCTACGACCTGCACGCGACGGCGTTGCATCTGCTGGGTCTCGATCACGAACGGCTCAGCTTCTATCACAACGGCATCGCCCGCCGTCTGACCGACGTGCATGGCCATGTGATCCAAGACATTCTGGAATGAGATGTGGCGTACTTAAGATCAAGTGCCGTCACAACACAGCGTTTTCAGCCTCATCCAACTCACCCCAAGAGATTCTTAAAATCGCGATCTGCTGATCGAGTTGGGAAAGTTGTGCGAGAACTTCGGCCTGCGCGTGCAGTTGTTCGTCTTCGAATGCCAAGTCGGCGACACTGAGATGGTCAAACTACGACATGAGTTGCTCGAAGAGATGAACCCCAATGAGGACAGCATCCGGTTTTATTTCTTGGGCGAAGACCCGTCGAAACGAGTCGAGCGGCACTGCCAAGAAACGAGCATCGACTTCAACAACGCCCTGAGCAGTTAGAATCTGTTTGAGAACCGTACCACGACCGTCAGGGAGTGGCGTGAGCGAAAAAGAAGCAGCAGATCTCGGTCTCCGGCCCGCCGCTGACGCTGCGTTTGATCGCGGTGCAGGTCCGTCACGCGGATGGTCGCGTTCTGGCCGCGTGGCATCTGCTGACGAACGCTTCGGCGACGCTGCTGTCCGCTGAGCAACTGGCGAGCTGTTACTACTGGCGCTGGCGGATCGAGAGCTATTTCAAACTGCTCAAGTCGCACGGCCAAGAATTGGAACACTGGCAGCAAGAAACCGGCGCGGCGATCTTCCGCCGCCTGCTGATGGCCACGATGGCCTGCATGACCGTCTGGCATTTGCAGTCCGACACCAGCCCCGCCGCGACCCAACTTAAAGACACGCTAATCCGCCTCAGCGGCCGACAGATGAAACGCAAAGTCCCACACACCGCCACCGCCTTGCTGGCCGGCCTGTGGGTGCTGCTGTCGATGGCCGAGTACCTCGAAAACCATGATTGGAATGACCTCAAACAACTCGTTTACGACGCCCAACTACTGTTCCCAATCCTCAGATGCGGATAATTGTCTAGAGACCAATAAGGCAAGCTCGGTGGGGCTTGTGACGTTCAGCCCCTCGCATGGGGTCGCTATGAGTGCATTTCAACCTTACAGGCGGCTCATGTCGCTCGACAGGCCGCCGGCGGCGGGGATGTAGCACTTCTGGACGTAGTCCATGACCATGCGGTCGGCGCTGAAGCGCCAGCCGAGCCCTCGGATCGCGCGTTTCACTCGGGCGACCCAGGCTCGCGGAAGGCCATCTTTGTCGCGGTCGTAGAACAAAGGGATCACCTCGCGCTGCAAGACTTCGTAGAACGACTCGGCATCTTGGCCATCGTGGCGGCCGATGTCGGAGTGCGTTTCGCCCTGACCAATCGCGAAGCCATTGCGGCCGTCGTAGGCTTCGGCCCACCAGCCGTCGAGCACCGAGCAATTCAGCACGCCGTTGAGCACGACCTTCTCACCGCTAGTGCCGGATGCTTCCAGGGGTTTGCGCGGGTTATTGAGCCATACATCGACACCTTGCACGAGATGCCGGCCGACATTGATGTCGTAGTCCTCGATAAAGACCACTTTGCCGAAGAATTCTGGCAGGCGTGAGACTTTGAAGATCTCCTGCAAGATCGTTTTGCCCGGTTGGTCGTGCGGATGGGCTTTGCCGGCAAAGACGAATTGGATCGGGAACTGTGGATCGTTCACCAGCGTTGCCAGCAGATCGAGATCACGCAGAAGCAAGTCGGCTCGCTTGTAGGTTGCGAAGCGGCGCGCGAAGCCGATCGTCAGTGCGTCGGGGCTGAGCACTCGGCGCAGTTGCGAAACGATTTCGGGAGCTTCGCCGCGCCGTTCAGCTTCCAGTGAGCCGCGGCGGCGGACGAAGTCGAATAGCCCCTGCTTGCAGGCGAGATGCGTTTCCCAAAGCTGACTATCGGCAATATCGTCGACTTTCGCCCACGCCTCTGGAGTGCCTGCTCGCAGTTGCCATTCGGTGCCGAGGCAATGGTTGTAGAGATCTCGCATCTGTGGCGCGAGCCACGTTGGAATGTGAACCCCGTTGGTGATGTGACCGATCGGAATCTCTTCCTCACCCCGACCGGGCCACAGACAGGTCCACATGCTGCGCGAAACTTCGCCGTGCAGCGATGAGACGGCGTTCGCTCGGCGAGACATCTTCAGCGCGAGGACCGTCATGCAGAACGGCTCGCCGTGGTTGTGGCGATCGACTCGGCCGAACGACATGAGTTGTTCGTGGTCCAGTCCCATCTGCTCTCGCAACGGTCCGAGGTGTTCTTCGATCAGGCCAGCGTCGAAGCGGTCGTGACCGGCCGGGACGGGAGTGTGCGTCGTGAAACAGATTTGCCGAGCGACTCGGCGCTGCGATTCCCAGAGGTCGATCCCTTCGTCGTGCATCCGTTGGCGGATCATCTCCAGCGCGGCGAACGCGCTGTGTCCTTCGTTGAGGTGCAGAACGCTCGGCGCGATGCCCAGTTGCTTGAGCGCCTTCACACCGCCGACGCCGAGCAACATTTCCTGGCGAATGCGGACACGCGTGTCGCCGCCGTAAAGCCGAGCGGTCAGTTGCCGATCCTCCGGCGCATTGCCGGGGATGTCGGAATCGAGCAAATACAGCGTGATGCGACCCGCCTGCAACTGCCACACGCGAGCGGAGATCATCCCGGTGCGCGTCGGCAGTTCGACGATGATCGGCGCACCGCTGGCCGTCGCCAATCGCAGTGGCAAGCGGCTGTGATTGACGTAGAGATAATCCTCATGCTGCCAGCCGTGCGAGTCGATCCACTGCCGGAAGTAGCCTTGGTTGTAGAACAGTCCGATCCCAACCAGCGGGATGTCCAAGTCCGACGCGCTCTTGATGTGATCGCCGGACAACACGCCGAGTCCGCCGGAGTAAATCGGCAGCGACTCGTGAATGCCGAACTCAGCCGAGAAGTACGCGACCGGCTTCGCTCGGAGGATGCCGACGTGACTGTCGCCCCAACTGGTCTTCGGGTGCAAGTAGTCCTGCAAGCGGCGATAGGCGAGATCGATGCGGCTTTGCAGACTCAATTGCCGCACGCGATCTTCCAACCGATCGAGGTTGTCGACGGTGAACTCGGAAAGCAGCGTGATCGGATTGTGTCCCGAATCTTGCCAGCGCACCGGGTCGAGGTCGCGGAAGATTTCTTTCGTCTCGGCATCCCAAGACCAACGCAGGTTGGTGGCCAACGCCCAGAGACGCTTCTGCACTGGCGCGATGAATTGTTCGAGCGATCGGCAATCACTGATGACCGTCGCCAACTGCTTGCCGGCGGCGGCGAGCAAGTCGATTTCGTCGTGCAGGAAATTGCGAGCCTCCGCCGACTGCACGACCAGCACTCCCTGCAACAGCCCGCGATCGACAATCGGCACGCCGAGGTACGAGTGGTATTCGTCCTCGCCCGATTCGGCGAAGTATTTGAATCGCGGATGCATCATCGCATCTTCAACGGCGATCGGCCGCAGTTGCTCCGCGACCATACCGGCGAGCCCCTCATGTAACGCCATGCGGACTCGGCCAACGCACTCACCACGCAGGCCGACGGTCGCGGCCAGCACGAGATGTGAGCGGTTCTGCTCCAGCAAATAGACCGAACAAACATCGGTCTTCAACCGCTGTTGAATCGCGAAGACCAGTTTCGAAAGTGTTTCTTCCGGATTGCGTGATCCGGCGAGCGTCGCACGCAATTCCTCAGGGCTGAACGGGACAAGTCCCGAAGTCGAATGGCTGGCAAGGGTGGTCGTCACGGGGGGCTCCAGATACTCAATGTGGCGCACGCGGCTTGCGTGCGAGTTCTTCAGGGCCAAACACACTGACGCACACGAACCGCGTGCGTCACAAAGCCTTCGGAGGCAACTGGCGTGCCGTAAGTTTTTGCAGACTTTGAGGCTTAGAAACTGGCCACTCCCGGCGTTGATCAACCACCCTTATCTCCGAGACGTGCGACAGAATTCGACGCACTATGCCTTATTCACTGGCACGCTCAACGGGGTCGTCTCCCGATCGCTCGATTTGAGTCGATAATTTTGGCGTTTTCGCTTTGGTATGCCGGTTGCTTTCTTCGCGTGCCGCGGAGAAGGTGCGCTCATGCGATTGGCCAATTACCAAACCGATGGTTTCTACGACGAGATGTTCGATGAGTCGGGCATACCGCGTCCGCGAGCTGATGCGCTCGCGAAGCGCCTGACGGCGCTGTCAGATGGAGAGCTCGTTCGTCGGCAAAAGGCGGCGGATCTGACGCTGCTCAACATGGGAATTACCTTCGCCGTCTACGGCCACGAAGCGGGAACCGAAAAAGTCTGGCCGTTCGACATTGTGCCTCGAATTGTGGATGGCACCGAATTCGACACGATTCAGCGCGGCCTCCGGCAACGAATCTTCGCGCTGAACCTGTTCATTGACGATGTCTACAACGAGCAGCGCATTCTCAAAGACGGCATCGTGCCATTCGAGTTAGTGTTCTCGGCCTCCTGCTATCTCGAGCAGTGTGTTGGCCTCAAGCCCCCCGGCGGCGTCTGGTGTCATGTCGTCGGCACCGATCTGGTCCGTGACGGGGACGGCAAGTTTTATGTACTCGAAGATAACCTGCGTTGCCCGTCTGGTGTGTCCTACGTCATCGAAAACCGCGAAGTGATGAAGAGGACGTTTCCGCAAATCTTCGGCGGCCTCCGCATCCAGCCGGTCGAGGACTATCCCGAACGATTGCTGGAGACGCTGCAACACGTCGCGCCGCCGAATACGCAAAGCCCGAATGTCGTAGTGCTCACGCCGGGCATCTACAACTCGGCGTACTTTGAGCACAGCTTTCTCGCGCAGCAGATGGGGGTTGAGTTGGTCGAAGGCTCGGACCTGGTCATCTCCGACGGCTACGTCTGCATGAGAACGACTCGCGGCTTGCAGCGCGTCGATGTGATCTATCGCCGCATCGACGACACGTTTCTCGACCCGAAATGTTTTCGCCCCGATTCGACATTGGGCGTCCCCGGCTTGATGGAGGTGTATCGCAAAGGGCGAGTCACTCTGGCGAATGCTCCAGGGACCGGCGTCGCGGACGATAAGGCGATCTATGCCTATGTGCCGCGGATCATCAAGTACTACCTCGGCGAAGACCCAATCCTCAACAACGTGCCGACGCACATTTGCTCCGAGCAAGATGACCTGCAATACGTGCTGCGCAACCTGTCGAAGCTGGTCATCAAGCCGACCAATGAATCAGGCGGCTATGGCATCGTGATCGGCCCGCGAGCGACCGCCGAAGAACTCGCGAAGTGCGCCGACCAAATCCGAGCCAACCCGCGCAACTACATCGCACAACCAATGCTCGCGCTGTCACGCGTGCCAACAATTGTGGACGACCACCTCGAAGGCCGGCACGTCGATCTGCGACCGTACATGCTCTATGGCAAAGACATCTTTGTGCTCCCAGGCGGCCTGACGCGCGTTGCGTTACGGAAGGGTTCGCTGATCGTGAACTCGTCGCAGGGGGGCGGCAGCAAAGACACCTGGGTGCTTGCATAGGACTCGTAGCCGCGTTCGCCAGAACGCGGGGAATCACCTGTCAGCCCGCGTTCTGGCGAACGCGGCTACGTGCGACTTGAGTTGATTGGACCATTTCGATGCTGAGCCGCGTGGCCGATTCCGTGTTTTGGCTGAGCCGCTATGTCGAGCGGGCGGAGAACGTCGCGCGGTTTCTCGACGTCAATATGCACATGACGCTGGACCTGGGCGACAGCGTCAGCCAGCAGTGGGAACCGCTGGTCGCCACGACCGGCGACAACGAAGTCTTCGCCGAACGACACGGCCGCGCGAACCGCGATAGCGTCTGGCAGTTCCTGACGTTCGACCACAAGAACCCCAATTCGATCGTGTCGTGTTTGTACTCGGCTCGCGAGAACGCCCGCACGATTCGCGGCAGCCTGCCGTCGGAAGTTTGGGAAGAGCTCAACAAGTTTTATCTCTTCGTCCGCGGAGCCGATGTCCCCAACGCGCTGGAGAACACGACCCAATTCCTGGGCGAGGTCAAACGCTACAGCCAACTGCTGGTAGGCATCATGGAGTCGTTGATGTCACGCAACGAGGCGTGGCATTTCAGCCGCATGGGCCGAAACCTCGAACGAGCCGACAAGACGTCACGCATCCTCGACGTGAAGTATTTCATTCTGCTGCCGACGACGAGCGAAGTCGGAACGCCACTGGACGTGATCCAGTGGTCCGCATTGTTGAAGTCTGCCAGCGCACTCGAAATGTATCGCCGAGTCCGCGGTCGCATTGCCCCGGAACACGTCGTGGGCTTCTTGATGCTCGACCGAGATTTCCCGCGGTCCGTCCGCTATTGCCTAAGCCGCGCCGAAGAATCGCTGCGAGCCGTCACCGGTTCTTCCGAGGGAACGTATCAGCTCAAGGCTGAGAAACTGCTGGGCCGGCTTCGATCGGACTTCGAGTTCACGCAATCCTCTGACATCATCCAAGCCGGCCTGCACGAATTCATTGACCATTTTCAATTGTGCCTCAACGAAGTGGACGCCGCGATTTTCAACAGTTTCTTTGCCACGCAGCCAGTGGCGAACGGTGGCGAGCAGTCGCAGTCCTCATCGACGGCCGAATGATTCGTGGAGCAGGTATTTACTCAAACTGAGCGGTGTTTGAGTCCCGTTAGGGACGTCTCGACAATAGCCCAGCACCTCAGTGCTGGGAAATGGTGAGAAGAGTGTGTGAAGTCCCGGCAGGGACGACAGAAATTGGCCGAGCATTTCTGTCGTCCCAGACGGGACTCAAGTCGTGCAGCCGCATCTCATCCCCGGCACTGAAGTGCGGGGCTATTTTCAACGATCCCTGACGGGACAAAAACGGCTCTCCGCCATTCGTGTTGAAGACGAATTCGTGAGCCGCAAGGCGCTAGCCGCGGGTCGAGGAAAAGAACCCGCGGCTAGCCCCAATACCGTTCAATTCGGATTAACAAAATCGCAGCCTCCTGCGACTGTGTGGATGT
>SXKJ01000360.1 GCA_005778115.1 Planctomyces sp. | reverse complement strand
TTGCTGGCCGGACTGTGCGTTGTATTGACGATGCTGGAATATCTCGAACACCATGATCTCAGTGACCTCAAACAACTCGTTCGTGACGTCTCGTTACCATTCCCCATCCTCAAGTGCGGATAGTTGTGTAGATACCAATGACACAAGGTCGGTGGTGGGAAACTCACAATCTCTCACCGAGCGGGTGGCTCGATGAGACCGGGTTTGCGATTGCGTGTCGTGTTCGTGATCGGGCTTTTGGACGGAACGTTGTTGGGCTGGCTGCTGCGAGAATTGCTCGTAGCAGCGTTGCTGCTGGAACTTGCCGGAGGGGAGGTTCTGGTCGTGGACGAAGAACGGTTTGCCGTTGCAGGTGCTGGAGCCGGGGCGCGAGTCGATTCGCTGGCTCGTGCCTTCACCGCCGCTTCGTCATAGCTGGTTTGTCTCACATTGGAACTGCTCTTCGGCAGTTTCTGCCGCGCGGCCATCTGGGCGGCGAAGCGGCGTGCTTGCGCGGAAGCATCCGCATCTCCGGGAGCAGGTGGTGTGACCAATTCCTTTCGATCCACGGCCGGAGCAGCCGTGGGACTCAGGCCCTCTTTCAGGCCCGGCACGATGTAGGGACCGGTTTGACCGGGAGCACATGTCGGACAGCGATCGCCGTACTTGGGGACTTCCATCAAACCGTACAACATTAACTCGCGATCGGTCGGTGCATCGGTGAACTGGCCAGGACCACCGGGCGGAACCTGTCCGTCATCCAAGGGGGCGACCAATTCCGGGGTGACGGTGATCACGATTTCGGTTTCGGCTTCGGTCGTCCGCTTCTGACTGAAGGCCGCGCCGATATACGGCAACTCGCCGAGAAACGGAATTTTTCGCATGATCGTTCGCTGCGAGTTCGAGATCAGTCCTGCCAGCATCAGCGTTTGGCCGAACTTCATTTCCACCTGCGTGTTGACTCGGCGAACCGTGAGCGCCGGAACGGTCGTGCCGTTGATACTCACGCCGTTCGCATCGTCGCGGTCGCTGACTTCCGGTTGCAGTTCCAAGCGGAGATTGCCGTTTCCCAGCACGATCGGCACCGCTTCCATGCGGACGCCAAACTCACGGTATTGAATGCTGACCGTCCCCAAGCTTTGGGGGACGATGATCGGAAATTCTCCGCCGGACAACAGGGTCGCGGGGCGGCCATTGGTGGCGACGATTTCTGGCTCCGCGAGAATCTTGACCAACGCTTCTTCACGTAGCGAGGAAATGAAGGACTGAAAGGTCGACTGGTTTTTCACAATTCCAAAAGAGGCATTCGTCAGCAAGGAGATCGGGGCCGTGGCCACAGCCGGCGTGACTCCGGGCAGCAATGACGCCGCTCCCATCGCGCCCACGGCTGTCGAGCTAAGCGCTCCCGGATTGCTCGTGATATACCCGCCCGGGGCGACGTAGGTGAAGTTGATCCCCAACTGGCGGATCAAGGAGCGCTGCGCCTCCATCACCTTCACCTTCAGCAAAACTTGCTGGACGCCGCCGACACGCATCTGGTTCAGCACTTTGGGATAGAACTGCTCGGCGATCTCGACGATCTGCGTGATGTGTTCGGGATGTGTGACCCAACCGCGGAGTGCGACCGCCTCTTGCACTTTGAAGGCTTCGATCGACGAGTTCGGAAACTTGCGGTCGATGATGGATTGCAGTTGGCGAGCGTCCCCTTTGACGAGGACTTCGACCGTGTAGGTAGTCCCGGCGTCGTCGGTGAGCACCAGGCTGGTCACCCCTTGCAGCAGTCCCCTGACGCTGATCCGGGTCGGACTGACGGGTGTGACCTCCAGAACGACGGGGTCAAAACTGCTGACACGCTTAATGAAGCTCTTGGTCTCGAAAACCTTCGAGAACTTCTCTGTCAACTCGACCTGCGTGCGATAGGCGGTGATCGGCACGACCGAGTCGCTACCGGCAATATCCGCCGCAGCAGACTGTTCGGCGGTCTGGGGCTGCGCGTGCAGCGGTTCGCTGATCAGCCAGCCGCTCGACAGCAGCGCGATCAGCGACCACGCGGCTGGACATGAATGATGAAACCAGCGCATCCCTGCACCTCAATTTCTTTGTCCACCGCAGCCTGACTCTCCGAGTCGGGTTCCGCAGCGATATTCCCGACTTCAGAAGTCAGGTGATGAATTCACTGATTTTCAATTTTCGGTTGCAGCCTGCGGTTCCAATCGAAAGTCAAAAATCATCAATCGAAAATCGGACTACGTTCCTTTGGCGGTACTCAGTGTCACGGGTTCTTCTTCCGGCAGATCGACTTCTACGATGCGGCGCTCGTCACCGGCGATGATTTCGATTTTCCATTTCTTGCGGCCCGGATTGGTATCGAGCTTCACTTCCGGAGCGGGCTTGGCCACGGCGACCGGAGGAGGTTGATCTCGTTCGTCGTCTTTGTGGGAGACGACGTTTTCGGCGAATTTCGGGTCGAATAACTCCTTGTCTTCGATGCGATGCTTGTCGTTCATGGCGCGCAGCGTCAGATAAATCGTGCCGACGTCACCGGCCAGCTTTAACAGCCGAGCCTGTTCGCCGGTCACTTGCAGTTGCACCGTCTTCATGGGCACCGCTTTCGGATCACCTGGCTTTGGAAGCAAGTTCGGGTCGCGCACGCCGTCGATCGAAAAAACCTCGACGTACTCCAACACGGTTTTGACTTCCTTACCGACGCCGTTGACTTCTCGCGATCCCACCGGCCGGTAGGTCACGAGCACATCCACATTGTCGCCCGGATGAATCAGGCCGACGCCGGTCATCGTTTGATCGATGGGCACCGACACGACGCTCATTCCGTCACGCACTTCACTTGATGCGCTCCGCGCTCCTTTCTTGTCCAGCATGACTTGCAAAATCTGGGAACCGGGAAAGGCTCGCACCGTCAAAGTCCGTTCCAGAAACTGTTCCTTGCTGACGACGGCTCCCTCGGGAATGGTCCCCGCTGGAAAACTTTTGAACTCCACGTTGGTCTCGTCGAGCGGTTGCCCCGGCACGATCTCCGCCTTGGCCACCAACACCTGACCCTCTTCCGTTTTCCCGCCGCCTTGATTCGACAGGACTTGTTGCACACCCAACATGGCCACCAATCCGCAGATCGCGGCGACAGCCAACAAAGCCAATGTCTTCGGTCGCATGGGACACCATGCCTTCCTTCGTATGATCGGCACCGTCTGGGCAAACTCTTCACCCTATAACGGCTTTGCCGATGGCGGGGATTCTCAGTTGTGTTTTTTTGAGGAAATCAACTCGCGATTTCTGCCGGACTAGACGGTCAACAGTGATGTCGCCATCCCCCACTGAGCTTGTCTCAGTGGCTTGCGGGTTTTTGCGCTACCAGCGCTTCACTCCAATGGCATGTGTGCGTAGCGCAGAAACCCGTTAACCACTGAGGCAAGCTCAGTGGGGTCGCTGGTTTTGAGGACTAGATCAACATGCCGTCGTAAACAAACACGGCAATCGCTCCGAAGCAGATGGGAATGCCATACGGCAGCAACCGCATCGTCGGCTTACGCTCGGCCGCGATTTGAGACACGCCGCTCATGCCCAGCTTCTTCAGATCCATCCATTCCTGGAGGATGACCAGGAAGTTGGTCGAGTGCCGTTGCCAGTCGTTTCGCATCCAGACCATCACCACGGCCATGACCGCGCCGATGATTGCCGTCGCGATAAAGACTTCCGTGATGACCACCGGGCCGAGCCACGCACCGATGCCGGCCATCAGTTTCACGTCACCCGCGCCCATGCCGCCCAGCATCCACAGCCAGAACAGCGTCGCCAGTCCCACGACTGTGCCGAGCAACGCGCCGGCCAAGCCGCTGTTCCAACCACCCCAACCACCGACAGTCAGGTTGTAGACCAGACCGCTCAGTACCATCGGGAAGGTGATCCAGTTGGGGACACGCAGCTCTTTGCCATCAATCCAAGCGGCGACGATCAACACGATCGTGACCAGTTTGACGTGCCAGTGATTCAGTAACAGTTCTTGCCAGTCCATGTTGAAAGGGCCTTTCGTGTGAGGCTTCGCATCGAGGGGATTGATCGACGGTGCCCACCGCTACCCATTCGCGGAGATTTGGCACCATGTCGCACACAGGCTAGGTGGCGGCACGCTTACGTTCGGGCAGACAGAAACAGCCAACTGAAGGTGGAGACCACAGCGACGATCGACGCCGTCAGCAGTTCCACGAGTTGAGTGATTTCCAGGCTCAACCAGTTCGTCAACATGATGCACACTCCTCGCTTGAAACAGCCGAGCCGCCTCGACCGAGCAGCAAGCTCGGCGAGGCGTTCGGTGAAAAACAGAATTCCGCGAGCGAAAGCTCGTGATCGATTACGGCAACGCGGTATTGGTCGCGTCGAACGACGAGTTGACCTTCGTGCCCACGGCGGTGATCGTGCCAATGCAGACCACAACAATGAGCGCCAACACACGGCGTACTCGACAGCGGTTGGGCCGTCTTCCGACGCCAAAAACTTCTTGAGCAGATTCATGGTTTTCTCTCCCTTAAGGCGATTGTCATTCGAGCGATTAGGCTCGGATCGATCTTGAAGTCCGCTCGATCAACGGTTGGCCCGCAATGAGGGGAAGAAAAATCCGCCGCCGCCCCGCCGAAGCGAACTTCGGCAAGACGGGCGGCGGAGTTTTTTGAAGTGGGTGAGGTTCCCACGTCAGGTTACGGCAGAGCGGTCTTGGTCGCGTCGAACGAAGAGTTGACCTTCGTGCCGACGGAGGTGATCGTGCCGATGCAGACCACAACGATCAGGGCCAACATCACGGCGTATTCAACAGCGGTTGGGCCATCTTCCGACGCCAAAAACTTCTTCAAAAGGTTCATGGGAAACTCACTTTCTCTTTGATGATTTATGGTTGGATTCACCGAGGTCTCTCAGGCCCCGGAACAACAACCGACGTTCGATGGCCACCGAACTCCCTCGCGTCTCTTGGCTGTGCCGCGATTCGCGAACTGACTTTGGCTCGTTGTTTTGGTGATCACCGTTTGAGCCGCAATCAGCGTTGTAACCCCAAACCTAGCCCGCATTATTCATGCATCGGTCAGTGGCCAGTTTTTTCGGGTGCGCTGTGGATGGAGGCTGGTGGGGAGTCCGGAATGTCGGAGTCTGCGCGGAGGTTCCCCCTCCCCAAGCGTTGTTCAGCGGTGATGTCGGG
>SXKJ01000359.1 GCA_005778115.1 Planctomyces sp. | reverse complement strand
GGAAGGCACCAACAACAAGATCGGCCTGCTCCAGCGTCGAGCCTACGGATATCGCCGCTACGACCACTTCAAACTCCGACTCCTCACGCTCCACCACGCCAAGTTCAAACTCGCTGGATGAGCCGCTATATCACCAGCCCCCAAGAGTCCCCTTGAACCACAATTCTTGAGCCATTCCTCTAGCATCGCTTGCTCCGACTTCCACGGCGAGCTGGAACAGGATGTCTTCGATCGCTTGCTTGTTCTCTGAGGCGGCGATGTGGGCTGGTTCGTGCGGCAGTGGAAATTCCATCGCCGCGTTGACGAAGATGCAGCCCTGAAAATCGTCCGACGCAATGATGTGATCGACGACATCGAGCACCGCATGAAGCTGACCTATCGCCGTCGGGCCGCCACGCTCGCAAATCATCGTGCGAAAAGTGTCCTGTAGCCAACGGTTTTGCATTTCCAGCGCGGCGAGCATCAGATCGTCTTTGCACTCGAAATGTTTATAGAACGCCGTCTTGCTGATGCCCACGTCAGCCAGCACTTGGTCGATGCCGACGCTGCGAAAACCATCGCGGTAGAAGCGACGGACGGCCGCTTCGACGAGCCGTTGACGCGTGTGTGTTTTCATGAAAGTCGATCGCCGGTTCCGGTGGACTATAAGTCAACCAAAAGTGTACCAGAGGTAAACTGTCCCAGGCAGGAAATGAGACGATAATCCTCGAAGACGACGCCAGGCTCCGTCGAGTTGAGCGTCAGGTGCCCCTGGTTCAAGTCGTTTCTTCCGGGAGGATCAGTCATGAAACGATCTCTGTATTTTGCCTACGGTGTCGGATGTCATTTGTTGTTCCTGGGAATCTTCGCGTACATGGCCGCCTTCATCGGCAATCTGATCGTGCCCAAAACGATTGACTCCGGGCCGGCTGGTCCAGTCGGCCAAGCTCTCGTGGTGAACTTGCTGCTGCTCGGACTGTTCGCCGCCCAGCACTCGATCATGGCTCGCCCGGCGTTCAAACGACTCTGGACTCGGATTGTTCCTCAGCCGATCGAACGGAGCACGTATGTGCTGGTTGTCTGCGCCGTGTCCTTCGTGCTGATGTGGCAGTGGCGAACCATCGACGCGGTGGTTTGGGATGTGCAAACCCCACTGTTGCGAAATGCCCTGTGGGGGCTCTTCGCCGGGGGTTGGTTGATGGTGCCGGGCGTCACTTTGCTGCTGAACCATTTCGACCTGTTTGGCACACGGCAGGTGTGGATGTACTTGAAAGGCCGCGACTATGAACCGCTGCCGTTTCGCGTGCCGTCGTTTTACAAACATGTGCGACACCCCTTGTACATCGGCTGGACCATCGCGTTTTGGGCCACGCCGACCATGACCATGGGGCATTTGCTCTTCGCGGGAGTGCTGACCATCTACATGGCCTTGGCAGCCGTGATCGAGGAACGTGACTTGGTGGCACACTTCGGTCGCCAGTACCAGGACTATCGCCGCCGAGTGCCGATGTTCGTGCC
This sequence comes from Planctomyces sp., assembly GCA_005778115.1. Classification (GTDB taxonomy): domain Bacteria; phylum Planctomycetota; class Planctomycetia; order Planctomycetales; family Planctomycetaceae; genus SXKJ01. The sequence goes on along the minus strand of SXKJ01000359.1, from coordinate 5,434 downwards.
ACGGCTGAAGCCGCTTGCGTTTGGCGAATCGGAACCCGAAGCGTCGAAGCAATCGTCGCGCAGGCTTCCAACCCGCAACGATGCAGTCTCGTCGCTCACGATGAACTGGTCCGTGTTGACGGACCTGAGTTGGTGGCATTGGACGCTGACCATTCCGCTGCTTGCCGCGCACTTGGCCGGCTATCCGTGGGCGTTGGTGATCGCCATCGGCATCTGCACGCTGGTGGGTGGCTACTACGCGGTGCGACTCCGCCAACTCCGGCCGTTTCCCGTGCAAATCAGAATCGCATACCTCGGCTTGTTGCTGTGCGGTACGTTGCCGGGGATGAACTGGATTTACTGGGTGCCTCTGATCGGCACGACGGCGATGGTCACTGTCGGCTACTGCCTGCTGGCCCGCATCCTCAGCCTCGCGCCCTGGAATCGGACCGAACCGCTGAGCGGTTCACTGCTGTGGCGAGTTTTCGTTCGCGAGCCATCCGTAGGAGGCTTGGTGCAGTGGTCGTCGGCCTCGTGCCACCGGACCATCGGCTGTTGTTCCGTGCGAGACAACGATACTTCGCTCGCGTATTCGATCACAAACACTGTCCCACGACTTCACGAGGATCACCATGCCCACGCTCATTGAAGCCCCCACGGTCGTCACGGCCGCCGGTAACAAACCGAAACGAATCGAGGAGTACGCCGGGCGCGTCAGCTCCGGCCACGAGAACGTTAGCGTGGCCCGGATGGTCTCGCCCGGCGGTTGGCGAGAACCCGCGCAGCAACCCGACTTCGAAGAGATCACCGTCGTCTTGCGCGGAACACTCCGAGTCGAGACGCCCGACGGCGTATTGGAAGTCCGCGCCGGCTAGGCCGTCATCGCGCACGCCGGTGAACGAGTTCGATACAGCACCCCCGACGAGGATGGTGCCGAATACATCGCAGTTTGCCTGCCGGCGTTTTCACCGGAAACCGTCCATCGCTGCGACGAATAGCAGACTCACGTTCCATCGCGAGGCGCGGGCTGAAATTTCTGGAATCCTCAGATTGGTGAGCGCCCCATGATCTTTGCACGTCGAGTGTTTCTGATCGCAGGCGTCTACGGCCTGATCGTCCTGCTGCCCCAGTATCTTCTCGAGCAACACATCGGCCGGGACTTCCCGCCGGCAATTACTCATCCCGAATACTTCTACGGATTTGTGGGCATCGCCATTGCTTGGCAGATCGTCTTCTTGTTCATTGCACGCGACCCTGCGAGGTACAAGCCGATCATGATTCCCGCAATCATCGAGAAGGCGAGTTTCGGGATCACAGTTGCCACCTTGTTTGGGTTCGGCAGAGTGAGCCTAACCATGCTCGTCGCGGGAGCCGTCGATCTTCTCTTTGGCACCCTCTTTCTCGTTGCCTACTGCCGAGTGACTCGTGTCATGGCACGGTCTCCCGACCGCGACACGATGCCGACCGCAGGCCCTGCGTGACTTCGCGTGTGTCTTGTCATGGTTGGTTGGGACTCGATGAGGGCGTCACTCGGCCTTTTGTTTTTTCTTCTGGTTGGCCCTTTTTGCTCCTTGATCGTAGGACTTCCACCAGTCTGGGCCTTCTGCTTCGATCTCGGTGTTGAGTTTGATGAGGGCGGTTTTCATTTCCAGAAACTTGGCGGGCTGGGTCGCGCTGAGGTCCGTCTTCTCCAGCGGATCGTGCTTGAGGTCGTACAGCTCGAACTGCGTGAGCGGTTCGTCGGCGAGGATCTTCCAGTCGCCGATTCGCATGGCTGTCTTCAGCGGACCTGGTGCGATGGCGCAGCGCCAATAAAGCGGGCGAGCACGTTCGACCGCTCGGCCTTCGATCGCGGCCAGTAGATTGCCGCCGTCCAACACACGGTCTGTCGGCAACTTTGCTCCGGCGATCCCGACGGCCGTGACGAAAATGTCCGAACCGATCACCGGCACGTCGCTCGTCGTTCCGGGCTGAGCTTTACCCGGCCAGCGGACGATGCCGGGGACACGGATGCCTCCTTCATAGACGGCTCGCTTGCGACCGCGTAGGCCGCCTGTTGAGCCGCGACCGGGCGACTTGATACCGTCTCCTTCGGGGCCGTTGTCGGAGGTGAAGAAGACCACCGTATTGTCCGCGAGTTTCAGCTCGTCGAGTGTCCGCATCAGCTTCCCGAACGCATGATCGAGCTGCGTGACGTTGGCGTGATGCTCGCGCTGCACGTCGTCGGTCAGGTCGGGGTATTTGGCTTTGAACTCGGGCGAAGCCTTGATCGGGTAGTGCGGTTCGTGAGCCCACACCGACAACAAAAACGGCTTCGACTTGTCGCGATGCTGCGTCAGCCAAGTGGTCGCCTCATCGACGATCAGCGGCGCGGAATAGCCTTCGAGCTTGCCGACCGGTTCGCCGTTGCGGACGAAGTTGTCGGGGTTTTCGTGGCTGGGAGCCGCGTTGTTCTGCGTCGCCAGCCACCAGTCGTAGCCGTGATCGCTCGGCTGCGGTTGAGTCGGCTTGTTGAAGTGTCCGTTGAGATGCCACTTGCCAACGTGACACGTCGCATAGCCGCGCTCCTTGAGCAGCTTCGGCAGCGCGATCTCGCTGGTCCGCAGATGAATCTCGCGACCTTCGGGAATCCAGGCGAAGACGCCGTTCCGATACGGCGTCCGCCCGGTGAGGATCGCCGACCGCGACGGACTGCACACCGCACACGCCGCATAACTCTGAGTGAACCGCGTCCCTTGTTTGGCGAACGCATCGAGGTTCGGCGTCTGCATGATCGGATGCCCGTAACACCCCAGATCGCCATAGCCGAGATCATCTGCGAGAAAGATCACGATGTTCGGTTTCGATGGCCCAGCCGCGCTCAGTCTTGCGAGCGGCAAGAGCAGCAGTGACACAAGGAGTGCGGTGGTCATTTTCATCGAGTTGGTTCATTTCGTTGGTTGGGGTAATTGGCAATCCTCGCGCATTCTTCTGTCTTCATTCTCTTGCCGACAAGTCTGTGTGGAATGGCAAGAGAATGAAGACCGAAGAATCTGCGCTAGTCGGCGGTATTGGAATAGCGTCAGGCTTTTTTGCGAGATGATCGTTTCCGAGCCGGGACCGACTTCGGCAGGTTGAGTTCGGCCAGTTCCCGGCGAATCTCTGCGGCGAGATCGGCCTCCGTGGGAAGGTGGAGTTGGTAACGGCTGCCCGGGCTGCTTCAATGATCTGTGGGACAAGGATGAGGGATTCGGGAGATTCGCCACGCAGTGCGTGGCAAATCTTGGTGGCTTTGGTGACGGCGTGAGATTGGTTACGCACTGCGTAACCAATTGATGGCATTCCCAATTTATTACGCAGTGCGTAACAAATCTCGGCCCCAGGCAAATCGGGATAACCGAGGTAGAACTCTCGGCACAGCCGCAAGGTCAATTCACTGTCGCCCTGCATTCCTGCGTCCAACAGACGCCGAGCCAACTCTGGAACGATCCGCTCTCCATACCCCGCCCGCTTCGCTCCCTGTTGTTGTTCCTCCACGATCTCCCGACCGATCAGCCAGTTCGCCACGACCTCCGTTGTGTTCACCGAGCGCGCAGCATGGCTCTGTGCGGAATCCAGAATGGTTTGCACTCGGTCAAAAACCGTGAGGTTCGGGGTTGGTTTCTTCTTCATGGTTTCTTGCCCTCAAGGTGCCTAACCTCTTCCCGGTGATTGGCTTACGGCAGGTGCTTCCGTTTGACGTAGTCGATCGCCACATGCACCAGCGGTTCAAGGCCCTCGGTCATTTCCGGATGAGGACTGAAACAGAAGACACGGCCTCGGCCAAAGTCGCCTCGCGCGATGGCCGTTGTCCCTTTCATGACTCCCTCGGGTGCCCCGTTCTCGGCGATCTCTGTCTTGAACGTGGCGAGGGTCTCGTAGTCCGCGATGTCGGGATGATTGCGAGGAGCCAGCAGCGGCCCTTGCGCGTAGAAGATTTGGAGTTGTTGCTCTTTCGACTTCAACACTTGACGACCCGCGTCAGTCAGTTCGATTTGCACTGTCCCTTTTCCGCGAGCCCAATGGTTGCGATCCACGACTCGGGCATCCAAGACATTCAACGACCACGAGTAGTCCGCAGAGGCAAGAAAAGCGCCGCCACAAATGCCGATGAAACCCCCGCCTTCACGAATAAAGCTGCGGATCGTTTCTCTGCCGTTTTCTCCAAGATGCCTTCCCTGACCACCCCCGCTTCCACCGGGTTGAATCAAGACATCAATGTCACCTAGAGCACCGTTTCTGATGTCGTCCGCCATGAGTTTTCGCACCGACACATCCTCGAATTTCTGCAACGCCTTCAGCAGGTCCTTGTGGCTGGGACCGGCACCGACATCGCAATAAACACCGACTCGGACTTGACCGGTGCGACGCTCTTTGCGTTCAACGAGAGCAGCCCGTTCTTCTGTTGAGAGATACTGCTTCGCGAACGCGGCAACGGCATCCGTCAGTTTCGAGACGGTTGACGGAATGGCTTCATTCGAACGCAGCTCATTGCCAAATTCCAGTTGGATGGCATCGAGTGTGCCCCCCGATCCGCTGCCATGAGTGATCACGGTATAGCCACCGTCGTAGCCGACACGCTCACGGTCGTCTGTCCCCACAGCGGGAATCACCGGGAGGCCCTGACTCGCCAATTGCCCGAACAGACTCGTCTCACCGATGAGCGTCTCGCGACCAAATCGACCAACCAAGTGCGCCGTCGTCTTACCGTTTTGTGTCCCACGCAAGATCGCTTTCGGTTCGACAGCTTGCCCGTGAATGTCGAACAAAATCCCGCGTCCCCAGCGTTCCATCACCTGGCTGCGTGCTTTGGCGAGAGCTTGGTGGTAGGAATCGTAAACGACTTTGGCTTCCTCGGATTCATAGGCGTCCCGACCTCGGCGGTTCGCATCTACATACTTCCGATGGAATCGTGCGATGACCACATACGGACGCTTGCTCAACTTTTTTTCGATCGCATCCGCCAAGCGCTCCGTGAGGATGTCGGTGTTGGAGTCCGATCGTGGGTTGAATCGTTCGACTCCCTCACCCTGTCGCTCAGCCACATTAGCTATGGCATCATGCCCGCCATGCGGTGCCGAGAGGATGATTGGCAAATCACCCGACTCGATCGTGACGAGGCTCGCTGCCTTCTCTTGTGCCGATGCAAAGCGCAAACCGGGACTTGCCAGAAGCAGGCAAAGCGTCAGAACGACCTGATGAATTCGCGTTGGCATTAGTGATTCCTTTGGGACTGAGGCATTGTGAATCATTCGGCTTCGAGCCTACGGGCGGCGGTGTTGAGCATGAAGGTTCGCTGTGATTGATTACCGAGGGACTGAACTTGCGCTCTGTTCGTGGGGATTGTAATCTCCGCGAATCATGGATGAAGTCGAGCGATTGCGGCGACGAGTTGCTGAGGTCGAGGCGTTGGTGGAGAAGCTGACGCGGACGATCG
>SXKJ01000358.1 GCA_005778115.1 Planctomyces sp. | reverse complement strand
GTTGTGAGCCATGAAGCGGCAGGGCTGAGCGCGATCCCAGCTCGGAAACGTGTTTGTCGAGAACCGCGAGTGGATCATCGCCAGATGGCTCTTGTAGTCCGGATCGCGCAGGTCCGGGAAATAGGGCATGACCTGCGACGGCATCATCATTCCCTTGTAGATGATGATCCGCGTGGACAACGAACAAACATAAAACAGCAACGCTTGAGTCAGCTTCGACTCATCGCGCAGCCGATGACTCGCAACTTTGCGGATGATGAAAAGCTGCCGATCAAACTCCGCCTGATCGATCCCCTCTTTCGCGCCAACAAAGACCATTTCCATCGCCGGCTCACGTGAGCGTGCCGACGGTCCAATATCCGCCGCGTCCGCGTTCGTGGGCACATGCCGCCAACCGATCAGCGTCTGACCTTGTTCGGCGATAATCTCGTTGACGGTTCTCTTGCAGACCTCTCGCTCGGCCGGATCGGTTGGCAGGAAAACAATTCCGGCTGCGTATCGCCCGCGTGGCGGCAGTGAGGCTTTGAGTTCCGTCTTCGCGATCTTCTCCAAGAACTCGTAGGGCAACGCCGTGAGGATGCCGGCTCCGTCGCCGGTGTTCTCTTCACAACCGCAAGCTCCGCGGTGAGTCATCCGGCGCAGCATCTCATCCGCGTCGTCGACAATCTGCCGAGAGCGCTCTCCCTTTATGTGCGCGACGAAGCCGACGCCGCATGCGTCATGCTCAAACGCCGGGTCGTAGAGGCCCTGCTTCTTCGGTTGGCCGTTGCTGTGAAGTTGTAACTGAGTCATCGCATTACCTTTTGACAGACACTCAAAATCCTTGAGTAGCCACACTCGCCAAGAGCGTGGGGCAACTCGCGGAAAAACCCACGCTCTTGGCGAGCGTGGCTACAAATAACTTTCGGTGGCTTCCTAGCCTGCGGGACTGGCGGTGAGCACTTCTTCGGTCTTCGCTGACCAGTCCATTCGCGACCGGCCTTTGTGTTGTCCATTCGCTCGATCCACCGCTGGCAATGAAGCCGGCGGTGCGTTGAGCAGTTCTTTGAATTTGCTCGCCACCGTGGAGAGCGATTTATTTCGCCGGTGGATGACACCGATGGGCCGATGCCAAGCGACGTCTTTCAGCGGCAGCGCGACCAGCGTCCCGGCATTCACTTCGCGTTGCACGGTCGGCTCTGGCAGGATCGACACGCCGGAACCGATCTCGACCGCGCGTTTGATGTTTTCGATGTTGTCGAACGAGTGAACTACGTTGAAGGCGATCTTTTCACCCTTCAGCCAGCGGTCGATCTGGCGGCGAATTTTTAGTTCCTCGGTGAAGCAAACGAAGTCCTCCCCTTCCAACGCATGGACCGAAACGCCTGATTGATTACGTCCCTCTTCGACCAGCTTGTGATCGGGCGGAACGACCAACACCATCGGCTGCTGCTGCCACTCTTGAGCGGTGAACTCGCCACCTTCCTTCGGAAACGAGACCAAGCCCAAGTCTGCTTCGTCGGACGAGACGCGGCGGTACACCTCATCGGGATGCAAGTAGTCGATTCGCAGTTCGGCATCCGGATAAAGCTCGCGGAACCGAGCGACATAGCGATCCATCTCGGACAGCCCGACGGAATAGATGGCCGCAACGCGGACCCGTCCGACCACCATATCCACCATTTTGCGGACGCGGTCTTCGAGCTTGCGAAACTCGTCCAGCAGCGTGCGGCAGCCTTCGTGGTACACCTTCCCGGCGTGAGTCAGTTCAAACGGCCGCTTGCCCCGGTCAATCAATTGCACACCGAGCCGCTTTTCCAGACTCGCAATCGACTGACTGACCGACGACTGCGTGACATCCCGCTCAGAGGCTGCCTTCGAGAAGCTGCGCAGCGCGACCACGTCGCAAAACAGCTCAACGGTACGCAGCGGCATGAAATCTCAACCTGCTCGCCGAGCGAGCCATAATCACTTTGACTAATACAGCATCCTGCCACCCATAATCCAGGTCGGCAAATTAGCCCGCGATTTCCGGTCGGTCAAGAAACAGGACGATGATCGTCGGAGAAATTCGCTGGTTGTGACGCACTTGTAGTGGCCCGATTGATCGGGGCGAGGGAGCAACTGCATGAATGCAGTCACTACGAGCGCCAAACGGTCATGGCAAATGCAGGCGCGTCGGAGTTCTTTAGCGGGAAGGAACTCACCCGGCGGCAGTGCATGATGTCGCCGAGACAGTCACCGGCGACCAAAGTCATCACGGCGGGCGTCAATCGCGGGTCGGGATATCTGACGCGGATCATTTCTAACCACAGAGCCAACTCGACGCGCAGCGGATCGGGCTTCTCCGGTGTCGGTGGTTTCGGATCGTCGGCCAGTCCGACGACCGTGACTGGCAGCGCAGCGATGGTTGCCATTGATTTGGCGAATTGTCGGCGAGAGACGGACATCGAGAAACCTCACACGAAGTACCTGACAGCATTTTCTGAAATCTGTCGCCCAGATCCATGTGACCTGGATGCTTCTCCCAAATCAAGGAATCGATCGACTCCGAAATTCAAACTGTTTAGGCGGTGGCTGATTGCGAATGAGAAAGACCAATTGGCCCGCGACCGAGTGGAATTGTTGGTTCTCATTGAAGACCAGCCTTCAGAGTGTTTATTCGTGTGGGCTGGGTTTTCGTTCGCGCTTCGGCTTGTAGGGTTCTCTGGTTGGTGAGCGTTCGGGACGAGCGTCTGGACGCGGAGGAGCAGCGATCATCACATTGACGTTGCGGCCACGCAGGCGAGTGCCGATGACAGCTTTCAGAATTGCTTCGGCGTGCTCGGCGGCGACTTGAACGAAGCTGATCGTGGGCAGAATTTGAATCGGGCCGATGACCGTGCGAGGCAAGCCGCTTTCGTTGGCGATGCAGCCGACGAAATCTCCCGGTGAAGCGCCGTAGTTATGGCCGACGTTGAATTTCAGCCAGACTCCGGACTCATCAATCCGCTTCGCGGCGGGGTCGGGCGACCCGCGCCGATCGCCGGCCGGTTCGCGCATGTCGTCGCGCGTAGTACGCGGGCGAGGTGTGTATTCACGAGGCGCACCGCGAACGGGTCGCGGGTCGTCTTCGCGAATGCGTTCCGGGGCTCGGCCGCTTTCTCCCGCGAGCAAGTGAATCAGCGCGGAGACGATCTCGCCCGGCGCGTGGCCGGACTCCATCAAGTCTTCGAGCAATTTGTCGTGACGTTTGAACTTGCCTTCCTGAATCGTATTCCGCAGCGACTCGACCATGCGGTTGGCGTGCTTCACTTCGAGGTCTTCCAGTCGCGGAACTGAGATGCGTTCGATCTTGGCTTTTGTGAATCGCAAGACCTGCTGCAACCGGCCGAACTCTCGGCCGGTCACGAGACTGATCGCCTTGCCGCTCTTGCCGGCTCGGCCGGTGCGGCCGATGCGATGCACGTAGTCTTCGGGATCGTGCGGCAGTTCGTAGTTGAAGACAATTTCGAGATCATCGACGTCCAATCCGCGAGCGGCCACGTCGGTCGCCACCAGCAGCTCTACCTTGCGATCACGGAAGCGTTTCATCACTCGCTCGCGCATCGCCTGTGTCATGTCGCCATGCAGCTTGTCAGCGCTGTACCCGCGAGCGATCAGCGTCTCGGTCAATTCATCAACTTGCACCTTCGTGAAGCCGAAGATCAAGCCGTACTGCACGTCGTAGAGGTCGATCAACCGGCAGAGAACTTCGGTTCGTGATCGGAAATCGACTTCGACGTAACTCTGATCAATGGCCGGAACCGTCAGGCTCGTGGATTCGATGCGGATGTGAGTCGGATTGTTCGTGAAGCGTTCGATGATCTTCTTGATCGGCGGCGGCAGAGTGGCCGAGAACAACACGACCTGCCGCTCGGCCGGCACCGATTCGAGGATCTTTTCGATGTCTTCGCGGAAGCCCATGTCCAACATGCGGTCGGCCTCGTCGAGCACGACCATCCGCACCTTATCGAGCTTGAGCGTTCCTTGGCCGATATGATCGATGATGCGGCCCGGCGTGCCGATGACAATCTGCGGCCCGGCCTTCAGTCCGCGAAATTGGTGCTCGTAACTTTGTCCGCCGTAGACAGGCAGCTCACGCAACCCTTTTTTGAAGTACGCCAGCTTGGCGATCTCTTCGGCGACCTGCGATGCCAGCTCACGAGTCGGGCAGAGCATCAGCACCTGCACCGCGCGGCTTTTCGGATCAACCATTTCGACTGCCGGGATGCCGAACGCCGCCGTCTTACCCGATCCGGTTTGCGATTGTCCGATCAGATCGCTGCCCGCCATCAGCTTGGGAATCGCCTCAGCCTGAATCGGTGCCGCCTGTTCGAAGCCCATCCGTTCAACGGCTTTTAACAAATCGGGAGAGAGTCCCAGTTCTGCAAAGAGTTTTTGTGTCATTAGCGAACTTTACCGAGCTGGCGGCCGGAGTAGGAGTCGCTCGAAAAACTCCGTCGTCGGCCGCTGAGAAGTTTTCTGGTCGATCGTCGTCGTCTCGTTTGCGTCGATGAATCGGAATGGCTTTCCTTCAATTGCGAACTTGCTATCCTCTCGCCCGCAATCAGGGGCGGTAGCTCAGTTAAAAAAGCGCTGCGTTCGCAATGCAGAGGTCGAGGGTTCAACTCCCTTCCGCTCCACTGAAACCCAAAGCCTCGCTGGCCCTTCTGCCAGCGAGGTTTTTTCTTGGACCGACGAGCCATCGAATCGCGGACGAGGCACTCGTGACCAGCAACCCCTACGAAGTTCAACCCGTGACGGGACCGGTCAGCGGAAGTGTTCGTCCGCCGGGATCGAAGAGCCTGACGAATCGGGCCTTGGTCGTGGCCGCGCTGGCTCGTGGCGAGTCGCGGCTGACGAATGTGCTTGATAGCCAGGACACGCGCGTGATGCTCGAAAGCTGTCGGCGGCTGGGGGTCGCAGTCGAGCATGATCCGGCGGCATGCACGGTCAAAGTCCCAGGTTGTGGCGGCCGATTTCCGGCGAGTCAGGCCGATCTGTGGCTGGAAAACAGCGGCACGAGCATTCGATTTCTGACCGCTGCTTGTACGCTCGGTGAGGGGCGGTTCCATCTGGATGGCAATGCTCGCATGAGACAGCGGCCAATTCTGGATCTCGTCACGGCGCTGAAGGAACTTGGTGCGGGCGTGCGTTGTGCCACCGACAGCGGCTGCCCTCCCGTTGAGGTCGTTGCCAACGGATTGCCGGGGGGACGAGCCTCGGTCGCGGCGAACGTTTCCAGCCAATACCTCAGCGCTCTCATGATGGCTGCTCCTTGTGCGAAGTCACCAGTTGCGTTGCAGATTGCCGGAGGCTTGGTGTCGGAGCCGTATATCGACATGACGCTGGGTGTGATGAAACGCTTCGGAGCGATGGTTACGCGCGAGGCCGGTTCACTCGGCATTCAACCGACCGGCTATCACGGTACGGATTACGTCATCGAGCCGGATGCGTCGGCCGCCAGTTACTTCTTCGCGGCTGCGGCGATCACTGGCGGCACGGTGACGGTGATGGGACTTGGCCGCGACTCGCTGCAAGGAGATCTCAACTTCGTGCACGCGCTGGCCTTGATGGGCTGCGATGTGGTCATCGCCGAGGATCGGACCATCGTGCATGGAGAAGAACTGCACGGGATCGAAATTGATATGAATGCGATCAGCGATACCGCTCAGACGTTGGCGGCCGTCGCCGTCTTCGCGAAGGGGCCGACGACGATTCGCAACATCGCTCACGTGCGGCACAAAGAAACGGATCGGATCGCGGCGGTCGTCACGGAACTCAAGCGGCTCGGCCTGCGCGCGGACGAGCATCCTGACGGGCTGACGATTCATCCGGGAACACCTCAGGCTGCTACGATCGAAAACTACGACGACCACCGCATGGCGATGAGTTTTTCGCTGATCGGTCTGAAAGCGCCGGGCATCCGCATTGCCAATCCGAGCTGCACGGCCAAGACTTATCCGAATTACTTCGCAGACCTCGAACGATTGTGCGAACGCTGATGAATGAATCTCAACAGGGAGGCCGCTCCGGCGGCGGAGGCCGATCCGGTGGCGGCAGCTTCGGACGCGGTCGCTCCGGCGGCGGACGTTCGGAAGGTGGTGGATACGGAGGCCGACAAGGCGGCTACGGGGGTGGCGGTCGAGGATCACGAGGTGACGATCAACGTCGTGGGCCGCCGCGCGGTGGCTCGTATGGTCAGCCGCCGAGATTCGAGCAGCGTCCGCGATACGAACAGCGCGACAGGGAAGATCGCGAACCGACGATGCCGCCGATTCCGGTGGGCAAGACCGCTCGACAAGTCGCGTTGGCGACGTTGATGGCGGCGGCGTACTCGAATGATTACGTCAACGAGCATCTCGAAATCCAAATCACTCGCGGTGAGTTGCCCCCGATTGAACGAAGACTCGCCACCGAGTTGGCATTTGGAGTTGTCCGTCGCAAGAACACGCTCGACGCGTTGCTGTCGGTCGCGGTGAGTCGCCCACGAGAGAACGTCGAACCTGCGTTGTGGATGCTTTTGCGGATGGGAACGTATCAGCTCGCGCTGTGCGACGGCGTCGCCGACTACGCCGCGACGTCTGAGACCGTCGAACTGAGCCGTTGGCTCGGCCGCGATGATTGGGCTGGCTTCGCCAACGGCTGCCTGCGCAGCGTTGCTCGGCTGATCACCGAGCAGTCGATCGACGAGCCATCGCCGTTTGCGTTACCGATGACGGCGGGGCGATATCGGCGACTCACACAACCGATCTTCGCGAATCCGACCGATCAACCTCTGTCGTACCTCTCGAAAGCGTTCAGCCTGCCGCATTGGTTGGTCGAGCGTTGGGCCGAGCGTTTTGACTTCCCCGAACTCTGCCGGCTGGGATTCTGGTTCAACACTCCGACGTCGCTCACTCTGCGGGTGAATCGGCTGCGGACTGACCGCGAGACATTGCTCGCGAAGTTTGCGGAAGCGGGCATCACGGCCAGCGCCGGTGAGTTGCCGACCTCGATCCGACTCGATTCGCCAACGCGCATCGACTTGTTGCCCGGCTTCGCGGAAGGGGAGTTCGTCGTGCAAGACGAGTCTGCTCAGCAAGCGGCCGAACTGCTGGCACCGCAACCGGGCGAGACCGTGCTCGACCTGTGTGCCGCTCCGGGTACGAAGACGACTCACCTCGCCGAGTTGATGCGGAACGAAGGCCGGCTGATCGCGACCGACAGCAGCGAAAGCCGGTTGAAACTCGTGCCCCAGAATGCCGAGCGTTTGGGGTTGTCGATCATCGAGACCGCCGTCGTCACACTCGAAGGAACCGACATTCCTCCTGGTCCGTTTGACGCGATCTTAATTGACGCCCCCTGCTCCAACACCGGAGTTCTCGGCAAGCGACCGGACGCGCGCTGGCGCATTCAGCCAGATGATCTCGAAGAGCTGTCGCGCATCCAGTTGTTGCTACTGCTCGCCGCTTCCAGCCGGTTGAAGCCGGGGGGGCGCATCGTTTACTCAACATGCAGCATCGAACCGGACGAGAACAGTTCCGTCGTTGAGGCCGCCTGTCACTTCCGGCCGAAGCTCAAGATCGTCAAGCAGCACGAACTCAAGCCGGGGCAAACCTCCGACGGCGGGTTTCAGTGCTTGCTGAGTGGGGCAGGTTTTCAACCTGCCAGTTCGGACGGGCAGGTTGAAAACCTGCCCCACGAATGACTCAAACCAGTTCGCTGATTGGTGCGCCGGTCGAAAGGATCGGCATTGGGCGGCCTTGGTGATCGGGGAAGCTGTGTTCGGTGTCGATGCCGAGGTGTTGGAACATCGTCGCCCAGAGATCGTTGGGCTGCAGCGGCCGGTCCTTGGGATGTTCGGCCTTGCTGTTCGTCGAGCCGACCACCACACCGGTCTTCAAACCGCCGCCGCTGACGAGGATCGACATCGCTTGCGGCCAGTGATCGCGGCCCGGTTGCATGACCTTTGTTTGCGAGCCGATCGTCGAGTTGATGCGCGGAGTGCGACCGAACTCGCCAGTCACGATCAGCATGACCTTCTTGTCGAGGCCGCGGTCGTAGAGATCGTGAACCAGCGCGGCGACCGATTGATCGAGCATCGGCAGCTTCATCAGCAGGTCGGTAAACATGTGGCAGTTCACGGCGTGTGAGTCCCAGTTGTAGGTGACTCCGAACGGGAACTCTTTGCCGGGGCAGGGATTCTCCATCGTGACGGTGACGAAGCTGGCTCCCGCTTCGGCCAGGCGGCGGGCGAGGAGTGCTCGTTGACCATAAACGTGGCGGCCGTAGCGGTCGCGCGTCTCGGCGGATTCTTTGGTGATGTCGAAAGCATCGCGGCACTTGTTGCTGGTGAGCAGATCCAACGCCTTCTTGTTGAACTCGTCGAGCGAAGCCATCGCGCCGAAGCGGTCGGTGTCTTTGCGGAGCTTGTCGATGCCATCCAGCAGCGTGACTCGGTCATCGAGTCGCGTTTCGATCGACTTCGAGACCGACAGGTTTTGGACCTCGAACTTCGAGTCGTTCGGGTCGCCCCAAAACGTGAAAGGATGAGTCGTCGGCGGCAAGTACGCGCTGCCGAAACTAAACGTGTCGATGTTCTGCCGGCCGCCATCGGTGCCGCAGATATAGTTGGGCATCCCGACGTTCTTCGACTCACGCATCTTGGCGACCATCGAGCCGACCATCGGATGATCGTTCACAAATCCAACTGGCTCGTTCGGATTGCGGCCCGTCAAAAACTTCTTATGACCTCCACCGTGATCTGCGAACGTGTGCGCGACCGAGCGGATGATCGAATACTTGTGAGCCACATTCGCGAGCAACGGCAAGTGCTCGCAGATATCGAGGCCGGGGACGGTGGTCCGGATTGGACGGAACTCGCCGCGATACTCCAGCGGTGCTTCCGGTTTTAAATCAAACGTTTCCTGGTGAGGAGGACCTCCGGGCAGCCAGACGAAAATGACGGAGGTATCTGAGTCTGCACCAACGGATGCAGCCGCTTCCGCTTTCAATCGCAGCATGTTGCTCAGGCCGAGTGCGGCGAATGCAGTCGAACCAATCTCCAGAAACCCACGTCGCGAAATCGGTCCCGCACAAAACGTCGTGGCAAGCATGGCGAGAAAACTCCGGCGGGAAGATAGGTCAGCCTTTCCAGGCTGACCCGGCGGGCGGCTGAAGTTGTTGAGACCTCAACGTCGTTGGTCGTACGGGGCCAGGCTGGAAAGCCTGACCTACTAGGTATCAGCCAACTTCGCAGAGCAAACTAACACCATCTTTCACATGGATCAATCTTCCTCCTCAGCCAGAGAGCGACTCGACGACGTTCCCATTCAAATATGCGGGCATGTGAAATTGTCGTGATCGCGAACTCGGCGAAAGTTTCATTCTGTAGTTGGCTGGCTATCACCCCTCCGCCTTTCGCGATCGCGTTCGAGGTCGCTGCTGCTAATCCACCGAGGAGGGACACCATGAAGAAGACATTGTGCTCATGTTTTGGAATGAGCCTCATCGCCTGGTCAATTTGGACGGCGGTCGCTCAAGAGCCTGCGAAGGCGACGAAGAAAGTCGCGGACGCTGAACCGAACAAACAAGAGGCCGCGATTCGCGCGTCCGTCGCGCAGTTCGTGAAGGCATACAACGCTCACGATGCGAAAGCCCTCGCTGAGCTATTCCTGGCGGAAGCTCAGATCGTTGACGAGGACGACAACACCATTCAGGGACGAGCGGAGATTGAGAGTCTATTCGCTGGTGTGTTTGAAGAATCTCCCAAGAGCAAGATCGAAGTGGCGATCGAGTCGATTCGTTTCATCGGCACCGCATTGGCCGTCGAGACCGGTTCCACCACGACGACATCCGCTCCCGGTGAGACGCCGGAGCGAGGCCGCTACAGCGTGCTGCATGTGCTGCGTGACGGGAAGTGGTCGATGGGACTCGTGCGCGACATGCCAGCTCAGCCAACTCATCGTGAGCACCTGCAAGCACTGGCCTGGCTGGTCGGCGATTGGATCGACGAGAGCCGCGAGGGGGTCGTGAAGACCTCTTGCCGTTGGGCCGACAACGGGAGTTTTCTGCTTCAAGACGTTGCCGTGCGGCAAGCGGGAAGAGACACGATGAAGATCAGCCAGCGCATCGGTTGGGATCCGCTCGCGAAGCGGTTTAAGGCTTGGATGTTCGATGCGGAAGGTGGCTACGGCGAGAGTTCCTGGACTCCCACCGAGACCGGCTGGCTGATCAAGGCAACCAGCGTTCACAGCGACGGAGTGACCGCATCGGCCACGAATCACATCGAGCCGACTGGGTTAGATCGCTATGTCTTTCGCTCAGTCGATCGAGTGGTCGGCAACGAAATTCTGCCGCCGGTCGAAGTCCACGTCGTGAGACAACCGCCACAACCGAAGTAAGCCCGTAGCTTGGCTCTCTGAGCCGAGCCTCTTTGCCGCCGCGCAAAATCCAAGTCAAAGCGAATGGATCGCGGCGCGTCACTCTTCGTTGCATCAGCTCATTCAAATTCAAAACAGCTCGGCTCGCAGAGCCAAGCTACGTTACCGGAGACATTCCGATGAAGACTCGCATCTGGATCACGATGGCAGCGGCGATGGTCGCCCTTGCAATTGATTCGACGGACTTCGCATTCGGCCGCGGTGGGCGCGGTGGTGGTGGCTTCGGCGGAGGAGGGGGTGCTCGCGGAGGTGGAGGATTTGGCGGAGGTGGTGGTGCTCGGCCAAGTGGAGGATTCTCTGGCGGTGGCGGTGCTCGGCCGAGCGGAGGATTCTCCGGCGGCGGCGGCGGCGGTGGCGGAGCGCGTCCATCCATCGGCAGTTCGCCGTCCTTCAGTCGTCCGAGTGGCGGCGGCGCGGCACGGCCTAGCACGGGTGCGGGCTCGCGGCCGAACGTCGGTGGCGGAAATCTCGGCGCGGGAAATCGGCCGAGTATTGGTTCCGGAGCGGGATCGCGTCCCTCGACGTTGCCAAGCAATCGTCCGGGAATTGGTTCTGGGCAAGGCATCGGCTCAGGGCAAGGCATTGGGGCCGGTCAAGGAATTGCGAATCGTCCTGGAGCGGGTCAAGGCATCGCCAATCGTCCTGGCACCGGCGCGGGGCAAGGGATCGCCAATCGACCAGGAGCTTCACAGCTTCCGGCGCGGTTGCCGGGACTTGGTGACGGTGGTGCAGGCTCGCGATTGCCGAATCAAGGAGCCAATCGCCCCAACACGCTCGAAGGTCGTCGCGGCGACCTGAGCAATAGGATGTCCTCAGGACGTGAAGACTGGCAGAACCATCGACAAGACATGCAAGGCAACCGCCAGGACTTTCGCAACAACAACCGAGAGGACTGGCAGAATTGGGCGAATGGAAACATCCACAATCACGGCGACTGGTATCACGGCTGTTGGCATGGTGGTTGGTATCCCGGTGCCGGTTGGGGCCACATGTGGAACAACTATCCGGTCGCGACCGCGTTCGGCTTGACCGCTTGGGGTGTCAATCGGATTGCTTACGGTTGGGGCTATTGGGGCTACACGAATCCGTATGCGACTTCCTCCACCACTTACAATTACTCGCAGCCGATTGTGGTGTACGAGGACAGCGGCAACCAAACGGCTGCGGCTGATCCGGCGACGACTCCGCCAGTGGCACCGTCCGACGACACCGTCGCGGGGAGGGCCGCTCTCGATGATGCTCGGAGGGCGTTTCACGACGGTGATTCGGTGAAGGCGCTGGCGCTGCTCGATACGGCGGTGAAGGCGATGCCGAATGACACGGCCGTGCATGAATTCCGTGGTCTCGTGCTGTTCTCACTGAAGAAGTATTCCGAGTCTGCCGCTGCGACGTATGCCGTTCTCTCGGCCGGCCCCGGTTGGGATTGGACAACGATGGTTGGTCTGTATTCGAGCGTTGATGTCTACACCGAACAGCTTCGCGCGCTGGAGGCGTTTGCCAAAGCGAATCCCAAGTCACCGGACGCTCATTTCCTATTGGGCTATCAATACCTGACGACCGGATATGCTGAGACCGCATCGAAGCAATTCATGCTGGCTCAATCAGAGTTGCCGAACGACAAACTGCTCAAGCAATTGGTTAGCATGACGACTCCGCCGGCGAAATCGGAAACGACCGAGACACCTCCCGAGCCAGCGGAAGTACCGGCTGAGAGAGTGCTCAAGTCCGAACAGCTCGTCGGCACTTGGAAAGCATCGAGCCAAGGTGCCGAATTCCAACTCGACATCGCGAAGGACGGCAGCTTTGTGTGGACGTACTCGCGCGGCAAAGACAAGCAGACGATGAAGGGAGTCTTCGCCGTGGATCAGAACAATCTGGCTCTGGAACCGGAATCGGGGGGCACGATGCTCGCCGAGATCGACTTCGCGAATCCGTCGCAGTTCCACTTCAAAATGATCGGCGATGACGCAAAAGACCCCGGCTTGGAATTCAAGAAGGGGTAACGCGGCAACGGAGCTGTTGCTGTGTCTCAACGAGGAGTTGGGGATCACTAAATCAGCCGCAGGGCGCTAGCCCCGGTTTATCTCGCTCGAACCGGGGCTAGCGCCCGGCGGCTGATGTTGGTAACCCGACTTCTTCGCTCTGACAACGTACTAGCCCGCATTATTCATGCATCGGTCAGTGGCCAGTTTTTTCGGGTGCGCTGTGGATGGAGGCTGGTGGGGAGTCCGGAATGTCGGAGTCTGCGCGGAGGTTCCCCCTCCC
>SXKJ01000357.1 GCA_005778115.1 Planctomyces sp. | reverse complement strand
CTACGCCCTCGCGGGCCGCTTCAGTGGATACGCATGAATAATGTGGGCTAGCACGACGCGCGAGCGAGTGGTCAAAACGCCGAAAACATAACCACTCGCTCGCGCGTCGTGCTATTTTGAAACTACCTCTAGGCAATTCGAGAGACGACTTCTCGCACTTGCTCGATTCCGACTCGCAACAGGAAGTTGGAGTTTCGCCCGTAGCTCTTCGATCCCAGGATGAAGAAGTTGGGTTCGGGATTCTTCAGCACATCGCCGCCGTGACTCGTCTGAGTCAAACAGTCGGCGGAGGTTTCGCCGAGCAACTTCGCGGCCAGCTTGATTGGACCTTGCGTGGCGTAGCATTCGTGGACGTGAAGTTCTTCGTAGATCGAGCGATCGGGCCGATAGCCAACGTTGGCGATGATGCGATCGACTATCAGTCGCGAAAGCGGATCGCTCCCCTGCCCTGCTGCTCGTGACCAGTCGAGTTCGACCCCGAAGCCTTCGAAGTCTCGGCAGGTTTGAGTGGGCGTCAGACTCTTGATGGCAACATCGGCGAACCACACGACCGGATGATGCTTGGCCTCCGGTGACGACGTATTCGTGAAATGCCCGAGGCTCGCCAGCGCGTTGGCCTTCGCGGCCA
This sequence comes from Planctomyces sp., assembly GCA_005778115.1. Taxonomy (GTDB): domain Bacteria; phylum Planctomycetota; class Planctomycetia; order Planctomycetales; family Planctomycetaceae; genus SXKJ01. Next base: position 43,460 of record SXKJ01000357.1, on the reverse strand, counting down.
GTTGATCTCTCGCCAAGAGCGAATCGTTGGGAACTCGCACAATCGGCCCGGCCGATTCCGTCTGGCTCGGCGGTGATTTTGCAAACCACAGCACTTTCGTCCGTGGAGCATGCCGAGCTAACTCCGCCAACGCCACGACGCTCGTCGCCGCGGAGAACCCAGAGCCGACGACGATCGTGATGAGATTGGCAAATCTCTCCGCGTTAATCATCGGCAGACGGTAATCAGCCTCCGTCAATCCGTCGCGCTCGCCGCAACATGGCATGCCGCCGTCACCGAGCCAATTGTGATGCGGGTAAGTCCCCGAGCAGTCGAGAACCACGTCTGCCAACTCGATACGTTCATCGACGTATTGTTCGACAACTTCGTGCCGCGCCAGAATTCGTCCCTCGGACTCACCGCGCGGTTCGCGATCCATGTCATCAGTGCTGATAACCGAGCGTGAAGTCGAAGTCTGCTCGATCAGCAATTGAAATGGCTCAGAGCTGCGGGCGGTGCCCCCGACGCCCTCCGTCTTCCGAAAGTGCCGCCGGCTGATCGTCAGCACTTGGGAATGCTCGTGAATTCGCCCCACGAGTTCGGGAAGCTGACTGAGGGGAATCAAATAGCGTTCGGTAAACTCACGACCGGTGAGTAGTTCGTCTGCCCGAGGCAGCGAGTTCTCGCCAATAGCCTTCGCGAGTGCCGCCCTGCCCCACTCGGAGGAGTTCATGCCGAACGGGCTGAAGAGCTGGACGTGTCCCCAATCGAGAATGTTTTCGGCGACGCGCCCCTTCTCGAAAACATGCACGTCATGACCGAGTTGCCTGGCGAGCAGCGCGGCTTCGAGTCCAATCGGACCGGCTCCGATGATGACGATGCGAGACATGGGGCTTCGATTCGTGGGATGGGCACTCTTGCCCGTCCCGTGAAGGAGAGGAAGGCAGGACGGGCAGGAGTGCCCATCCTACGTCAGTGCGAATCGCGATACTCTTTGGCATACGCCTCGTCGTCGCGCAGCGAGCGTTTCATTTCGGCCAGCGTCTGACGAATGCGATCGACCGTGTCGAACACCGGCTTCGACACTCGGCGGACGATCTGCTGCGGGCTGAGCTCTTCCAATTCCTTGAGCGTGTTGACCCGCAGGAACTCAAAAATCTGCCGAGCGTGATAGTCGTCCCTGAAGAGCATGTAGAGCTTTTCCTCCTGCGTGACCAGCGGCCTGCCGAGCGAGATCTCTGGTTCCTTCGCCACCTTGCGTGCCGCAGGCTTCTTGATTGCGGATGATTTTTGGGGAGCAGCTTTGCTCTGCCCCTTCTTCTTAACCGGCTTCGCAGCCTTCGATTTCTTGGCGGAAACTTTCTTCTTAGCCATCTGTCATCCCCTCCCATTCAGAATGCGAGCCTCGCCTTCATGATTTTGTGCCCCATGATTTTGCCAACTCAACGCGACTCGGCAATCAGATACCGCTTCACGAATTCCTCATTCAGCGTCACGCCGAGACCAGGACGGTCGGGGACTCGGATGAGGCCGTCCTTGTCGGCTTGGACTCGCTCTAGCGTCAGGTCGTTGCGCATCGGGACATCTTCGACGCAGTCCTCGAAGATGAAGGCGTCGCGACAGGTGCTCAGCCAGTGCAGGCTGGCGGCGACGGTCAGTGGGCTGGTGTAGCAGTGATTGCAGAGGCGTGCTCCGATTTCTTCGACGCGCTGGCGGATGTAGCTGGCGTCGGTGAAGCCGTTGCGTGAGAGATCGACTTGATAGACATCGAGCGCGTGCTGGTCGATCAGCGGGCGGAACGATTCGCGTCCGCACTCCCCCTCCCCTGCCGCGATCGGGACCGGCGAGCGATCGCGGAGCCAGCGATAGCCTTCGACGTCGGACTGTCGCAGCGGTTCTTCGAGCCACTCAATGTTGTAGTCGGCGAACTTGTGAGCGCGTCGCAGCGCCGTGCGAGCGTCCCAAACGCAACCCGCGTCGATCAGCAGCGTCGCTTTGTCGCCAAGTCCTTTGCGAGCTCCGCGCACGAGATCGACATCGACCGCTTCGGAAGTCCCCATTGGTTCCCAGCCGAACTTCACCGCGCCGTAGCCCGCTTCGATCCAGCGGCGGCCGATGTCGGCGGTCGCTTCGCCGTCGCGGCCGAACAGGATTGAGGCATAGGCCGGGATCTCTTTGTGAAACGCTCCGCCGAGCAACCGATGGATCGGCTGGCCGAACGCTTTGCCTTTCAGATCCCACAGCGCCATGTCCACGGCGGCCATCGCCGAGACGGTGACGCTCGTGCGGCCGAAGTACATCGTCTTGCGATTCATCTTCTGCCACAGCCGCTCGGTTTCCAGCGGGTTCTCGCCGATCAAGATGTGACGAAGTCCGCAGGCGATGTTATGGCTGAACGGCGCGTCGATGATGGCCTTCACGACTTCGGGGGATGAATCGGCCTCGCCGATCCCTTCGAGTCCCTCGTCGGTGCGAACTCTCACGAGCACGACGTCTTGGCAACTGGCGGTCTTCGCCACGACCGATTCACAACGCAGGACTTGGCAGACAATTTCATTGATCTTCATGGGGTTCCTTCAAGGGTTAGCCATCCAGCGCGACACCAAGCGCCGTCTTCTTGTTTCCGGCCTCACGGACTTTGCCGGCGATCCGATTCAAAATCTGTTGAGCTCGCCGTTCGCCGTTGGAGACGGCTCCGAGATACGTTGAGTTCATCTTGCTTTGCAGAACCATGACCATCTTGCGATGCGCCTCGAACTGACCGACCGCGGACTCCATTCCGTTGAACGGCACGCGCGGCACGACGAACGAGTGATAAGTGTGTTCGAGACCTCGTCGATAGCCGGCGGAACTGGGGTCGCCGATATCGAACTCTTTGACGCACGCCCGCAGCCGATTCTCGCCGTCTCGCAGAAAGCGCCGAGCGTCCTGCCAGTCCTGTTTGTCCTCGCGGCTGGAATACAGTCGCTCGTCGGGGTTCAAGTCACGATTCAAAACCTTCATCCGCGCCGACAAGTCAACGAGCATTTTGCGCAAGCGATCCAAGTCTCGTTCGAGGTCGATCACCGCCGTCCATTCGATGTCGATCCGCTCGAAGATCTCCGACGGATTTCCGGTGAGCGGTGCCGCGGCGGCATTCATCGGAGTGGCCGCCATGGGCGACAGGTAATTCACCGGCGGCATCATCATGACGGGCACATTGATAATGACGATGATCTCCGGAGTCACCCCCGGCCCCGGCGCGGGAAGGGGCTGATCGAAGAGCGGATTCGCTCCATTCATTCCCGGATAGGCCATCCCGGAAAACTGCCACATCGCCACGCAACTCGGATCGACCCCGGCCGATTGCAGAAGCCTGCGAAGGGTGAGTTGTTGAAGATGTGGCGACGTCCGCCAAGTCTCTTCGGGAATCCCCAACGCCAATCCCTGAGGAACTGCGGGAGGCTTGAACCAGATCCAAGCCGGATGCTGTGGATCATCCGCCCACAGCAGCGATTCCCAGGTCTGCGACGGAGGCCGCGCGGCGAACAGCGCAGCCGGATCGCCCGCGAGATTGTTTGGGAGTTGAGGTTGGCTCATGGCATCGTTCCAGATGTCGTAAGACCGGCAAGGACAAACAGCGGGCAGAATTCTAACGGCGTTCGCCGCCGAGTCGCAGCCCTCCCGGAAAAGGTCCTGTGAATTGTCATCCTGAAGCGTGGGTTCCCCCTGCCCTGCCGCGGGATGGAGACGACGATCGCCAGGCTCAGGGGGGCTCGAGCGTGGATATCGCGCGGCGTGGCGATAGCACGTTCGCCACGCGCCACTGAGCAGGAGTCGCCATGATCGATTTCTTCATCAGCTACAACAAGCCGACAAGACCTGGGCCGAGTGGATCGCCTCGGAGTTGGAAGCCAAGCGATGGACCGTCGTCATCCAAGCCTGGGACTTTCGTCCCGGCCCCAATTTCATTTTGGAAAAGACCAATCTCGCCGGTTGGCCGGTCTGCCAGCGGCTGGCTGATGCGGATGACGGCGACTGATCCGGTTGCGGGATTGAACCTGTTTTCATCGGGCCGGTGAATCGGTATCTTGAGCCTCCCAACTCCGACCGAGGTTTACTGATGTTTCGACTTTGCAGTGTGGCCGTCTGCTTCGCCCTTTGCCTTGCCGCCTGGACGGCCAACGCCGCGGAGGACGTTGCCGCAACGTCCGCTCCCGACTTTGAGATCGACGTGCAGCCGATCTTCACGAAGTTCGGGTGCAATGCCGGAGCCTGTCATGGCAAGCAGCGCGGGCAAAACGGATTTCAGTTGTCGCTGTTGGCGTTCGATCCCGACTTCGACTTCGATGCCTTGTCCAAAGAGTCGCGCGGGCGTCGGCTGTCCCCCTCTCAGCCGGAGCAAAGTTTATTGCTGCTGAAGCCGACCGGGTTGGCTCCGCATGGGGGAGGCAAGCGGCTCGATCCCAACGGTGCGGACTTCGCGACGTTGCGGCGGTGGGTCTTGGCGGGAACTCCGCGAGCGATTGCGAATGCTCCGAAGTTGGAGCGGATCAGCGTGGACCCGAGCGATGCGATGCTCGGTGCGAACAGCCAGAAGCCGTTGAAGGTGATCGCTCACTATTCCAACGGGACGACTCGTGATGTCACTCGGCTGGCCCAGTTCCAGTCGAACGAATCGGCGATCGCGGCGGTCAACGACGGCGGAGTCATCTCGACCAACACGATTACCGGCGAGTCGGCGGTGATGGCTCGGTACATGAACATGATCGCCGTCTGCACGGTCTCCGTCCCTTTGCCGAACGAAGTGCCGAAAGAGGTCTATGACAAGCTGCCTCGCAAAAACCTGATCGACGAACAAGTCTGGCAGAAGCTGGCGCGGCTGCGTCTGATTCCCTCCGAGCCGGCCCCCGATCACACATTCCTGCGCCGAGTCTTCATCGACATCATCGGCCGAGCACCGACTGCCGACGAATCGAAACAGTTCCTGGATGATCCCTCGCCCAACAAACGAGAAGCACTCGTCGATCATCTGCTGGCTCAGCCGGATTACGCCGAGCACTGGGCCAACAAGTGGGCCGACTTGTTGCGACCGAATCCGTATCACGTCGGCATCAAGTCGGTGCTGAACTACGACGCTTGGATTCGGGACGCCTTCCGCAAGAACAAGCCGTATGACCAATTCGTCCGCGAGCTGGTTGCTGCGAAGGGAAGCACTTGGCGAAACGGCAGCACGAATATGTTTCGCGACAAGCGGCAGCCGGAAGAGCTGACGACAATCGTCAGCCAACTGTTTCTCGGCATCCGGCTCGAATGCGCGAAGTGTCATCATCACCCGTTCGAGAAATGGGCTCAGGATGATTTCTATTCCTTCGCCGCGTACTTCGGCCACATTGGTCGCAAAGGGACAGGCATCTCGGCTCCGATCAGTGGCTCCGAAGAGTTCATCTTCACAGGCGGCAAAACGCGAACGGTCCTGCACCCGCAGACGCAAAAGGCGATGGAGCCGCGACCGCTCTTTGGCAACTCCCCTGCCCTGCCGGAGGAGTCTGACCCGCGCGATGTGCTCGTCGCCTGGATCACGTCACGCGACAACCCGTTCTTTGCGCAGGTCATGGTCAACCGCGTCTGGATGGACTTGATGGAACGAGGACTAGTCGAACCGGTTGACGACTTGCGAGCCTCCAACCCGCCGAGCAACGGGCCGTTGCTGGAAGCTCTGGCGGCCGACTTCCGCGACAACGGCTATGACATCAAGAAGCTGATCCGCCGCATCACGACGTCGCACGTTTACGGACTCAGCAGCGTCGCCAACGATCGCAATGCCTCCGACACACGAAACTACTCACGCCATTATCGCCAGCGATTGCGCGGCGAAGTGCTGCTCGATTCGATCAGCCAGATCACCGGCACGACCGACACGTTCGCAGCCACGGCTCCGGGCACACGAGCCAAAGAACTCTGGACCGTGCGCATCGAGTCGCTGTTCCTCGACGCCTTCGGCCGGCCCGATGAAAACCAAGACCCTCCCTGCGAACGAACCTCTGAGCCGACCGTTGTTCAAGTCTTACATCTGATGAACTCGGAGAATCTGTACTCGAAGGTGACCACCGACAACGGCGTCGCCGCTCAGTTGGCGAAGACTGAACTCGCGCCGGTCGCGGTTGTCGAGAACCTGTACCTCTCGATCTACTCGCGCCGCCCGACTGAAGCGGAATCCAAACTAGCCGTCGGCCTTTTCGCGACGGAAGGAGCCGTTCGCCGCCAAGTCATCGAAGACCTGATGTGGGCGTTGTTGAATACGCCGGAGTTTGTTTTCAAGGATTGAGGAACAGCCACACGCGATCTGCGTGCGCCACAGAAAACTGATCAAGTTTGCCTGTTGCGTCGCCGATTTCCCGGTTACTCTGTCTCTCCTGCCTGACCTCGTCCCGCCCAAAAAGGAACATTCGATGGCTCGCCAGTTGAACTGCGAAGGGTTCGCGCGACGTGATTGCTTGAAGCTTGGCCTGGGTGGCTGGCTGGGAACCGGATTCGTGTCGGCCTTGGCCGCGCGAGCCGCGGATGACTCGGCTCCGATCGCGCCGAAGGCCAAGGGCTGCATCCTGATTTGGATGGATGGTGGTCCTACGCATTTCGAGACGTTTGATCCAAAACCGGCGGCTCCGGCAGAGATCCGTGGTGAGTTCGATGCGATCGCGACGAAGCTGCCTGGCGTCCAGTTCTCCGAGCACATGCCGCGGCTGGCGAGCATCCTCGATAAGTACACGATGATTCGGTCGATCCGCCACGATCAGAACAATCATGGAGCCGGCAACCATTACATGATGACCGGCGCACCGACTCGAATTCCGGTCGGCTGCGGTGCGTTCGTCAGTTTTCATCCGAGCATGGGGGCCGTCGTCTCCCATGAGTTGCGCAAGCCCAACGGACTCCCCGCGTACTTTTCGATTCCTTCGATGACCCGCTCCGGTGGTCCGAATTTCCTCGGAGCGAAGCACGCTCCGTTTGTGGTCGGCGACGATCCCAACGGTGCCGGCTTCCGTGTGCGTGACGTCGCGCTGCCGCGAGGTTTGACCGAAGATAAATTTCATCGGCGCGGCGATCTGCGAAAACTGGTCGACACGTTGCCGCGCATGAATGAGAAGGCGGCGGGCGATCCGGCTCTGGCGCTCGATGACTATTACAAACAGGGATTCGATTTGGTGACTTCGCCGCTTGCTCAAGCCGCATTCGACATTTACAAGGAGTCGGATGCAGTGCGTGATCGGTACGGCCGCAACTCGTTTGGCCAGCGATTGCTGTTGGCTCGGCGATTGATCGAAGCGGGAGTGCCGTTCGTCACAATCAACGATGGCGGCTGGGATCATCACGCGGACGTCTTTGGAGCCTGCTCGAAGCGATTGCCCGGTTGGGACAATTCAGTGGCGACACTGATCGAAGACCTCAGCGATCGCGGGTTGTTGGACACGACGATCGTCACGGCGCTTGGTGAGTTCGGCCGCACGCCAAAAATCTCGACGCTTCCCGGTCAAACCAAGGGAGGCCGCGATCACTGGTCCAGTGCGATGTCGGTTCTGATGGCCGGCGGTGGCACGCCCGGTGGGGTTGTCGTCGGTGCAACCGACAAGCATGGCTACTCGGCAGTAGAACGAGTTTGTTCGCCAGAGAATTACGTCTCGACGATTTACACGAAGCTCGGCATCAACCCGGACAAAGTGGTTTACACGCCACAGGGCCGGCCGTCGCACTTAGTCAGCAATCCGGCTCCGATCCCGGAGCTGATGTCGTGACTTCAACGCTGCTCGTTCTCGCAGCAACGTTGGTCGCTGCTCCGCCAAACGTGACCGCGTTGTTTCCAGCGGGTTGCCAAGTGGGGCAGTCCGTTGAAGTCGCCGCGCAGGGTTCCGTGGGTGACAAGCCCCAAGCGTGGATCAGTCGCGACGGGGTGAAGCTGGAGTTTGCGGAGAGCGGCAACAAGTTCAAAGTGATCGTTGCCGAGAATGCTGCGCCGGGGTTGTGCTGGATTCGTGTCTTCAATGCCGAAGGCGCGTCGTCGCTGCGTCCGTTCGTGATCGGCACCTTGACGGAGATCGCCGAGAAGGAGCCGAATAACTCGGCGAAGGAGGCTCAGAAGCTTGAAACGAGCCAGATCGTCGTCAATGGCGTGTTGGATAAGGGAGGCGAAGTCGACACGTTTGCGGTCTCGTTGAAGGCGGGACAGACGTTGGTTGCGTCGTTGATGGCGAAGGGGACGCTGGGTTCGCCGATGGATGCTGTGCTGCAAGTGCTCGGCCCGCGCGGGTTCGTGATGGAGCATAATGACGACGATCATGGGTTCGATCCGCAGATTGCGTTCACGGCTCCGGCGGATGGCGAATATGGCGTGCGAGTGTTTGCGTTCTCGGACGTGGCGAATTCGAGTGTCGCGTTCGCGGGCGGAGCGAATTACATCTATCGGCTAACGCTGACGACTGGTGCATTCGTAGACCATGCTCAGCCGATGTCTGTGGGGCGAGAGGCGGTTGCAGGCGAGCCGCCTGCACTACGGAAGCTGCGATTGCATGGTTGGAATCTGCCGCCGGAGTTCGCTGAGTTTCCGATGGAAGTGGCCGGAGACTCATTCGTCGTGCGACACGCGCTGCTCGGTAACACGTTGACGTTACCGGTTGAGGCTCATCCGTCCCTGGCCGAATTGAAGGAGCCGACTCCAGAGCCTCAGGAAATTGCATTGCCGTCGTCGATGACCGGTGTGATTGGCAAGCCGGGTGAGGTCGATGTCTTTCGTATGAAGCTGGCGGGGAAACAGGCGATTGTCATTCGAACGGATGCACGCACCGCAGGATCGCCGCTCGATCCCGTATTACGGATTCTGAAAGCGGACGGTTCGCAGTTGCAGGAAGTTGATGACGGTTCGAAGGGGGACTTCGATCCCGATGCGAACTTCACGGCACCGGCTGAAGGGGAATATCGCCTCGCGATCACCGACCGGTTCGGCTTGGGGGGGGCTCGATTTTTCTATCGCATCACCGCCCTCCCCTTTCAGCCAGATTTTGAGTTGAAGGTTGCGGCCGACTCGTTCGTATTGACTGCGGATAAGCCGTTGGAGATTCCCGTGACGGTGGATCGTCAACGCGGGTTCGCTGGCGAGATCGAAGTTGTCGCAGTCGAGTTGCCGGAGAAAGTGACGGCTGAGGCGGTTGTCTCCGAAAAGACTGGGGACAAATCGAAGTCGGTCAAGCTAGTGCTCAAGGCCGAAGCGGGAGCGAGCTATTCCGGGCCGCTCCGCATTCGGGGGCGAGTGAAGTCCGAGCCGCCAATCGAGAAACCGGCGCTGACGACATTGACTCCCTTCAGTGCGACAACCGGCGAGTTGTGGCTCACCGTGACCACACCGGTTGCGAAGTGATGGTCCGTGTTTGGACTGGCAATATCCCGCCAGTAGGAATATATCGCCTCACCATGACTTCGTGGCACCGACGACTCCTGGCCTTGCTCCTGTTGGTTTTGGTGGCCACTCCGTCTCTGCTCGGCCTGTTGCAAGATGGCCATTCGTTTGTCACCGGGGACTTCAGTTCTCCGTATGTCTTGGTCGAAGAGGCTGAGGCGGGTGAGGCTGATGAGTTCGACGATTCCGAGCTGTTGCTCGAATCCGTTCGGTGCGTCGTCGTGCTGGACGTTGCTTGCACCGCGCATATTGCCGAGGAGCTTGAGTTCGATCGAGTTCGGCGTCTGCGCTCGCATTTTGAGCGCGGTCCACCGACGGCTTAATCGCCGCCGTCGTGTGTGCTGAGGAACCGTCGCAAGTTGATAGCGACGGTTGAGACTGCTCGAAAACTGCTCGGATGAGGTGCTGCCGTGGATGCTGCTGCGCGCCCACAGGTTTCGGATTCAAAACTCGCGGACTTGCAACGTCTGATCGACCGCGCGGCGCAACTGCTGCCATCGCAGGGGCCGATCACAGCGTTTGTGTTTCTCAACACGTTGCAGGCGCTGGAAGACTTGCCGTTCGAGGAGGGGCTGCTGAAAGGGGCCAAACTGTTTGGCGTGCAGCCGTATTTGTCCGAGGAGCGGTATCGCGAAAAGATGGCTCGTGGCCGAATTCGGGAGGAAGACTTATCGGTCGTGCTGCGACGTGACTTGGCCGAGCGTGCGGATGTTCGCATTGACGCTCTCACGACGCCGTTCGAGGTCCGATTGGCGATGCTGCGTTGTCCGTTGCAGACCGGACCTGTCGAAGAGTTACAGTGGTTCGTGGCCGAGACCGACGCGCTGACGAACTTCCGCGAAGATGCTCCAACGACGGCTCGCAGGAAGATCATCGATGAGTCCAAGCGCTGGGTCATGCGTGACCTGCGCGATGGCGGCGACGATTCGCACCGTGGGAGCGGACCACATGCGACTCACGACCAGTATCTGCACGACGACTTGATCCGGCGGTTTGGCGAGTCGTCGATCGAGAACTGGAGCGACAAAACCTGGGAAGCCTTTTCGCTTCGATTGCTATGGCGAGCGTGTCGTGCAGGGACGCAGAAGAGCAATCAGGCGAGCGGGGCGGCGTCAGCCCCCCGGTGTCTTGAGGCGACCACCGAAACCGGGGAGCGGACGCCGCCCCGCTCGCCAATTTGTCCCACGCGGCATCGTGACGTCTTGCTTCGCGCGACGAACCGCGACAGTGACGAACTGGTTCACGAAGTCTTGATCCGATTCTGTGCCGCGTTCACCGATCAGGGGTTCGCCGGTTGGAAGTTGCCTGTTCGCGAACACGGTTTCTATCGCGCGTTCTGCGAGGTGTACCACCTGCCGGTCGGGCCGCCGGATCGCTGGATGCTTGGCTTGTCGAGTGAACTCACGCGTTTGGAGCAGGCGGGCATCGGACCACTCGATTCGATTTGCGAGTCGCTGGAGATGCTCGGTGTCGGCGACGACGAGAGGGACGATTACATCACGGCCAGTCTGCTGGCGCTGCGCGGTTGGGCTGGGATGATCTGGCAGATGGAGGATCGCCCGGATCGCGTGGCCTTGTCGGCTCCGTCCGGAAGTCTGGTCGAGTTTCTCGCGGTGCGGTTCGTGTTGGAGCGCATCGCTCTGGCGCATGTGGCGGCTGAGTCGCTGGATTATCACGGATCACTCGCGGAGTTACGAAAGGCGGCCGCGCTGCGAAACGGAAACGATCATGCTCCTCCCGTCTAAGGGCGAGCGTTGTTGGTCTTCCAACTCGCTCAGGTTCTCGGTTGCAGTCCGGTGGCTCTGCACCGATTGACCGAGGCTGACTGGTCGACGCTCGTGTTGCAAATCGAGAGCTTCACCGAGGTCGAGCGTCGCCGACTGTTTCATCTGGCCTTTGAACGTCGTTTTCGTCGTCAGGCTCTCGATGCGATTGCGATTCACACGCGGAACACCTACGGCAAAGTTGGCGAGCGGGGCGGCGTCAGCCCCCCGGTGCTTTCGATGACCACTGAAAACCGGAGTGCTGACGCCGCCCCGCTCGCCAACCAGCGTTCTTGTTTTCAAGCCTGCTTTTGCATCGACACGCGCGAAGAGTCGTTTCGCCGCCACATCGAGGAAGTGGTTCCGGATGCCGAGACTTTCAGCACGGCGGGCTTCTTCAATGTGCCGATCTATTATCGCGGAGTGGCCGATGCACACTTCTCGACGTTGTGTCCGATCGTCGTCCGGCCGCAGCACTGGATCACCGAGGAAGTGGTCTACTCATTGGAAGAGGACGACCGGCGACGAGCGAAGACGCGACGTGCGATCGGCACGGCAACGCACTCGGTCCATATCGGCAGTCGCAGCATCACGCGCGGTGCGGTATTGACGGCCGGCCTAGGTGTGTTGGCTTCGGTGCCGTTGGTCGCTCGCGTGTTGTTTCCGCGAATGACGGCCCGCATTCGCAAGTCGGTCGGTCGATTCGTGGAGGCTCCGCGTGTCACACGGTTGCGACTGGAACGCTTCGAATCGACGCCCGGTCCCGAAGGGAATCATGTCGGCTTCAGCCTCGACGAGATGGCGAATATCGGCGAGCGAGTGCTGCGAGACATCGGGCTGACTTCCGGTTTTGCTCGGCTGTTGTTCTTCTTCGGGCACGGCTCGTTCTGTCTGAACAACCCGCACAAATCGGCCTACGGCTGCGGAGCCTGCTCCGGTGGAGCGGGTGGGCCGAACGCGCGGGCGCTGGCGGCGATGCTCAACGACCCGCGCGTTCGCACCATTCTGTATCAGCGCGGTTTGGACATTCCCGCCGAGACATTTTTCGTTGGCGGTCTGCACAACACTTGCAGCGACACGCTCACGTTTTACGACCTCGATTTGCTTCCGAAGTCGCATCTCGCCGATTTTGAAGCAGCACGCGACTCGCTCGACATCGTTTGTCAGCGGAATGCTCACGAACGCTGTCGCCGATTTCAGTCGGCTCCGCTCAACCTGTCGTTTGCGGCGGCGCACGAGCACGTCGAAGGACGCTCGGAAGACCTCGCTCAGACGCGACCAGAATTCGGAAACGCAACAAATACGGTGTGCTTCGTCGGGCGACGTCATCGGCTGCGCGGACTGTTTCTCGACCGCCGCTGCTTCATGCAGTCCTACGATCCGGCTCAGGACGACGAACGGCTGTCGATTCTGGGCCGCATCCTCGCTCCGGTCGTGCCGGTCTGCGAAGGGATCAATCTGCAATACTTCTTTTCGTACATCGACTCACCCGGCTGGGGCTGCGGGACGAAGCTGCCTCACAACGTGACGTCACTGCTGGGAGTGATGGATGGAGCTGCCAGTGATTTGCGTCCGGGCCTGCCTTGGCAGGGAGTCGAGATTCACGAACCGGTGCGACTGCTGTTCGTGATCGAGACCAAACCAGAGGGCATTTTCCAAATCATGGACCGCGACCCGCTCGTCGCCAAGATTTTGAAAAACGGTTGGAGCCAGTTGGCTCTGCTGGATCCGAGGTCGTCCGAGATTTTGATTTATCGCGCGGGTGAGTTTCACCCGTTTCAGCCCGACATCACAGAGCTGCCCAAGGCCGAGTCATCGCTCGACTGGTATCGCGGGCAGCGCGAGCACCTGGAGTTCGCGGAGATTGTTTCGTAGCCACGCTCGCCAGAGCGTGGGCTTGTCGGTGACTCGGCCCACGTTCTGGCGAGCGTGGCTACAGAGCAGTTGATTTCAATTCCCAAACTACAAAGGAGGCGAAGTAATGAATCTGAATGTCGAACGCCTGCGAAAACGTCTGACAGCCATTTTGGCCACCTTCTGGCTGTCGGCCGCTACGGTGGTCGGAACTCATTGGGGCGAAACGAGCTTGGTGGGTCACACCTTGTTTTCATCCGGTTGCTTGCTGATGGGCGTCGGAGTCATTGGCCGGGTGTGGTGTCTCGGAAGTATTGCCGGTCGGAAGACAGAGGGCTTGATCACGGATGGCCCCTATTCGTTGTGTCAAAATCTCTTGTACTTTTTTAGTGCAGTCGCAGCCGTTGGTGTCGGAATGGGATCCTGCACAGTCACGTTTCCGTTGATCGTTCTGCTCGGCTTTCTGGCGTACTACCCAAGCGTCGTCGCATCAGAAGCTCGCCGGCTCACCGAACGGCATGGCGACGTGTATTTGGCGTATCGCCAAGTCACTCCGCTGCTCATTCCCTCATTCCCTCATTCGCTCACTTTCATGAAAGCGCCGAGCACCAGATCGGAAGCTCCGCATTTCGTCGCGGAGTGTTCGATGCGATCTGGTTCTTCGTCGCCTTTGCCTGGATGCACGTCTTGACCGAGCTGCATCGCAGCGGACATTTCCCGACGTGGTTTGACCTCCCTTGAAAGCTGCGCACATGTTCGACAAAGAGTTGATCTTTCGAGTGCTAGGACTGACGGTGATCGGTGCGCCCGCCGCGCTGTTTGGCGTGCTTGGTTTGTCGTCGCTGCGCGGTCGTCCGCTGAGCGAACGGGCGATCGTGACGTGCGTTGAAGCAGCCATCGTCACGGGGTTACTGGCGGCGATTGCGGTCCTGGCCATGATGCTCGGGCTGGGGATGCGGCATGTTCCGATCCCGCTGGGGCATTGGGTGTCGATCCCACACTATCACTTCGTCTTCAAGTTTGAATTCGATCGGCTGTCCGTCCCGCTTGTGATTCTGACGTTTCTCCTGTGCGGAACGATCGGAGCCTTCTGTGCTCGGTACATGCACCGCGAGCGGGGCTTCAATCGGTTTTTCGTGTTCTATTCGCTGTTCGTACTGGGCATGATCACGACCTCGCTGGCGGGCACGATCGAGACGCTGTTCACCGGTTGGGAGTTGGTCGGCTTGTCATCCGCACTGCTTGTCGCGTTTTATCACGAGCGGCTCTCTCCGGTGCAGAACGGCTTGCGAGTCTGGTGCGTGTATCGGCTCTCCGATGCTGCGTTGCTGCTGGCTTCGGTCGTGCTGCATCACCTGACGGGCGAAGGTGATTTCGACAAGCTGGTCCGCGTCGGGCACTGGCCCGAGGGGACGACGCTGTTGACCGAACCTCAGTGTCTGGCGGTGGGCCTGTTGCTGCTGCTGGCGTCGATGGGCAAGTCGGCGATGGTCCCGTTTTCGGGCTGGCTGCCGCGAGCGATGGAAGGCCCGACGCCGTCGAGTGCCGTTTTCTATGGCGCACTCTCGGTGCATCTCGGAGCGTTCCTGCTGTTGCGAGTGAGTGCCCTGCTCGATTCGTCACCGACGCTCCGAGCGGTCATCGTGGTGGTGGGTGTATCGACGGCCGTCTTCGGGACGTTTGCCGCTCGCGTGCAGACAGACATCAAGTGCGCGCTGTCGTTCGCATCACTGACGCAGGTTGGGATCATCGTGGCCGAGATCGGATTTGGGCTGCGCTATCTGGCGCTGATTCACATTCTCGGTCACGCCTGCTTGAGGACGTTGCAGTTCTTGCGTGCTCCGACGTTGCTGCACGATTACCGGACCCTCGAAAACGCGATTGGCGAAAGCTTGCCGACTCGAACGAGCTTGTTGGAGCGGCGTTTCTCGGACACGGCGCATCTCTGGATGTATCGCCTGGCGTTGCAACGCGGATATTTGGATGCGTGCCTTTCGGACTACATCGTGGCTCCGGTCCTGAAATTCTTCCGAGGTTGTGACGCCCTCGAACAGCGTTGGACGAACTTCCTGTCGGGACAAAAAAATCTGCTGTGGAGAGTGACGACGCGCCACCAAGCACGCTGGAGGAGTTGCTATGACTGACCTCCATTTGCCGTGGCTGGAAGGCTCGATTTTGATGGCTCTGATCGGCGCGCTGGCTGTCAGCCGGGCACGCGATCCGCATCGAGGCCGGAGTTGGTGCCTGATTTTCTCCGGGCTGGTCCTGGCCTCGACGATCGGAGCGTGGCTCGATTTTGAATGGCTCGACTTTGGACAGACTCAGGAAATCCAAGCGGACGATGCGTGGCATGTGTTGTCGAGTTTGGTCGGTCGCGAAGTGTTAGTGATCGACCATCTCAGCGCGCCGCTGGTGGCGATGCTGTATTTCTTGACGGCACTGACGACGCTCGGCACCAAGGTGAGGCGATTCTCGTTCGCTTCGACGCTGATCTCGGAAGCGATCATGCTGGCGATCTTCAGTTGCAAGGAGCCGTGGCTGGTGATCGCGTTACTGGCGGCCGGGACTGTCCCGCCGTGGCTGGAACTACGATCGCGCGGTCAACCGACGCGAGTCTATTCGTTATACACGCTCGCCTACATCGCCCTGATGATCGCGGGTTGGACCGAGGTGGAGATCGAAGGGGACGGCCGAGTTCACAGCTTGTGGGCGGTCGTACCGCTACTCGGAGCGATTCTCGTCCGAGGCGGAATCGCTCCGTTTCACGTTTGGCTGACCGACTTGTTTGAGCGAGCCACTTTGGGGACGGCGGTGCTGTTCGCCGCCCCGTTGACGGGAGCTTACGCCACCGCGCGACTCGTCCTGCCGATCGCGCCCGATTGGGTGCTGCGGAGCATGGGAGTAATCTCGCTTGCGACGGCGGTCTATGCGGCCGGGATGTCATTGGTGCACCGGGATGCTCGGCGATTTTTTGCGTTTCTGTTCCTCAGTCACTCGGCGCTGGTTTTTGTGGGGCTGGAAGTTGTGACTCCCATCGGGCTGACCGGCGCGTTGTGTGTCTGGTTCTCGGTCGTGCTGTCGCTGGGTGGTTTTGGTTTGACGCTACGAGCCTTGGAAGCTCGACGCGGTCGGCTGCTGCTCACCGAACATCAAGGCTTGTACGACCATGCCCCCGCGCTGGCAGTCTGCTTTCTGCTGACGGGACTCGCCAGCGTCGGCTTCCCCGGCACGGTGGGCTTCATCGGTGCCGAACTGCTCGTGGACGGGGCGGTCGAGACGTATCCTCACGTCGGCGTGGCCGTCGTGATCGCGGCGGCGCTCAACGGCATCGCCGTGGTGCAAGCCTACCTCAAACTCTTCACAGGCACGCGGCACGTCTCGACCGTCTCGCTCCGCATCGGCCCGCACGAGCGATTCGCAGTGCTGACGCTCTCCGCATTCATCCTGCTAGGAGGACTGCTGCCTCAACACAGCATCGCCTCGCGCTACCGAGCGGCGATCGAATTGCTCGGTCATCGCGAGGGGCTGTCCTCGGAGCCGGAAGCTCCAACACAGGATGATGAGAATCAACACGAACACGAAGTCCCAGGCGAGCCGGAGGGCGTTAGCCCCCGGACTACTGACAGTCGAACAGAATCGTCCGGGGGCTGACGCCGCCCGGCTCGCAAATACGGTTTAACCAAGAAAGTCGACCATGGCCCAATTCAACTCCGTTCCTTCCGCTGCGCCAGTTGATTCCGGCAACGAACACCGCTCAGGAAATCTGGCGGCCGACTTGCTGGCTTCGATCGTCGTCTGTCGTGTGGCGCTGCCGCTGTGCATGGGCGTCGCATTAGCCTCCGGCGTTCCGCCAGAGAAGGCGGCGAGCGTCGGCATCATCACGGGGATCATCGGCGGAGTGCTGGTCGGGTTTCTGGGGGGCAGCCCGATGCAGGTCAGTGGTCCAGCGGCGGGGCTGAGTGTTGTTGTCTACGAGTTGGCTCGGATTCACGGATATGAAAAGGTCGGCCTGATCGTCTTGCTCGCCGGAGTCATTCAATTGTTGGCAGGGATTTTCAAACTCGGACAGTGGTTCCGAGCGGTCTCGCCACCGGTGATTCAAGGGATGCTGTCGGGGATCGGCGTGCTGATCTTTGGCAGCCAGTTCCACATCATGCTGGATGGCAAACCGCTCGGCGTCGGCGTCAAGAACTTGGTCGGGATTCCGCAAGCGGCCTGGAACGGAGCCGTCACTTCGACCGGAGTGAGTGGTCCGGCGATCGTTGCGGCGGTGTCGTTGCTCATTCTGATGTTTTGGAAGTCGATCGTTACGAAGAAGCTGAAGATGGTCCCCGCCCCGCTGGTGGCGGTGATCGTGGCCTCGTTGGTCGCGGCGTTCGCTGGGCTTGCGGTGAAACGAGTCGATTTGCCCGAACGATTACTGGACGCGGTTCAATGGCCGTCGATCGCGGGGCTTGAAACCTGGCACGACTGGCGAACGATGCTCGCGGCAAGTGCGGCGATGGCGATCATCGCCAGTGCGGAAACCTTGCTGTGTGCCTCGGCCGTGGATCGCATGACACCGACACTCCGCACGAACTACGACCGAGAACTCGCGGTGCAAGGTCTGGGCAACATGCTCAGCGGATTCCTTGGAGCACTCCCGATGACCGGCGTGATCGTCCGCAGTTCGGCCAACGTCGAAGCCGGAGCACGAACCAAATGGTCGGCGGTCCTGCACGGCGTTTGGCTGTTGCTGGCGGTGACGCTGCTGACTGGAGTCTTGCGACAAGTTCCGACCTCCGCGCTGGCGGCGATCCTGGTTTACACCGGCGTCAAGCTGATGAACTTCGGAGTCACACGAGAGTTGGTGAAGTACGGACGCTTTCAAGTGTTGATCTATGTGGCCACCGTCGCCTTGATCGTGCTAACCGATCTGCTGACCGGAGTGGTCTGCGGCCTGATGCTCGCGACCGGCTGGTTGCTGCACACGCTCTCGCATTTGGAAATCCGGCGCGACAATTCACCCGACGGACGCACGGTCAACTTGCATCTGCGCGGAACCGCCACGTTCTTCCGAGTCCCGCAGTTGGCGAGCGTGCTGGAGTCGCTTCCCGCCAACGCGACGATTCACATTCACGTCGAAGAGGTGTCGATCATCGACCACGCTTGCCTGGACCTGCTGACGAATTGGAAACAGCAGCACCAGCAACTCGGCGGCCAACTGGTTCTCGATTGGGAATCACTCGCGGCTCGCAGCACCGCCCGGTGAATTGACTCGTCCGGCGTTGGGGTTAGCCTACCTCTCCGTTTGACCTACCGGTTGCCGCGTTTGCACGACCACACCCTCCCCCTGACAGCCCACCCCGAGGACCAATGATGCAGAAGAACTCTGGCAACGAACGAATGGACGACGCCGACCTCCGCGCGGCCGAGGAACTCACGGCCGCGTATCACAAGATGACTCGCGAATTGGAGCGGGTCATCATCGGGCAGGGAGATGTGCTCAAGCAGATTCTGATCGCGCTGTTCTCTCGCGGACACTGCTTGTTGGAAGGCGTCCCCGGTTTGGCCAAGACGTTGATGGTTTCGACCGTTGCCGATCTGCTTTCGCTGAAATTTAGCCGCATTCAATTCACTCCCGACTTGATGCCGTCCGACATCACTGGCACCGAAATCCTAGAGACCGAAGAGGGGACCGGGCATCGCCGCATGAAATTCGTGAAGGGCCCGATCTTTGGCAACATTCTGCTGGGCGACGAAATCAACCGCACGCCCCCCAAGACGCAGGCCGCGCTGCTGCAAGCGATGCAGGAATACAAGGTCACGATCGCAGGCCAAGACTTTCCGTTAGAGCGACCGTTCCTGGTGCTCGGCACACAGAACCCGATCGAACAGGAAGGGACTTACCCACTGCCTGAAGCGCAGCTCGACCGATTCATGTTCCGCATCCTGGTCGATTACCCCTCCTACGAAGACGAACTGAAAGTCGCCGAGACGACGACGTCCGGCGAGTTGCCCAAGCTGCAACCGATGCTCGACCGCACCGAAATCGTGCGACTTCAACAAGTCGTCTTGAAGGTGCTGGTCGGCAAGTCCGTCTCCGCCTATGCCGTGCAATTGGTCCGTGCGACTCGGCCAAAGACCGACGAAGCCCCCGACTTCGTCAAGAAGTATCTCACCTGGGGAGCCGGCACCCGCGCGTGCATGGCGCTCTTGCTGGCCGCGAAGTCTCACGCGCTGCTCGACGGCCGAGTCCACGTCTCCGGCGACGACATCCGCGCGATCGCCAAGCCGGTTCTCCGCCACCGTCTCGTCACCAGCTTCGCGGCCGAAAGCGATGGCATCACGACCGATCACATCGTCGAGAAGCTGTTCGAGGTCATCCGCGAACCGGAGTAGAAGACAAAGTCAGAACTCTAATCTGCGCTGATCTTCGCGAATCCCGATCAGCGGAGATTAGTGACGATTAGCGTTCTCAATTTCGGTTTTGTGTTTTGTCGTTTGCCGAGGCTCTGTCATGTCCTACTTAGATCCCGCTGGCCTCGCTCGCATTGGCAATCTCGAACTGATTGCCAAGCAAGTGGTCGAAGGCTTTTTGACCGGCAAGCATCGCAGTCCGTACCACGGGTTCTCGGTCGAGTATCTCGATCACCGGTCGTACACGCCGGGGGATGAGATGCGGATGCTCGACTGGAAGGTCGTGGCGCGCACCGACAAGTACTACGTCAAGTTGTACGAAGACGAGACCAACCTGAGAGCCACGATCCTGTTGGACTGCTCGAAGTCGATGGACTTTGGCAAGGGAGGTACGGCCAGCGATCAAGGGCTGAGCAAGCTGCAATGGGGTAGTTATCTGGCGGCGGCATTGACGTACCTGCTGATTCGCCAGAATGACGCGGTGGGGTTGATGCTGTTCGATACGAAAGTCCGCACCTACATCCCACCGAAGGCGCATCCGACGCAGTACCGCCGCATTCTCGATGCGCTCGATGGTGTCGAACCGGGTGGCGAGACCGATTGCGGAACGGTCCTGCACGAAGCGGCCGAGCGGATGAAGCGGCGTGGCTTGGTCATCGTCATCAGCGATCTGATCGACAACGAAGACAACGTCGCCAGCGGCCTGCAACACTTCCGGCACAACAACCACGAAGTGATCGCGTTTCACACGCTCGACGACGCGGAATTAAATTTTCCGTTCGATCGAATCACGCGTTTCCAAGACATGGAAGGTGCGGGCAAAGTCGTCGTGAATCCGAAGTCGCTGCGAAAGAAATATCTCGAACGCATCCAAGCCTTCACACAGCGATTAGAAGACGACTGTCACGAGCGGAAGATCAGCTACAATTTGGCAAACACCAAGCAAGGCTACTCGCCGTTCCTAGCGGCGTACCTCGACAAAAGGCATCGCTTGGGATGACTTCAATCGGATTGGTCCGCCTCAGCGAAATTGCGCGGTCCACACTTTTCGCCCTTCATTTTCAGCCAGCTCCTCCTGGCCGCTACGCGGCTGGCGAAAAATGAACGCAAAAGGCGACTCAATGATCCCGCCAACTCACTTTCTCATCAGTTGGATCGCGGCCGACGCGACGACGAAGACTCGGCGAGATCGAATCCTTGTCACGTTGGCCGGAGTCATTCCGGACATCGACGGCTTCGGCTATTCGATTGAGAACTGGATCACAAGCGGTTGGGACCAGCCGTTGTTCTGGCACAGCAACTATCACCACACGCTGTGTCATAACCTCGGCTTTGCCGCGCTCGTCACGGCCGGCGCGTTTTGGCTTTCGAAAGGGAGTTGGAAGACGACACTCCTGGCGTGTCTGATGTTTCATCTCCACCTGCTGTGCGACGTGATCGGTTCGCGCGGCACGGACAATGATCAATGGCCGATCCCGTACCTGCTGCCGTTCTCGAACGCCTGGCAGTGGACGTGGTCCGGCCAATGGGAATTGAGCGCCTGGCCGAACCGAGCCATCGGCGTGGGCTGCTTTGCACTGACGTTGTGGCTGGCCCGGCTGAAAGGGCATTCGCCGGTCGAGATCTTTTCACAGAGAGCGGACACGGCGATTGTTGGCATTTTGCGGCGCTGGTTCCCGCCGGCTACTGCTTGAGATGCTTGTCGAAGAACTCGTAGGCCACTTTGCGAACGTCTTCCGGGAAGTCGTGAGCGCAATTCGGATAGTTGGCTTGCAGTGCGTTGGGCGCGCCGAGCAGGTCGTAGATCAGCTTCGCGGACGCGATCGAATCCTTCACTCCGCTCACCTCGAAGTTGCTGTCGCCGATCGGACTGCTGGCGAGGAACGGTCGAGGGGCAAAGCTCGCGACGATTTCCGGGAAGTCGAACGGAACCTCGTCCGGGCTGTTGTGATGCCGGCTGTTGATCAGCGGCATGTAACGAGAACTCGTCCAGCCTTTGAGCGCCCCGTTGTAGTACTTATGGAAGCGAGTGAAGCCGCAGTTCGAGACCAGGCATTTGATGCGCGGCTCAAAGAAGGCCGTGAACATCGTGTTGTGCCCGCCGAGGGAATGGCCGATGCAACCGATGCTCTCCTTGTCGACTTCGGCCAGTGATTGCAGCAGATCGACGGCGCGGATGTTGTCGTAGATCGCCTTCATGCTGCCGCTCGTGTAGCCGTGAGCCGGAGCGAAGTCGAACGGGTACTCGCCGAAACTCGGATAGTCCGGCGAGAGCGTCACGTAACCACGCTGAGCCAGATGCAGCGCGTAGTGCAGGTTCGGACTGCCTCCCAATCCAGACGGCTCCGACTTCCCAATGTTTGTCGTTTGATGCAGGCAGAGGATCGCCGGAGTCGGATTATTGTCCGTCTTCGGCAGGAACAGAAACGCCTTCACTCGCCGCTCAGTCGAGTCGGTGTGATAGCTAATCTTCTTGCGAGTTAGTTCGCCAACCGCGACTTCCTCCTCGACTTTCATATCGAGCGGCACCGGCTTCTCAGGCTTGGGCAGCGGTCCCATGACCGTCTGCATCCAAGCGGCAATGTGCTCGCGCCGCTTGGCCCAATCGGCGGGTGACTTGATCGGTTGCTTTTGGCCGCTCGCATTGAGGAAGTACGACAGGTCTTGATGCTCGGCATATTTCGGAGCAGGGTCTGCGGCGTGGGATATGGAAGACATCGCAAAGCAACTGGTTGCGATCAACAGCATCGGCAGGAGACAACGCATGTCGGGCCTCTCTTTGAAGATTTGGGGCTCTCCGCCATTTGTGTTGATTTCGGTGCCATGTGAGCCGCAAGGCGCTAGCCGCGGGTCCTTTTCCTCGACCCGCGGCTAGCGCCTTGCGGCTCACGAATTCGTCTTCAACACGAATGGCGGAGAGCCAGAATTGGAACGGAAGAAGCCCGGCCTTCCCAAAACAACCGAGCGTCAGGCGATACAAGAACGGGCGGCATCGTATCGCCCGCGAGTGACTTGTCACCGTTGCGACGAGTTTCAAACAATGCCTTGATGAGCATGAACTCAGATTTCGCTGACGAAGTCGTCGAACGCTTGGGACGAGTCGTGCCGAGCCTTCGAGCACGCCGGATGTTTGGCGGCATCGGGCTTTACTCTGGCGATCAGTTCTTTGGGATCGTGGCCTTCGATCGGCTGTGGTTCAAAGTGGATGACGGAAATCGTGGCGAGTACCTGGCTCGCGGAATGGACGCTTTCAAGCCGTTTCCAGATCGGCCGACGACGATGTCGTACTTTGAAGTCCCGCCCGACTTGCTGGATGACTCCGAAGAACTGAGAGTCTGGGCGATGCGATCCGTAGCGATCGCTCGCAGAGCAAAACAGAAATTACCCCGCAAACAACCGCGCAAGAAATCGAGCGCCCGTTGATCAGGAGTCGCCCCATGTCCGCAACACACGTTTGGCGTCGTCGCGATGCAGCACTCACGACGGCAGCCCTCATGCTGCTGACCTTGGGCTGCTCGGCCGAGGCTCCTGTGCCGGCTCCCTCCCCTGCTGCGGGCGTGACTCCAACGCCAGCCGACGCCCGACCGGCAGCACCCGCTCCCTGGAGTGTCGAAACGCTGGCTGATGGCGAATTCACGTTGGAGGATGGTTTTCGCAAGTTATCACTGGAGGACTTCGATCCCTTCTTCGCCAAACCGCCGCAAGGAGGACCTGCTACATGGTCCTCGATCCACGACGCGATTGTTTGCACGGGTAAGCCGAAGGGTTACCTGTACTCGAACGAGAAGTTCGCCGACTTCACGCTGCGGCTGGAGTTGCGATTTGCTCCGCCCACCGACGAAGCGGCCTCGAAGAATTTCAACCCGAACACCGGCGTGATGATCTACATCAACGAACCGCACAAGCAGTGGCCGAAGTCGCTGGAGGTGCAAGGCCGGTTCGCCGATTTGGCCACGATCAAGGAGAACGGCGGCGCGGCCAAGTTTGAAATCGTTGATGACGGAGCATCACGCGAGTCGGCGAGGAAACCAGCGAGTGAATGGAACGCGCTGGAGATCGTGTCGAAGGCCGGAAAGCTGACCGCCCTCTTGAACGGGATGAAGGTCTGCGAAAGCCAACCGAGCGATGTGGCGGAAGGCTTCATCGGACTTCAGTCGGAAGATTACGAAGTCCAATTCCGCCGCCTGCGAATTCGTGCCGAGTGACTTCGTTCGCACCGCGTCAGAAAGCCTCGACCTCCATGACTCACACCACGCGATTTCGCATTGAGGGGATGCACTGTGCCAGTTGTGTCGCGCGGGTTGAGTCGGCGCTTCGCAAACTGCCCGGCGCGACCGAGGTGGCGGTGAATTTGGCGACGAACGAAGCTCGGATTCAACACGCCGATGATCCGCCATCGGAGGTGATCGCGGCCGTCGAAGCCGTCGGCTATCGCGCGAGCCTGCTGTCGGGCCCGATCGATTCGAGCAATCTGCTCGGCAATGCTGCCGACACGTTTCGATTGCGTGACTTTGCCCGACCGGCCGCACTCGCGTTGGCGGTTGTCCTGCTCGCGTACTTCGTCGAGTCTGTGCCATTCGCACCGGTCTGGATGATGTTGCTGGCGACATTGGTGTTGTTCACAAACGGCCGAGAGTTCTTCATCAACGCGGCCCGGTCTCTGCGACACGCGGCGCTCGACATGGATGTGCTCGTCGCTCTGGGAGCAGGTTCCGCCTACCTCGCCGGAGCTTGGTCGTTCGGTGAACTCGTGAAATCGGGATTCAGTCACCTCGGCCATCCTGAGATGAGCGGCCAGTGCGGATCGGACTTCACTGCCGCCGTACTGATCGTCGTCTTTGTGCGACTGGGGCGGACGCTCGAAGCGCGGGCGCGACGGAAAGCGTCGGATGCGATTGGCCGTCTGTTGAATCTGCAATCGGCCACGGCGCATGTGCTCCGCTCATCGGCGGGACTGCTGACGCAAGAAACCGAAGTCGATTTGCCAGTCGATCAAGTTGTCGTTGGCGATGTCGTACTGGTTCGCGCGGGGGAGCGTGTTCCTGTGGATGGCGTCGTCCTGGCCGGTGTCACCGAGATCGACGAAAGCAGCTTCACCGGAGAGTCACTGCCAGTTCGCAAACAGGTGGGAGACTCAGTGCTCGGCGGATCGGTCAATCAATCGGGCAGCTTTCGCTTCCGCGCCGAACGTGTTGGCGACGAGATGGCGCTGCGGCGGATCGCCGCGTTGGTGCAAGATGCTCAAGGGAGCAAAGCGCCGATTGCACGGATGGCAGATCGGGTGGCCGGGATCTTCGTGCCGATCGTGCTGGCGATTGCCGTGCTGACTCTGTTGTGGTGGCTGACTCACGCCGACGTTCACACGGCGATCTCACGAGCCGTCGCCGTGTTGGTTGTGGCGTGCCCGTGTGCTTTGGGCTTGGCGACTCCGACCGCCGTGATGGTTGCGATGGGCAAAGGGGCGGAACTTGGCGTGCTCTTCAAAGATGGCGTGGCCCTCGAACGAACTGCGTCCGTGCAGATCGCGTTGTTCGATAAGACGGGCACGCTTACCGAAGGCCGGCCGGAGATTGTGGATGTCCTTCCGTACGACGGAACCAGTCGCGCCGAGTTGTTGCGCGTCGCGGCCACAATCGCGTCCGCTTCGAACCACCCGCTGGCACGAGCGGTGGTGGCGCTCGCGAAGCAGGAGTCCGTTTCGCTCGAAGCGACACCGGATCATGTGCATTCCGAGCCGGGCTTGGGACTGAAGGCGGAGCTTGAAGGCTCGACGGTACTAGTTGGAAATTGGCGATGGTTGCAGCAGTCCGGCAACAGGCGAGCGGAGGGGGCAAGCTCTGCAGTGTCTCCGCTGAGCGGCATGGCGCTAGCCACCGGTGACTCGGAATCCAGTTTCCCTCACGAAACACCGGCGGCTAGCGCCGTACCGCTCACTCGCCTTTCCGCTCGAATCGAATCGCTCGGCCGCACACCCCTCTTTGTGGCATGCGGCCAGCAGGCGCTCGGCGCGCTCGCCGCCGAAGACCGAGTCCGACCGACCGCGGCCGATGCGACGCTGGCGTTGCGCCATCTGCATGTCACCACCGGTCTCGTCAGCGGCGATCGTCTGGCCGTTGTGAAAAACGTCGCCCACAAGCTCGGCATCACATTGATCGAGGCCGAACGCTTGCCGACGGAGAAGGCCGACGTCGTCCACTCGCTGCAAGCGACCGGCCGCCGAGTGGCCATGATCGGCGACGGAGTCAACGACGCCCCTGCCCTGGCGTCCGCGGACGTCGGCTTCGCCATCGGTGCCGGAGCCGACATCGCCATCGAAGCCGCTGACGTGACACTCGTCGGCAGCGACCCGCGAGCGGTCGCTCATGCCATTGAGTTGGCTCGCCGTGCGCTGAGCATCATCCGTCAAAACTTGTTCTTTGCATTCGCCTACAACGTGGTCTCGATCCCGCTGGCAACCGGGTTGCTTTCGGCATTCGGCGCAATCATCCTGCCACCGGGCTTCGCCGCTGCCGCCATGTCCGCCAGCAGCGTGCTCGTCGTGACCAACAGTTTGCGTCTGCGGCGGTTCCACCCATTTAGCACTGACTCAACCCACGATGGCTCAACGCCGAATCTTCACCGTCACGACGCCTCTGGGTGACCGAGTGTTTCTGACTCGTGACCGTTGGCGAGAGATCACACGATTCAAACATCCGGCAATGGCGGGCCATGAGAAAGACGTTCGCAGTTGCTTGGAATCTCCGGTCGCGATTTTTGAGAGTGAAAACGACGTGGAAGTGCATTTGTACTACAAAGCCGCTCGTGATCTTTTTGTATGCGTAGTAACGGCTCCCAGTCCCTCTGAGGAGAGGTTTGTTGTGACAGCGTACTTCACTAAGCGGATCAAGAAAGGCAAACTCAAATGGACAAGCTAAGGGTCTATTTCGACCGCGAAGGCAATACGCTGACGGTCTGGTTCGATGATCCCAAAAAGGAAGTCATCTGTGAGGAAACGGCTGACGATGTCGTTCTGATGAAGGATCGCCGTGGACGGGTCATTGGGTTTGAACGACTGAATTATCTGTCGGCCAAGCAAAGGGCTGACGGCATGCGCATTCCTGTCGAAGTGCAAATGGCTTGAGCGATCTCGAATCCGCAAGGAGTTTTTCATGCGAGCGTTGATGATTACCTGTCTCTGTGTCGTTGGGTTTTTCGTTGGCTGCACAAGTAGCGAGCCTCCGAAAAACCCGGTCGTGGCCTTCAATGAGACGATGGCCGACTCAAATTCCGACAAGGCCAAGTCGACAGATGCGGTCGCGGTTCAGTCCGACAAGAAACCGACCGACGCTTCCGTATCACTGCAGCCACCAAAATCGCTGCTCTCCGCCGACGAGATCGCCGATGGCTGGGTTCAACTCTTTGACGGCGAGACGCTCTTCGGTTGGAAGGCGAATAGTGACGTGAATTGGTCGGCGACCGATGGTGTTATTACGGCGGACAAAGGGACGAAGCCCGGACTGCTGCTGACCTCAGTGCCGTTCGCGGACTACGAACTGCGATGCGACTTCTGGATGGCCAAGGGGGGCAACAGCGGCGTCTTCTTGCGAACCCCGTTCGTGCCGACCGATCCGGGAGTCGATTGCTATGAGCTCAACATCTGCGACACGCACCCGCAGGGTTTCAACACCGGCAGCTTCGTGAAGCGGCAGAAGCCGACGAAAGAAGTCTCCGGCGAAGAGGCGTGGAAGACGTTTCATGTCCGAGCCGAAGGGCCGCGAGTCGTCGTGAAGCTGGATGGCGAAGAGGTGCTCGACTTCACCGACAAGACCGACAAGCCGTTGAAGTCTGGTCTTATCGGGCTGCAAATGAATTCCGGGCTGGTCAAGTTTCGCAACGTGTTCGTGAAGCCGCTCGGCACGAAGGATTTGTTTAACGGCAAAGACCTCGCCGGCTGGCGCGAGGTGCCCGGATCGAAGAGCAAGTTTGAAGTGATCGACGGCGCGATCCACGTCACCAACGGGCAGGGCTATTGGGAGTCCGAAGCGACGTTCGCCAACTTCGTCCTGCAAGCTCAAGTCAAAACGAATGGGGACGCGCTCAACAGCGGCATCTTCTTCCGCGGCATGCCGGGCAAAGAGGGAGCGTATCCCGGCTACGAATTCCAAATCCAAAACGGCATCAAAAATGGCGACCGCACAAAACCGGCCGACTTCGGTACGGGCGCGATCTTCCGTCGCCAAGCCGCGCGGTTCGTGGTCTCGAACGATCGCGAGTGGACGACTCTCACGCTGGTCGCTCACGGCCCGACCTTCGCCACCTGGGTCAACGGGATTCCCATCACCGACTGGACCGACGAGCGCAAGCCTCACGCCAGCGGTAACGCTCGCGAAGGACTGCGACTCGAGGGTGGCCATCTCAGCCTGCAAGGGCACGATCCGACGACAAACCTCGACTTCCGAAACATTCGCGTGTCTGGACAGTGAGAAGCGCGATTCGAACTCGCTGGCGAAAAATGGAGGGCGGAAAATGAAGCCGACCAACGGCCTTCATTTTCCGCCTTTCATTTTTTGCCAGCTCCTTTTTTCTCGCCGCGAGTTTTCTTTTTGGTTGCGGTCTTTGCCGCCGGTTTAGCGGTTCGCTTACGCGAGTTCATAATCGCGGACTCGTAATACGCGATGAACTTCTTCGCTGACACGCGGCGAAGAGTCTCTCCGATGACGTCTAGCGCGAGATCGTCCAACTTCCGAAAGCGAATGCAGGCCTTCCCCATGTCGAGCTTCTTGCCAGTCTTGGCCCATTCGGAATGAAACCACTTCGCCAGCTCGGTCGACCCGTAGACGCACCCCAGATGGAGCGACATTTAATTCTTTTGCGAACCGAGGCAAGTGAAGGGCAACGGCTGCTTGGGATCGCAGTGATAGCCCGCTGGGTAGACGCGATGCGGCACGTAGTAACTAATCATGCGGTACTGCATCCCCTCCTCAAACGTCTTGACGAGATTCTTGAGAATCACCTCTCGCACTGCCGCGATCGCCGCTCGGCGATCTTCCGGCAATTCGGCGAGGTACTGTGCGACGGTCGTGGCTTTGCTTTGCATGAGAGTCCCTCAAGGTAAAGGCGAGCGGGGTGGCGTCAGGCCCCCGGTCCCGCACCGAATACACCGGGGGGCTGACGCTACCCCGCTCGCCAGAACAGGTCACGGTGGTTGTCGACAGCCTCGTTACTTCCAAGTCTTTCGCAAGAAGTCCACGAAGTTGCGGTACATGATCCCGTCGATGTCTTCCGGCGAGTACCCCCGCTTCGTCAACAGAGCCGGCAGCGATTGCAGGTCGGCGATCGAGTTCATGTCCATTGGCGTTTGCTCGGTGCCGTAGCCGCCGTCGAGGTCCGTGCCGATGCCGACGTGTTTTGAATTGCCGGCCATCTGGCAGATGTGATCGACGTGCTCGCAGATGCGTTCGATCTTCAATTGGAAGTCGGACGGCTTGCTGCGGAGATGCGTCCAGCCGGGGATCATCATGATTGCGTCGAACGCCATGCCGAGCACTCCGCCGCGTTCGATCACCGCTTTAATTTGGTCGTCTGCAAATTGCCGATTCCACGGGGCCAGCGTGCGGCAGTTTTGATGGCTGGCCCACAGCGGGCCGTTGTAGCAGTCCATCGCATCCCAAAAGGCCGAATCGCACAGGTGCGTGACGTCGAGAATGATCCCCAGCCGCTCTATCTCTTTGATCAACTCTTTACCCTGCGGAGAGAGCGGCTCATCCGAGTCCGTCCCATGGGCGTACCTTCCTGGTCCATAGTGGGCCGGGCCGAGCGCTCGCAGGCCGTCGGCATAGCTGCGCTCTAGATGCTTGAGCGTGATCATCGAGTCGGCTCCCTCCAGACTGAGGATGTAGCCGATCGGACGAGGCGTCTGTTTCTTCCTTGATTCGACGATGTACGGCGTGCCGTCATCACACGGCGGCGATTTCAACCACAGATCGAGATGCGCTTCAAGCTGCGCCTTCGTCCGAATCTGCACGAGTTCTCCCGCTTCTTCCATCGCGCGATACCACGCAAGCTGCCCCTGCGTCTGAGCCCACGCTTGCTCCGGTGAACTCCAACCTGGCAGCCGATGAAAGTACGGCGAGTACCGGCCGATCTGCGTTCCCACGCACAGCCCGATGTTGCCGCGTCGCATTTCCGGAAAGCAGACCGTCGTATTCCCGCGGTCCACTTTGTCCTTCATGTTCTGTTCCCAGCGGCGAATCTTTTCCTGCGACCAACGCAGGTCGCGATTCCATTCCAGAGCATTCATGCTGAGGTCGAGATGCACGTCGAAAATGAAGGTGGGAGTCGTCATGAATTCCTTTCGCGGGATGAGGTGGGCAAACACTGGCAAAGTCGGCGGAAGATTGTCATCAGAGCCGCGAATGGCGACAAGCGGTGCGTTGCCACTCGCCAGACTCGACGGAACAATGGCGAGTATCGTTTCCGTCTTTAGATCCCACGGACCACCTCAGGAACCGAGTCATGGGGCTGCCACAGCCAGTCAAGTTTCTCACGCCGGACGAATATCTCCGAGCCGAACGAGCCGCCGACTTCAAAAGCGAATACTTCGCCGGCGAAATGTTCGCGATGGCGGGTGGGTCTCCCGCTCACAGCTTGCTGAAGGCAAATATCGTCATCGCTCTTGGCTCGCGACTGAAGGGCAGCACTTGCCGAGTCTATGACAGCGACTTGCGAGTTTTAATTTCCGCGACAGGCTTATTCACCTACCCGGACGCCACCGTCGTCTGCGGCCCGCTGGAGACATTCGACGGCGATACCGCAACCAATCCCACGTTGCTGGTCGAGGTCTTGTCGGATTCGACGGAGATGTACGACCGCACGACGAAGCTCGACCATTACCGCAAGATCCCATCGCTGCGAGAGGTGTTGTTGGTCTCGCAACATCAACCGATCATCGAGCGATTCTGCCGAGCTGCCGACGGCGGTTGGAACGTCAACGATGCGCGGGGTCTGAGTGCCAGTCTTGAGTTGCCCTCGCTGAGCATTTCGCTGCCGTTGGTGGAGATCTACGCCAACGTCGAATTTCCCGAACATCCTCCCGTGATGCGTCCGATTCCCGCTTGATCGCGAATGAAAGGAAGTCTTGATGTCCTCGCCATCCTCCGAATTCTCTCGTCGTTCCGTACTAAGCTCCGCGCTGACCGGTGGAGCCTTCGCGATCGGCTCGTCGTTGGCCGCCGCGTTTGAACCGCGCGGTGATTTGGCGTTGGTCGACACAGCCGCTGCGCAGGCCAAGCCGGTGCCTTCCAAGAAATACAACATGAAGAAGTCGATCAACCTCTGGGCGTTTCCCTATCCGAACTTGTGGTCGCTCGAAAAGTGTTTGCAAGTCGCAAAGGACGCGGGCTTCGACGGCATCGAATTGAACTACGACCTCGATAGCGACCTCTCTCCGAAATCGGGAACGAAAGACTTTCAGAAGATTCGGGCGATGGCCGACAAGATCGGCATCGCGATCAGTGGCTTGTGCTCGTTCCTGTTCTGGCCCTATCCGCTCGTCAGCAACGATGCGGAGAAGCGGGCACGCGGCATGGAACTCGCCGGGATGATGGCCCAGGCGGCGCACGATCTGGGCACCGGGAACTTACTCGTCGTCCCCGGAGCAGTCTGCATTCCGTGGCGCACCGACCATGATCCGGTCCCGAACGATGTTTGCGATAAGCGCGCTCGTGAGGCTGTGCGGAAGTTGCTCCCTGCCGCTGAGAAGCTGAAGGTGCATCTCAACATCGAGAACATCTTCTTCAACGGCTACTTGATGACTCCCGGCGAAATGGCCGATTTCGTGGACAGCTTCAAATCCGAGTACGTCCGCGTCCATTTCGACTCCGGCAATATCGCGCTGTTTCAGTATCCCGAACACTGGGTCAGCATCCTCGGCAAGCGAATCAAGAACGTGCATCTCAAAGAGTTCACCAAGAAGGGAACTGACCATTCGCTCGAGTCGTTTCGCCCGCTGCTTGACGGCACAACCAACTGGCCCGCGCTGCTCGATGCGTTCGACGCGACCGGCTATCAAGGCTATCTGACCTTCGAGTACTTCCATCCATACCAGTTTCATCCCGAAGCGTTGATCGTTCAGACCGGTGACTCGCTGGACCGGCTTTTGGGAAGAAAGAGCTAAGGAACGACGCCGCGAGAGTTTTTCGATCAGCCGCAGAGCGCTAGCCTGGATTATTCATCGCCTGGGATAATTCGGTGGCAGCCTGCCGTAGCCGAAATCGTCAGATTTCGGATGCATGTTGTGACACCGCACCGAAGTCTGACGACTTCGGCTACGAAGCCATGAATCATCTGAGCTAGCGCCCTGCGGTTCGTACCAGCTTGCTTCTCTGTTCCAATCCATTTGGAGTTCCCTTTCATGAAACGCTACCCCGCCTGCATTCTCTGCACCTGCGTCGTGCCTTGGAGCGAGAGTTACGAATTCCTTGAAGACCTGTTCGTCGACGAAGTCCAGCGGATGCTGAAGACGACGAAGCACCTCTACGTCTTCGGCACAGCGGGCGAAGGGCACGCGGTCAGCAATCGGCAGTTCAAACAGATCACACGCGTCTTTCACGACACCATGCGGGCCGGTGGGGCCGAGCCGATGATTGGCGTCATCAGCCTCTCACTGCCGACGATCATCGAACGGATCGAGCTTGCCTATAAAATCGGCGCACGCCACTTCCAGATCTCATTACCGAGTTGGGGAGCGCTCACGGACGACGAAGTGCGGACATTTTTCCAAGAGGTCTGCGGCCGTTTCCGAGATTGCCAGTTCCTGCACTACAACCTGCTGCGGACCAAGCGGCTGATCTCGCCAGAGTTGTACGCCGAGCTGGCCGAGGCGCATCCGAACTTCGTTGGGACGAAGAACTGCACTGACTCAATGGATCGGCTGCGCGGATTGATGACTCTGTCTCCGCAACTGCAACATTTCCCCGGCGAGGTTGGCTACATGTATGCCAGCCAACTCGGCGAGTGCGGCTTGTTGGCGTCGCTGGCTTCCAATGCGACCGCGATCAACGAATTCTTCGAGGCGGGACGTCGCCGCGATCTGCCGCTGCTCATCGAACGGTATTCGGAGATCGCCGCCATCTTCCACGAACTGATCGCTGCTGTGGGACCGAACGCTCATATTGATTCGGCCTACGACAAGGTGCTCTGGAAGCTGCAAGACCCACGCTTCCCGTTGCGATTGTTGCCGCCGTATGTCGGTGCGACGGATGCGGCATTTGCTCGCTTTGCTGAGTTCGTGAGGTCGAAGTGTCCGAGGTGGATGCCGTCGTAGACCGGACGCCTACGTCCGGTCAATTGTTCGGACGTAGGCGTCCGAACTACGTCAGATGCGGTACCCCAATCCGTGCCAGCAACTCACGCAACTCCGCGCGTTCCGCAGAATTCAAAGACCGCGTCGGCAACCGATTCGGCCCACCCGGTCGGCCGCAGAGTTCCAGCGCCGCTTTGACGACTGGGCTTTCGGCCGCCGTCCTGCCCCACATTTTCGAGCGAAAATCGGTCCAAGTCCATTTGGCTTCGGTCTGCATTCGTTGAGCGGTCACATAGTCGCCGGCTTCCAAGCGTTTCCACATTTCGACTTGATGCTCCGGCCAGATCGTCGCCAGGTGTGTGATGAAGCCGGTGCCGCCGAGGATGTGATTCATCACGGCGAGCCCCTGGTTATCCACCACTGCGAACCGATCGGCGAAGCGATGCACTCCGCGAACGTAGCTATAGCCGCCGTCGGGCGTGGACCATTTCAGCGAGACGCAGCGTGGCAACTCAGCCAGCCGAGCGACTTGGTCGAGCGAAAGGTTGTAGCCCTCCCAATGCGTGTTGTAGATCATGATTCCGATGCGGCTCGTTGCGTCGTGGACCGCTTGGAAGTATCTCAGGCAGTCTTCCTCGCTGGAGGCGTAGTAGTAACCGGCGCTCATCTGCACGGCATCGGCTCCGATCTCTTCCGCCCATTGAGCGATCTCGATCGAGACAGTCGGGTTCGTATCTTGAGCACCAACGATGACCGGAACTTGGCCGTTCGCGGCGTTGACGATCGTGTGGGCCGCCTCCATGCGTTCATCCAGGGTGAGCATCGGGAAATCACCACCGGCACCGACGGCCAGCAGCACGCCTTGGCCGCGCACGATACCGCGATCGACGACGAAGCGCACGTTCTCACGAATAGCGGCGTGGTCGATCGAGAGGTCGTCGTTGAGATTCGTGATGACCGGAATCATCGGCCCACGGAGCGTGCGTTTGATTTGAGCGATGTCAGGCATGGGAAACTCCTTTGTCGGATGGGCACTCTTGCCCGTCCATGTTTTCAAAACAAGAGGACGGGCAAGAGTGCCCATCCTACGGCTATCCGCTCCGTATTTCGCGATCGCGATCCGCACCGGCCAAAGGCAACTCGACCCAAGCCGCATTGCGAGCGTGTGACGCATGACAAGCGACGATGACTTCCAAAGTTCGCCGGGAATCTTCGGCCTCGCAACAGACCGGCGTCCCGTTGTCTAACCAGCCGACGATTTCGCGCACCGCTTGATCCATCGAACTGCCGGCCTCGGCTGCAGGCGGCGCCAAGACAACGCGGTCACCGGCCCACGTTTCGATCTCCGCGATTCCGCCAGAGACGCGGACGAGGCCGAGCGTTCCTTGCACGACGACCGCAACCGGGCCGGTCGGATTGTCGGGAGCATGAACGTGCCCCATCAGTCCGCTGTCGAACCGCAACATCGCCCAGCCACCCGGATCGCGGAACTCAGAGCCTCGGCAATCGGGCCGGCCAGTCAGATCGAGCGTTGCCGAGACAGCTTGAACTCGGCGGCCGGTCAGCATCATTGCCGCGTCGATGAAGTGTGTGCCGACGTTGCCGAGCCGCCCCGTTCCCCATTGCAGCCAGACACCAGTGAGTTCCCCTATTTCGCCAGCCGCTATGCGGAGTTGCAGCTCGCGATACTGCGATTGGAACCGTCGATTGTGATTGATAACCAACAGACTCCCGGCTGAGCGGCAGGCAGCGATCATTCGCTCGGCATCTGCCAGGCGTGTGGCGATCGGCTTCTCGCAAAGAATCGCGCGGACGCCGCGCTCCGCGCAGGCCGCCGTCAATTCCGCATGGCTCGACGCAAACGACGCGACGCCGACGATGTCTAATTTTTCTTGAGCGAGCATCTCCCGCCAATCGGCGTACGTCTTCGCGTTGGTTCGTTGAACGAACCGTTCGCGACGCCCCGCATCGCTGCTGCTGCCAGCGACCAATTGCACTTGCGGGTGATTCGAGAATGCCTCGCGGTGATTGCCATCCAAGTCGGCGACTCGCTGGCCCAATCGGTCTCCGGAGACTTGGTCGCCTCCGCCAATGAAACCGAGTCCGATGATGCCCGCACGGTAGGTTCGATTGCTCATTCGTCGTCTCCTTCGATTCGTCGGGCACTTTTACCCGCTGCCCCATTCGCCCCGCCAGTTGCCTGCCGCTCGTCGGAGGTTGCTGTTAGAAAGGGAACACGAACCAATGCCGAGGTGCCGCATGTCCGAACCGAACCCGCCGACGGAAGACGATTGCCCGCTGTCACCGGCTCAGCAGGCACGCAACATTTTTTGCTTCGCGGGATTCTGGTGCCTGTTCTACTTGGCCGCTCCGGTGTCGTATGTCGGACTGACGCACGCCAACCTGCTGAAAGCTTTGGGAAACAGCGATACGGTGGCCAACCTGCCTCACGCGGTTTATCAGTGGCTGACGGCCGTGCCGATCATCGTCGCCTGGTTTTTGCCACAACCGAAAATGCTCAAGCCGCTGCTGGTGTTTCCGTTGATCGTGATGGCGACCATCACCGGAGCGGTGGCGATCGCAATCTGGCTGAAGCTGTCGCCAAGCATCGTCACCCTCGTCGTCATCACACACGGCGCAGTGCTGGGGATGAGCAACGGTGTGATGCTGACAACGCTTTGGGAAGTGCTCCGACGAGGCGTCTCGACTTCGCGACGCGGACATGCACTGGGGGTCGCGTTCGGAGTCGGCCCGCTGTTCGCCTGCGTGGGATCATTGGGCCAACAAGCGCTGTTCTCGACGAACCCAATCGCGGGAATGACGCTGGGGTTGGCGTTTCCTCACAACTACTTGGTGTTGTTTGCGGCAGCGGCTCCATTGATGTTGTTGGAGACATTGATCGCAGCCTCGTTCGTTGTGCCGCTGCCGGCGGACGAGCCAACCGACGGATCGCGATTGGCCGAGATCCTCGGCGGACTGCACGACTTCTTCACCTATCGCCCGTTGATCTTTGGAGCGATCGGTTACTTCCTGGTCTATTCGGGAGGCAACGCGATCTTTGACAACGTCTCGCTCCACGCGAAGGACGTCTTGGGGGAAGAGTCGGCTAGTTCGATGGGGACTCAGCAATTCCTGCGATTTGGATTCAAGGCGATCGCAGGATTCGGGCTGGGTTGGTTGCTGACGAGGACCAATGCAAAAACATTGCTGCTGACGACCACAACAATTCTGGTGATCGGCATGGGCTGGGTGCTCAACGTGACGGGGCCGTGGTATTTGATCTCGTTCGGATTGCTTGGCGCGGGCGAACTGTTCGGGGCCTACTTCCCAAACTACATCGCCACGTCGTCGAGCAAATCGCAAGTGCGAGCGAATATGGCATACCTAAGTTTGCTCGGATCGCTCGTTGGTTTCGCCTCGGTACTTTTCGGCCTGATCTCAGATCGCTGGGGCCGGATCGCCAGCTTTCATACCGCCACCGGCATCCTGCTGGCCGCCATGGTGCTGATGGCCCTCGTCCTGCCCGCGAGACCGGCTCCACAAGATGCGAAGTGAGATTGTTATGGGAACCGAACCTGTCAGCGCGATCGACGTCCACGCTCACTTCGGGCGCTACGACTGCGGCCGTCCGGATCTCATCAATGAATTGATGACGGGCGACGCCACCGTCGTCGCCGAACGAGCCCGCCGAGCCAACGTGCGGCTGACGATTGTCTCTCCGCTGGAGAGCTTGCTGCCGCGGGGTAAAGCGGATGCCGTCATCGGCAATCGCAACGCTGCGAGCATCGTCGCTGCCACTCCGGGGCTGTTGCAGTACGTCGTCATCGACCCGCGTCGAGCAGAAACCTACCAACAAGCCGAAGAGATGCTGCAACTGCCGACCTGCGTCGGGATCAAGATCCATCCCGAAGAGCACGTCTACCCAATTCAAGAACACGGTGCCGCGATCTTCGAGTTCGCCGCTCGACATCAAGCCGTCGTGCTGTCGCACAGCAGCGAGAAGAACAGTCTCGCCGCCGAAGTGGTCGTCTTTGCCAATCAATTCCCGGAAGCGAAGTTGATCCTGGCGCACATCGGCTGCGGCTGGGACGGCGACTGCACGCATCAGGTCCGAGCCATCCAGCAAAGCCGTCACGGCAATGTCTTCGCCGATACGTCGAGCGCTCGGTCGATCACGCCAAACTTGATCGAATGGGCCGTCCGTGAAGTCGGGGCCGAGCGAGTCCTGTTCGGCACCGATTCGCCGCTGTATCACACGTCGATGCAACGCATCCGCATTGATCACGCGGACCTGACTGATCGCGAGAAACGAATGATCCTGTGCGAGAATGCGGAGCGGCTGTTTGAGTTGTAGGTTGGGACTCCGTCCCGACCTGAATTGGTTGGTGCAGGGTCGGGACGGAGTCCCAACCTACTTTGCGGCATCCCTGAAATTGGAGACACACATGGAATCCATTGGCATCGGCATGATCGGCAGCGGCTTCATGGGGCTGACCTATAGCGAGGTCGCCAGCCATCACGCCCAAGGCTGTCACTTGGTCGCGATCACGGGAGGCAAGCGCGCCGAAAAGCTGGCCGCCGACTACAGCGTTACCTGCGAGCCATCCGTCGAATCGCTGCTGGCTCGCACGGATGTCGCGGCCGTGGTCTTGGCGACTCCCGATCAAGACCGAGCCCGATTGACTCGGCTGGCAGCCGCGGCCGGAAAGCATGTGCTCGCCGAAAAGCCGATGGCTCCCACAGTCGCCGAGTGCGATCAGATGATTGCTGACTGCTCGGCGGCTGGAGTGAACCTCGCCGTCGTGAAAACCGAACGCTTCCGCAAGATCACGAACCGAGCCAAGCAATTGATCGACGACGGCACGATTGGGCCGATTCGGATGATGCGGACTGTCTCGGCATTCCCGTTGCCACTGACGAAGCAACTCTTCGACGAGCGGCCGTGGATGGCCGATCCGCGCAGCGGCGGATTGTTCATGGGCATGGCTTCGCACAACACCGACTTCCTGCGTTGGCTGACCGGTCGCAACGCGGTCAAGGTATTCGCTCAGGCGACGACCTTCAGCGACGTCGCCGCTCCCGCGCAGTCGGTGATGGCTCAGATCGAATTCGAAGGAGGCATCATGGCCCAGATGTGGATCACCACCGAGTTGCCTTCTCCCAGCCTCCCCAGCAGCGAGGTCCGTTTCCAAGTCTTCGGCCGCGACGCGATGTTCGACTTGGAGAACTTTGAGTTCCTCGACCTCGGCAAAGGAGACAAGTGGGAACGGATCTATTCGCCGGAGCGGTTCGACTATCTCAAAGAACCGAAGTCGCCAATTCGACTGTTCCCGCACATCGGCGTGATTCAAGAGTTCGTGGATAGCATCCGCGAGCATCGTTCCCCAAAAGTCGGCGGAGCCGAAGGCCGAGCTGCCGTCGAGATTTGCGAAGCCTGTTTGATCTCGGCCCGCAAAGGCGAGGCAGTCGCGCTGCCATTGAGAGTCGCCTGATTCGCCATGGCATCCGTTTTTTTTCTGTCCCTATTTTTCTGTCAGATGCGCTGACAGAAAAATGGGAACAGAAAAACGTCAGCGGTCTCCGAAGGAAAGGCCCCATGTCGGAAACTTCCAGCAACTCGCCGAACGATGCGTGCCCGTTGTCGTGGCCGGAGCAGCGGCGGAACCTCGTGCTCTTTGCGACATGCACCGGGATGCAATACCTCGCGGCCCCGGTGCTGTATGTTGGGATCACGCAGGCATCGTTGTGCGATCGTTTGGGAGCAGACGCTCGCACATCGAACCTGCCGGGGACGTTGTTTTTCGCGATGACGGCGATACCGGCCATCATCGCGTGGCTGTCGCCGCGAGTGGCGTCGCTCAAGCGAAATCTGATGCTGTGCTATGCGACGTCGGCCTGCATGTTGGCGACACTGGCCGTGACGCTGCTGTTGCCGCTCCCGAACTGGGTGAAGCTGGCGATGGTCATTCTGCAAGGGGGCGTTTCGGGAGCGGTGATGCCAGCGGCGATCGCGCTGTTGTGGGAGGCGATCGGTCGCGGTTCGGATGAATCTCGGAGAGGACTCGCGCTGAGCCTCGCCTTCGGAGCCGGGCCGATCTTGGCGGTGCTCGGATCGTTCGCTCAGACGGCGCTGTTGGGGGGCGATCTGTTTGGGCTGAAATTCTCCGGCGTGGCTTATCCGTGGAACTTCGTCACGCTCTTCGGAGCGGGTGCTCCGGTGATGGCCGTGGCGGCATTTGTGTCACGCTTCCTAGTGGTTCCGCCCGTGGAACGTGAACCGGTTCGTGAGCCGATCTCAGCCGTGGCCGATCTGTTGATCGGCGTGCCGCTGATGTTCGTCTCGGTCGCGCTGCTGCACGCGGCCTCGGTCCAATCGAACGAACAATTTCGATGGGCCGGCTACATCGCGGCGAGCGGTGCGGCCGTCGCCTTGATCTATCACTTCCGCTCGTTGTTGCAGCAGCGAGTTCTCTTCCTGGCAACGGTGGTCACGATCCTCGTGTACGCGGGGAACATGATTCCGTCGAACATGAATCTGTATTCGCCCGAAGTGCTGGGGGACGTTCCGGAGAAATACGCCGGGCTGCAAAACATGCTGCGGTTCAGTTTCAAAGTCGTTGCGGGAGCCTTGCTGGGCTGGGTGCTGACCCGGACGAATCCTCGCACGGGAATCCTGGCGACATCGACGATCTTTCTGCTTGCGCAGGTGTGGGCGATGCTGGTCACGGGGCCGTGGTACTTGGTCGCCTTCGGCATCTTCGGCGCGGGAGAACTGATCGGCGTCTATTCGCCGAACTACATCTGCTCGGCATCGCGCACGAACGACCTGCGGAGGAACATGGCGTTCGCCACGATGCTGATGGTCCCCGCCGCTCCCGCCGGCTACTTGTACGGCGCGATCGTCGATTTCGTCAGCCAGCACAAGCTGACGGCGATGGGAATGACTCCCATCGCGCTGGGCTATCGGCTCAGCTTTCTGGTGTGCGGGCTGTTTATATTGAGCGGAATTGTCGTAGCAGTGACGCTGTTGCCGAAGAAACCGAAACCAGCATAACAAGCCGTACCGCGACCGTGAGAGAGCGGCCCCGTTCGCTGATGTGGGCCGCGTGCAGTTTTCGTTGTTTCAGCCAGATTGATGGGTGGGTTACAATTGCTACCGTCATTGATCGAGTGGCCAGAAACACGGAGAGATCAAAATGTTGGACGTCATGTTGACGCGCGATGAGATTGCAACTCGTGGAGAAGAAATCTACGAGCGAGCGATCCGCTCCAAAGTGGAAAGCCAATTCGAGGGGTTTTTCTTGGTCATGGATATTGAAACCGGCGAGTACGAACTGGATCGCGGCGATTTGGCCGCCGCCAAGCAAATGCTCGCGAAACATCCGGATGCGATCTTGTATGGGTTGCGCATCGGTCATCGGGCGGCCTATCGACTCGGAGGATTGACGAAGGTGCGCGATTGATGATCATGCGCTCGATCGGCAATGTCAGTGACGGTAAGGTCTAGGAATGAAACCACGCGAGTATCTGTCCGTAGATCCTGCATCATTGCATTTGCCTGGTTCTCGCCGTGACGGCGCTGATCCACTGAAATTGCAAAGGCAGTTGTCCCGATACGGCAAATCAATTGTTGGGATGCCGCCACTGGAAGTAAAACGGGGAAGTGATGGGGAACTGGTGATTTACGATGGTGTGACGCGGGCCACTCGCGTCGCGAAATATCTGCCTGGAGAAATAATCTTGGTCGAAGTGACCGGCGATTTGAACGGCCCCGTCGGCAGCTTACCTACGGTCGGAGACAAACTATGAAAACTTCTGAACAAACACGAATTGACTTGCTCGCGGCGCTCGAAGAAGTCAGTCGCATCCGCCCGGATTGGAGGTTGGGACAAACCTTTGCAAATTTGGCGATGACTGCGGGTCGCTTGGACGCAGGCGGCGTCTGGGACTTGGAAGACGAGGAAGCGTTGGAGGCCGCGAAGACCTTGCTCGATCAGCATTCGCAGTCTCAACAAACTGATGCCCAAGAATTAGCCGCAGTCAACTAACCCCGTATGTTTTGGAGCACCATGCCATCCATTCAAATCCTGAACACTGGCCGGCTCGATGAGCGGGAGTCGGCGTTTCCGCAAGCCGTTCAATTGCCGAACGGGGACATCCTCTGTTCGTTCGGAGTGGAAGGGGGGCAGTTTGTGCATGGAGGGACCGATTGGGTTCGCTCGACGGATGGCGGGCTGACGTGGAAGCTCGAAGGTACGTTGCTGCCGAAGACGGTTGATCCGCCGTCGGCGAATTTCTTGAAGCTGAGTCTCTCGCCGGATGGCCGGACGATTTATGCCTACGGAACTCGGTATTGGGGACCGCTTGACGACAAGTTCGGCGAGCGGCGAGGCGAGGCGCTGTTCTGTGTTTCAACCGATGAAGGTCGCTCGTGGTCACAGCCGCAGGTGATCCCAATGCCGGATGTCACGCTCGAAGTGTCGCATTCGATTCGACCGCTGGCGTCGGGGCGATTGCTCGCTCCGACCGGACTGCTTGTGAGCAAAGAACGACTGGGCGAAGAGGTCATCGTGGCGGTCTCGGACGATGGCGGTCGGACTTGGCCGGCGCATCGCACGGTCTTCAAAGACCCGGCCGGCAAGTTTGGGTTCTGGGAGCAGAAGCTGGTTGAGTTCGCTCCGAATCAACTGATGGCGGTCGCCTGGACGATCACGCTGGGTGACTATCACGATCAGCCAGACAGCTTCGCGATCTCGCGCGACGGCGGTTGGACGTGGGGGCCGTTTCAATCGACGGGCATTCGTGGGCAGACGATGACTCCGCTGCCGCTGGGCGGTGATCGACTGCTGGTGCTCTACAACCGGCGGTACGGACAACAAGGGATCGTCGCGGTGCTCGCGACGTTTACCGACACCGCGTGGGCGGTCCACTCGGAGCAACTGCTGTACGACGCTCGCGCGCTGCGCGACGGGCCGGCATCCGGTAACACGGGCGTCGATGAACTCGCCAGTTTTCAATTTGGGTTCCCGACTGCGATCCGACTGCAAGACGGGACGTTTTTGGAGACTCACTGGTGCGTCGAGCAAGGAGTCCCCGGCATCCGTTGGACGAAGTTTCGGATTGAGTGGTGACGCCCGCCGGTCCATTTCATTGCGTTGGCAAGATGTAGGGTGGGTCGAGTCATCGAGACCCACCAGATTTGACATCGTTCCTGGTGGGTCTCGATGACTCGACCCACCCTACGTTGAAAAACTTGCCGGCTGTTGTTGCTGGCCTCGCCGATTGAAAGCGTCCCGTCCGTTGGCATAGGCTGCCTGCCATGAATACCTCCAAAGCCGATTACTTGCAGACCGATCTCACCTACCTGATTCATGCGTTGCACAATCGCAGGCTGCATGAGAACTGTGGTCATGTTTGGATCAAAGGGGATGGGGCCATCCTGGTGGATGCAGATGGGCGAGAATTCATCGACGGACTCTCTGGATTGTGGAACGTTGTCGCCGGGCATGGGCGCAAGGAATTGGTCGAGGCGGCCGCCGCTCAGATGCAGACGTTGGCGTATTGCTCGACCTATGCGGGGAGTTCTCATCCGACGGTGATTCGTTTGGCCGAGCGATTAGCGGGGCTGAGTTATCCGTCGATCCGGCGATTCTTCTTCACGTCGGGTGGGGGCGAATCGAGCGACACCTGCTTCAAGACCGCTCGCTATTTCTGGCGGATGCAGGGGCGGCTGGAGAAGACGAAGATCATCAGTCGTCAATGGGGCTATCACGGTACGACGCTCGGAGCGATGAACGCCACGGGGATTGCGTCGTACTGGCCGATGTTTGAATCGAAGTTGCCGGGCTTCGTGCAGATCCCCTCACCTTATCCGTATCGCTATGTCGCCCCGGCGGGAGTCAGTCCGGGGATCGCCGCGGCCAATGAGTTGGAGAAAGCCATCTTGCGCGAAGGGCCGGAGACGGTCGCAATGTTCTTTGCCGAACCAGTGCAAGGATCGGCCGGCGTGATCGTGCCGCCGGAGGATTACTTCCCACGCATCCGTGAAATCTGCGACCAGTACGACGTGCTGCTGGTCACCGACGAAGTCATCACCGGCTTTGGCCGCACCGGAAAGATGTGGGGCTTGCAGCACTACGGCGTGCAACCGGACATGATTCAGTTCGCCAAGGCGATCACGTCGGGCTACTTCCCATTGGGAGGCATCGGTGTCAGCGAGCGAATCGCCAACGTGCTGGATACTGCCGACCAAACCTGGATGCACGCCTTCACCTACAGCGGTCATCCGGTCGGCTGCGCAGTCGCGCTGCGGACGTTGGACATCATCGAGCAAGAAGATTTTCCGGCTCAGGCGACCGAGAAGGGCGCTTACTTCTTGTCTGGGTTGCAAGTCGCGTTGGCGTCGCATCCGCACGTTGGCGAAGTTCGCGGCAAAGGATTGATGTGTGCCATCGAGTTTGTGCAGGACAAAGCCACGAAGGCCGAGTATCCGGCGGCCGAGCAGATCGGCCACAAGGTTCACTTAGCGGCGCAGCGGCGCGGCTTGTACTCGCGACTGCGCGGGGATGTGTTCTGTCTCGCGCCGCCAATCATCACGCCGCACAAGTTGCTCGATCGTATCGTCGAGATCATGACGGAGTCGGTCGGCGAAGTTTTGGGAGCGTGAGCGCGGAAAATTCTTCTTGCGGTCATCGTGCAATCGGCGAGCGGGGCGGCGTCAGCCCCCCGGTGAGTTCAACAACGCACCGGGGGGCTG
>SXKJ01000356.1 GCA_005778115.1 Planctomyces sp. | reverse complement strand
GCTTAAGAATCGCGCGGTCGAAGAAACGGCGAAAGCTAAGCAAGACACAGAGAAAGCCGAAGCCGATCTTCTGGTTGCTGAGGCCGCTAAGAAACAGGCCGATTTATTACGCGTAGCTGCGGACAAACTGAAAGTTGAGGCGGTGAGAGCCTCGGCCGAAGCCACCAGCGCCAAGGAGATTGCAAAAAAAGAAGCCGCCGATGCCCTCATTGCGAAAGGGGAAGCCATCGTTGCTAAAGATGTGGCGGAAGTTGCCAAGAAGCAGGCGGTCGTCGCCAAGGAAGAGGCTGAGAAACTCACCGTCGCCTCCGACATGAAACGAATTGAAGCGGACAAAAAGGCCGCCGAGGCGAAGCTGGCCGAAGAGAAAGCGGCAGAGAACGAAAGGAAGGCGGCGTACAAGGCTGGTTTGGCGGACGCGAGTCGCGTCATTTATGAAGGAAATTACGAAGGCGCACGCGAGAGGCTGGATCAACTCAAACAGAAATTCGGCAAACTTTGTGGCCCGGAATGGGATCTGTTGAAAAGGACCGCCTCTGCACCTCAAGCGGTATCAATGTCTAAGCCGGTCGAGTCGATCAGCCTGAGCCACGACGGACGAAAGCTGGTGGCTGGCGACATTATTGGCCACATCGTTGTCTGGTCCATTAATGCCGGTGGTAAAATCCTCGACGACCAGCCAATTCGAGATTTGCAGCTTGGAACGAGGCTGCGTGCGGTCGCGATGGCACCGGCTGGCGATGCAATTGCTTCGGCAGGTGAGGATGGTCTCATCCGCGTTTGGTCACTGGTTGCAAACGCTGAGCAGCCGCCGCTCGTTTTGAAGGGGCACAGGAAGGCGGTCAATACTTTGAAATTCTCCAGTGATGGGAAACAACTCGCTTTTGGCAGTGATGATCATACCCTGCGACTGTGGTCTCTGGATTCCGCAACAACGATCGCCGGCACGAGGACGAGCTTCCCGGTGACTTGCCTCGACTGGTCGCATGATGGCGCAATCCTGGTAGCAACGACGCGCGGAGTTAATCCGCATGATGACTCTACGGAATTGTTCAAATCCTACAAACTGGTTGCCGTTCCCAAGGATTCTCCACCGATTGCTGCGGTTCCTATTGCCCAAGATGACCAGCTCATCGCTGAGGATGACGGCGAACCGCCTGGTTTTGCCCGTGCGTATTCGTGGCGAGTCG
The DNA here is from genome assembly GCA_005778115.1 of Planctomyces sp. GTDB lineage: Bacteria > Planctomycetota > Planctomycetia > Planctomycetales > Planctomycetaceae > SXKJ01. The sequence continues at coordinate 3,958 of SXKJ01000356.1, read as the reverse complement.
TGACAACAGACGACAAAGTCAGTCTAAAGATCTTGCGAAAATACGATGGTCCTCTCGGACGTGATTGGGCAGAGAGAGCTCTGGCGCTGAAACGACTGCGCATGCACGATGCTCCCACGATGAGTATCTCCGAAGGTCTTTCGAAACTAGTGTATGCGGGGCTCACGGATGACAAATGGGATTCCGATTTGCATCGAGTCCTTCATGATCCTCCAATTGCCAAAAAGAGATGGCAGCAATGGGAGCCCAAGACCATCGCGCTGACCGCAGACGGTCGATACGCCGTCTGCAACGGCCTCGATTCTGAAATCTGCTTGTGGCAGACGATCGTTGGCAATCGAATTGGGAATTCGCTTCCATTTGCTATTGGAAGGGAAGGCATTCAAGAGCTTGAGTTCGACCATTCAGACGATGGCGTAATTACCTTGGGCAGTCATGACAATCGAATTGCCCCCGTTCGTTCACTCGCCTTCACTCCTGACGATTCTCGACTGCTTGTGGCGGGCGAAGACGGCACCATCTCGATCTGGGATCATCGGGATGGCGAGAAACTGCCAACCTACAACAGACGCGACTACACAATCTACGGACATGGCGGTTCGATCCACGGTTGCTTGCCGCTGCCACAGTCCCCCGATTTGATCGTTTCCGGAAGCTACGACAAACACATTCACGTTTTGGATTTGAAGACTTATCTTGAAACACGCATGTCGCTCGAAAGTCCTCGGAAAGAATCTGGACCCTAAAATTCGATGATTGCCTGTCGTTTGCCGATACGACGTTTCGACTTGCTGTCGCGATGCGACAGGTTTACTCAGAGCGCCGCTAAGTCTTGCCAGTTCTCTCCGACGGAGACATCGACGGCGAGCGGGACATTCAAAGTCATCGCGGTGGTCATTTCGTGACGCACGAGTTTGGCCAGCGAATCGACTTCGGCGGCGGGAGTCTCGAAGACCAATTCATCGTGGATTTGCAGGAGCAGGCGGCCGGGGTGTTGTGTCTCGGCGAGTCGGTTGTGGACGCGGAGCATGGCTTGCTTGATGAGGTCGGCGGCGGAGCCTTGGATGACGGTGTTGATGGCGGTCCGTTCGGAGAGATTGAGTTGCCGCTTGCGCTCTGGGCGAATGCCGTCGATGGCTCGGCGGCGGCCGAGAATTGTGGTGGCGAAGCCGGTGCGTGCGACCTCGGCCAGCGTGCGAGTGATGTAGCCGTCTACGGCGGCGTACTTGGCGAAGTATTGGTCGATGAACAGAGCCGCCTTGTCTTGCTCGATGTGCAGGGCTTCGGAGAGTCCGAAGGCGCTCTGGCCGTAGAGGACTCCGAAGTTGACCGCTTTGGCGATACGGCGTTGCTCGGAGGAGACGACGTCGGGGGTGACGTTGAAGATCTCGCAGGCGACGGCGGTGTGAATGTCGGTGCCGACGGCGAACGCATCGCAGAGGACAGGATCGCCGCAGAAGTGGGCCAGCATCCGCAGTTCGATTTGAGAGTAGTCCGCGCAGACGAATTTCCAACCCGGTTCGGACGGGATAAACGCGCGACGCACACGCTGCCCCTCGGTCGTGCGGATCGGGATGTTCTGCAAGTTGGGGTCGCTGCTGCTGAGCCGGCCGGTGGCAGCGACAACTTGGTTGAAGCGAGCGTGAATCTTGCCGGTTCGCGGGTTGACCATGTCGGGCAATGAGTCGAGATACGTCCCTTTGAGTTTGCTGAGTTGCCGATGCTCGGTGATCCGCGCGGGGAGAGGATGCACCAGCGCGAGCTTCTCCAAAACGTCTTGATCGGTGCTGGCACCAGTCTTTGTCTTCTTGAGCACCGGCAGACTCAGTTCTTCGAACAGCACTTTCGCGAGTTGCTTGGGGGAGTCGATGTTGAATTCGTGGCCCGCGAGTTGATGGATCTCCGCGATGAGTTCGGTGAGTCGCCGCCCCAACTCGACCGACTGCCGCTGTAGTTCGGCGACGTCGACGCGGACGCCGTTGGCTTCCATGTCCGTGAGCACGCCAATCAGCGGACGTTCCAGGTTCCAGTACAAATCCCACAGCCCCTCGCGGCGCAGATCGTCACCGAGCTTCCGCGAAAGCTGCCAAGTGACGTCGACCCGTTCGGTGGCCCATTCCGCCAGACGGTCAGTGTCTTCCAAAAAGGCGACGTCAAACGGTGGCAGATGACGGCTCAAGAATCGTTCGGCCAGCGCGGCGAGATCGTGGCCGCGCGCTCCTGCTTCGAGCAGATAGCTGGCGACCATTGGATCGACGCCGAATCCCGTCAGGTGAATCTCAGCACGGCGAAGCAGCAGGCAATCTGACTTGAGGTCGTGGCAAACGATCTGGACGTCGGGTGATTCGAGGATTGGCCGCAGCGTCTTGAAGACGAATGCGGGGGTTTCGTGGGGTGGGTTTTCAACCTGCTCGGAATTGACGGACAGGTTGGAAACCTGCCCCACGTCGTCGTCGAAGAGCGATTGCTGACGGCGCGGTGAGTCTGCGGATCCTGCTCGGACAGCCAAGGGACTCGAAGCGTGCTGATGAATCGGAACAAACCACAGGCTGTCATCCCAAGCGAACGCGAGCGCAACGATCTCCGCCTGCTGATGGTTGATCGAGGATGCGATTGCTTTGAGGCAGAACTCGCGCTGCGATCGCAGTCGCTCGGCCAGCGTTGCAAACTGCGTCTCTGTCTGGACGACTTTATATTCTCGAGCGGGTGATTCGATCGGTTCCGAACTGACGCTCACTTCCGATGAGTCGGTCGTTGGCAGTTTCAATTCCGCCGGCAACGACTTCGCCTCGTCGATGAATCGGCGGAAGCCAAACTCGTTGAACAGCGCGGCAAGTCGAGCAACGTTGACTCGACCAACGCGCATGGCGTCCCAATCGGGGTTCAATTCGAGATGCTGATTGAGCGTGACCAGCGTGCGGCTAAGTCTCGCGAGGTCAGCGAACTCTTTGAGGTTGGATTTGAGTTTGTCCCCCTTAACCTTGTCCGCATTTGAAAGCACCTCGTCGAGTGAGCCAAATTGTTCCAGCAGCGCGGTCGCCTTCTTGGGGCCGACCATTGGCACGCCGGGTACGTTATCCACGCTATCGCCGACCAGCGATTGAAAGTCGATGACTTGATCCGGCCGGACTCCCCAATCGGCTTTCAGTTCCGCTTCATCGAGCCAGGTGTTTTTACGGACGTTGAGAATCCTCACGCGCGAGCCGAGAAGTTGGCGAGCATCTTTGTCGTTGGTGACGATGCGAACCTCCCAGCCCCGTTCGACTGCCTCGCGAGTCAGCGTGGCGATCACGTCGTCCGCTTCCCAGCCGTCGCAGCGCAGCTTGGGAATCCCGAAGCCGTCCATCACCTGCTGAACCATCTCGATTTGCGGACGCAGATCTTCGGGCATCTCGGTGCGGTTCGCTTTGTATTTTGGGTACAGCGTCTCGCGCGTGCCCGGACCCGGCGAGTCCATCGCACACAGCCAATGCGTCGGCCGCTGAGTCTGCAAAAGGTTGAACAGATCCCGTGTGAAGCCAAAGACAGCATTCGATGGCAGCCCCTTGGGACTGGTCATCGAAGGGATCGCGTGGAACACCTGAAACAGCAGCGAGAAGGTGTCGATCAGAAAGAGCGTGGGAGTGGTCATTGGTTGTTGGTCATTGGCGATTGATGATTTTCGGCGGCAATTTACCTGGAGTGATTCCCAAATCACCAATGACCAACGGCCAATGACCAATCCTCAATCGGGATTCTTCCTCAATACAATCGCCACGCCCCGCACGTTTGCTCGGCGTTCCGGCCGAATCGACTGCTACGACCGATCCGCTGACCGCATCTTGACCCGGCTCAACGGCCGAGTAGAGTTCCCGCGTCACGTCGATTCGCTCGTCTTCCGATATTTCGATCGTTCCATTCTCCGTCCGAGGTGAATCATGGCTGCGCCGTCGAACAAGCCGGTTGGGTATCAGGTCTC
>SXKJ01000355.1 GCA_005778115.1 Planctomyces sp. | reverse complement strand
TTCTCATTCAGGTGTCGTTCCGCCTGATGCAATCCGCATTTCTTCTGAAGCGGAGGTCTTTCCTGCTGGTGCAATGGCCAATCGACACGCAGCGGAGTGTCTTTCTGGCGCGGCATACTTGTTGTCGCACGGCAAACATCCTGGCTGGCGTCTGGCCGCGAATTCGCCTTTCTGATTTGTGACAACGTAGGGTGGGACAAGCTCGCTTCGATCGCCGGCCCACCAGAAACATCGCTGAGAACTCATGGTGGGCCGTCGCGGCGAAACGCCGCTAGTCCCACCCTACGACAATTCAGACAGCCGAACTGAGGAAAGTCCCGTGCCCGGTGAATCGCCGTCAGGGATCAGATTCGATGCCTGGGGTGACGTGGAATCTGTTAGGGAGCAACTGCCATGTTCAAAGGTGTGGACTTCACGATTCTGCAAGGTCAGTCTGTCAAATCCGCGATGGATCAGCTCCCGACGTACCGGCCGGAGGGGAAAACTCCGGCGAATGCTCAGGCGTTGATCGATGCGGTGGTGGCTTCTCAGACGACGTTTCTCAACAAGAGCACGACGCTGGATTTGGCTCGCGGAGAATTGCAGGAATCCATCGATGCGCTGCATCTGGCCTGCACGCAGGTCTATCCGATTATGAAGGTGGTCTATCGCACCGACGCGGGAACCCTGCAGGCGATCAACCGGCTGCCCGTGTCCGACCGGACCAGTCGCGAAACCTTGGCTCGCGGGGATGCGATCAACGCGCTCTGGACCCAGTTGCCCAACCCGCCCGGTTCGGCCACGGCGTTCAAGGCCTGGGACACGATGGATCTCGTGGCGTTCGTGGCGTTGATCACCACCGCCAAGACCAAATCCAACGGCATGGCCGCCATCGACCAGGAACAGCAGCTCGCCCAAGGGGATTTGCACGACAAAACCGAGGTGCTGGAAGACTTCGTGACCACCGCCATGATCATCGGCCGCGCTCAGTTCCTGCCCGGCACGCCGGAACGCGAAGTCATCGACGCCATTCCGACCGAACCGTCGCAGCCAACCCCCGGCCAGGCGGAGATCACCATCGCCACGTCCCCCGCTCCGGGACTCGTGCATCTCGCATTCGTGTGCAATAACGCGACCAAGTTCGACGTGCTCCGCAAAGCACCGGGCGCGGCGGACTTCTCCGTCGTCGCCACCGATCTCGTCGCCAACGTCTATGACGCCTCGGTCGCCCCCGCCGGGACTTATCAATTCAAAGTCGTCGGCAAAAACTCCCAAGGCAGCGGCCCGGAAAGCGACGTCGCGGACGTGGTCGTCAGCTAAGGAACCGAGGTCGCAAGCACTTCCCGAAGTGGAACAAGCTGCGATGAGATCAGCCGCAGGGCGCTCGCCTAATCGCACTTGCTTGGTCGGCAAAGTAGCAGGCACATTCCATGTGCCGTCCGCATTTTTCAGGCTGACGGCACATGGAATGTGCCTGCTACAATTAAGGTACTTCCGATCGGTCGGACCGCATGACTACAATCCCGCTTCTTCCGTGGCCGAGCTTGGTTGGTCGCGAATCGTTGCCCACCTGAATTATTGAGGACTCGCCGATGCCCCGTTGGCTCTTGGGATTTGGTGTTATTGTCGGAATCGTTGGCACTATGTCAGCGGCTGAGCCGGCGTCAGAAAAGCTCGAATTCGGCCGCGATGTGCGAGCGATCCTGTCGAACAATTGCTTCAAATGTCACGGCCCCGATGAGAAGCAACGCCAGGCCGGACTGCGGCTTGATCAGCGTGAGGGGGCGACCGCGAAGCTCGAATCGGGCAAGGTCGGGATTGTCGCCGGTAAGTGGTCCGACAGCGAAATCATCGCGCGGCTGACGACCGATAACGCAGATCTCAAGATGCCGCCGCCGTCGTCCGGTAAGAAGGTTTCGCCGGAACAGCTCGCGACGCTCAAACGCTGGATCGACGAAGGGGCCGAGTACAAGCCGCATTGGTCGTTCGTCACGGCCGTTCGCCCAGACGTTCCCAAGGTGGCAGATGAATCGTGGATCAAAAACCCGATTGATCGCTTCGTAATCGAGAAATTGACTAAGGCGGGACTGAAACCATCTCCGCAAGCGGACAAGGTCACGCTGATCCGCCGCCTGACGTTCGATCTGACAGGACTGCCGCCGACTCCCGCCGAAGTCGATGCGTTCGTCGCTGACAATTCACCAGAGGCTTACGACAAGCTCGTCGAGCGATTGTTCCATTCCGCGGGGCACGGTGAGCATCAAGGTCGCTACTGGCTTGACGCGGCACGATACGGTGACACGCATGGGCTGCATCTCGACAACGAACGCTCGCTCTGGCCGTATCGCGATTGGGTCATCGGCGCGTTCAATCGCAATCTGCCGTTCGATCAATTCACGGTCGAGCAACTCGCCGGCGATCTGCTGCCGAACGCGACTCTGGAGCAACGCATCGCGTCCGGCTTCAACCGCTGCAACGTGACGACCAGCGAGGGCGGCTCGATCAATGAAGAGGTTCAAGTCCGGTACGCCGTTGATCGCACCGAGGCGATCGGCACGGTGTGGCTCGGGCTGACCGTCGGTTGCGCGGTCTGCCACGACCACAAGTTCGATCCGATCAGTCAGAAGGAGTTCTATCAGCTTTACGCCTTCTATGGCTCGACGGCCGACGCGGCGATGGACGGCAACGCGCTGTTGCCCCCGCCGGTCATCAAACTACCGTCGGCCGAGCACGCCGCGAAGTTCAAGGCAATCGACGACGAACTGGTCACGGTTCGCAAACAGATCAGCGACGAGGTCGCCAAGATCGAATACACCGAACCCGCGCCAGCCGAAGGGAAGCCCGCTGGCGAGCCGAAAGAGTTCGTGTGGATTGACGACGCCGCTCCGTCGGGAGCCAAGTTGGAAGGGGACTCGCCGTGGGAGTTCGTCGCGAAGCCCGCCCCCGTCTTTTCCGGCGAGAAGTCCACCAAACGCACCGGGGCCGCGATGTCTCAGCACTTCTTCACCGGAGCGACCGCTCCGCTGAAAGTCGGCGAAGGGGACAAGCTCTTCGCGTACTGCTATCTCGATCCGGCGAACCCGCCGCAGACCGTCATGCTGCAATGGAACGACGGCGCGTGGGAACATCGAGCCTTCTGGGGCGAAGACAAAATCGCGTTCGGAACCGGCGACGTGCCTGGGCATCGTCGGCTCGGCGACCTGCCGAAGCTCGGCGAATGGGTACGGTTGGAAGTCGATGCTGCTCACGTTGGTCTGCCGGCCGGCAAGCTTGTGAACGGCTGGGCCTTCACGCAATTCGGCGGCACGATGTTTTGGGACAAGGCGGGCATTGTCACTCGCACGCCGCAAGACGGAGCTGGCTTTGAATCGCTGCTGGCCTGGGAGACTTACGAGAAGGCACAAGCCCAATCGAAAGTCCCGCAGCCGATCCGCGACGCGATCAAAGCCGAAGCCGACAAACGCAACGACGACCAGAAAAAACAGATTCGCGACTACTTTCTCACCAACATCTATGCCAAGTCGCAACCGGTGCTCGCGCCGCTCAATGCCAAGATCGAATCGCTCAACAAGCAGCGAGCGGACATCGACGGAGCGATCCCGTCAACGATGGTGATGGCCGACATGCCTCAGCTTCGCGAAACCAACATCCTGATTCGCGGTGCGTACAACAAGAAGGGGGACAAGGTGACTCACGGCGTCCCGGCTGCTCTCGGCGGCAAGCTCCCTGAAGGTGCCCCAGTCAATCGTCTGAGCCTCGCGAAGTGGCTGGTCGATCCGGCGCATCCGTTGAGCTCACGCGTCACGGTCAATCGCTTCTGGCAGCAATTCTTCGGCCGCGGTCTCGTCAAGACTTCCGAGGACTTCGGCGTTCAAGGGGAATGGCCAACTCATCCAGAATTACTCGACTGGCTGGCCACAGAGTTTCAAACTCCGACCGCTCGCACGCCGGTCGAAAACACCGAAGCCGCCGTTCCCAAGAATTGGGACATGCGACACATCCTGCGTCTGATCGTCACGTCGAACACGTATCGCCAATCGAGCCACGTTTCGGCTGACCTCGTCAAACGCGATCCAGAAAACATGCTGCTGGCTCGCGGCCCTCGATTCCGATTCGATGCCGAGGTCATTCGCGACGCAGCGCTCTTCACCAGCGGCCTGCTGGTCGAAAAAGTCGGAGGCAAGAGCGTCAAGACGTATCAACCGGATGGACTCTGGGAAGCGGTCGCGTTCGTCGGCAGCACCACCAGCCAATTCAAACGCGATTCGGGCGAAGCCCTCTATCGCCGGAGCATGTACACGTTTTGGAAGCGAACTTCGCCCCCACCCCAGATGACCACATTCGATGCACCCTCGCGAGAAGTCTGCACCGTACGACGCCCACGAACCAACACGCCGCTGCAAGCACTTGCGACGATGAACGACGTGCAATACGTCGAAGCCTCACGCCACTTCGCCCGCCGTATGTTGCTCGAAGGAGGCTCGACTTACCCGGATCGTCTGATCCACGGCTTCCGTCTCGTCACCGGCCGCAAACCATCACCCGCCGAACTGGAGGTCCTCGTCGCCCTCTTCCAAGAGCATCACGCACACTATCAAGCCAAAGCAGACGAGGCAGTCAAACTCCTGAGCATCGGCGAATCCAAACGGGACGAGTCACTCAACGCCAGCGAGTACGCAGCGATGACGATGGTCGCGAATCTCCTCCTGAACCTCGACGAGACGTTGACGAAGGAGTAATGCCGTGACCGCGTTAGTGCTTCACGATTTCTCTTGGCAACGGATGATCAACGCCGTGGAAGCCGTTAAGGAACGAGCTTGTCGGGCCGCCACCGCTTTAGAGCAGGCGGGGATTCCGTACGCTATCGCGAGAGGCAATGCGGTGGCGGCGCGGGTCGCCCGTGTCGATGAAGACGCCGTCCGCAACACGAACGACGTGGACATTCTGGTTCGCCGCTCGGATTTCAAGGCCATCAAACAGGCTCTGGAGGGTGTCGGCTTCGAGTATGCCTTCGTGAACGGCGTTCACGTTTTCATCGATGGTCCAGACGGTAAACCCTGCCGCGGAGTGCATTTGCTGTTCGCGAACGAGAAGGTCAAAGACTCGTATCCGCTACCGACCGTCGATGTCACCGAAGCCGTTCCTGCCAATGACTATCTCGTGGTGTCTCTTGATGCGCTTGTGGTGATGAAACTGAATTCTTATCGAGACAAAGACCGAACCCATTTGCGAGACCTACTTGGCATCGGCCTGATCGACCAATCGTGGTGCTCGCGGTTGTGCCCACAACATGCCGAACGACTGCAACAATTGATCGACACGCCAGACGGCTGACCCAATTTCTCCGTGTGCTTTGTGACTCTGTGTTTTTAGAACATGAAACACAGAGGCACAGAGGACACGGAGTCTGCCAATTCCCAACAATTCACCCACAAGGGGCCAAACCATGAACCCGATTCAAGAATATCAATTGCGTGAAACTCGACGATACTTCTTCGGCAAGTGTGCCGCCGGACTCGGCGGAGCGGCGTTGGCTTCGACGATGCGGCCGCAATCGCTCTTTGCGGAGCAGCCGGCCGTGAATGAGTCAGCCGGAATCCTCCCCGCGCTGCATCATGCTCCGACGGCCAAGCGAGTCATCTGGCTCTTTATGGCCGATGGGCCTTCGCAGATGGACCTGTTCGATTACAAGCCGAAGATGGAGGAATATTTTGACAAGGACTTGCCGGAGTCCGTCCGCAACGGGCAGCGGATCACGACGATGACGTCCGGGCAGACGCGTTTCCCAATCGCGCCGACACTGTTCAAGTTCCGGCCGCACGGCGAGAGCGGAGCGCTCGTCAGCGAGTTGTTGCCGGAGATCGGCTCGATCGTGGACGACATCACAATCGTGAAGTCGATGCACACCGACGCGATCAACCATGACCCGGCGATCACGTTCATTCAGACCGGCAGTGAACTCCCCGGACGTCCGAGCGCCGGAGCTTGGATCGCTTACGGCATCGGCAGCCCGAATCAGAATCTGCCGAGCTTTGTCGTGTTGACGTCGCGCATCGCTCCCGGTTCGGCAACGCAAGCGTTGTTCTCGCGGCTGTGGGGATCGGGATTCCTGCCGACCAAACATCAAGGGGTCGGCCTCCGATCCCAGGGCGATCCGGTCCTGTACCTCTCGAATCCGGCCGGCGTTGATCCGACGACGCGACGCAAGATGCTCGATGGCTTGGCCAAGCTGAACCAGAAGCGGTTCGAGGAAGTCGGTGATCCGGAGATCAACACGCGCATCGCGCAATACGAGATGGCGTTCCGGATGCAGACGTCGGTTCCCGAATTGACTGACATCTCGAACGAGCCGAAGCATGTGCTCGACATGTACGGCCCGGAAGTCACCGATCCCGGCACGTTTGCTTACAACTGCCTGCTCGCGCGACGCATGGCCGAGCGGGGCGTCCGTTACACGCAAGTCTTCCTGCGCGGCTGGGACCATCACGGTGCTCTACCAGGCAGCATTCGCCAACTGACGAAAGCCGCCGACCGTCCCGCCGCCGCGCTGATCAAAGACTTGAAACAGCGCGGAATGCTGGACGACACGCTGGTCGTCTGGGGCGGCGAGTTCGGCCGCACGGTTTACAGCCAGGGGACGCTGACCAAAGATAACTACGGCCGCGACCATCACCCGCGCAACTTCACGATGTGGTTCGCCGGCGGCGGCATGAAGAAGGGACTCGTCCACGGCGAGACCGACGACTTCTCCTACAACATCACCGAGAAGCCAATGCACGTCCACGACCTCAACGCCACGCTGCTGCATTGCCTGGGCATCGACCACGAGAAGCTGACCTACCGCTTCCAAGGCCGTGATTTCCGCCTGACCGACGTACATGGCAACGTCGTGAAGGACATTCTGGCTTGATTGTCGATGTGGCGCACACGGCTCGCGTGCGTCGATTCGAATCAATGCACGCGAACCGCGTGTGCTACAGGTCACACCAACTTCGTCGTCACGGTTCCGAAGGCACCGAAGTCGGCGAGAAGGTCGCTGCCGAGTTCGATGGGGATGGGGACCACGCTCGTGCCAGTGGTGATGACTTCGCCCGCGCGGAGGCCGATGTTGTGGGTGCGGAGTTCGTTGGCGATCCAGGTCATGGCGAGTCGCGGATCGCCCAGCACGTTGGCTCCGACACCCTCGCGAGCGAGGGTGCCGTTCAAAAGCAAGCGGACGGCGTGTGATGGTAAGTCGATCGAACGCCAATCGGCGGTGGTGGGATTTCCCAGCACGAAGTAATGAGCACACGCATTGTCGGCGATGAGTTGCGGGGAGCCGACGATGCAGAAGTCGTTGTAACGCGAGTCGGGAATCTCGATGGCGGGATGCAGCGTGTCGATCACCGCGAGAACCTCGGCGAGTTCGTAAGGCTGCGGCCTCGGCGGCAGGTCGTGGCCGAGTCGAAAGGCGAACTCCGCTTCGGCAACGCGCATGCCGTTGTTGCCCAGGCGAATCGGTGTGCCGTCGGGATGGACTCGATTGGCCAACAACCGACCGGCGAGTGGGCCATCAACTTGCAGATGCTTCTGACCGGCCGTGCTGGTGGCGGCGATCTTCCAACCGACGGTGGCTTGGCCAGAGACGTCCGCGAGTTGGCGTTGAATCTGATAGCCGTCAGCTCTGGTCGCGGGGCGAAACGCTTCGGGGATCGCGTCGATGCGACGCTCTTCGATCCAGGTATTCCAGAGCAACTCGGCGGCACGCATTGTTTGGTCTTGGTTCATGAGTGGTTGCACCATGTCAGTAGGATGGCCGCCCTCGGCCGTCTCTTTGAGATTTGAGTTTTCAAATTCGAGATTCCAACACAGACGGCCGAGGGCGGCCATCCTACCGCGAGTGTTTCCCTGCTTCCCGCGTTCCGGCGAACGCGGCTACTTGGTGGCTCGCGAGGCGAGGGATTCGAGATAGGTCACCAGCGCGGTGAGGTCTTCGACGGTCAACTCCTTCACAAGTCCGTCGGGCATCATCGAGATGGTTTGTTTGGCCCGTTCTTCGATGTCTTTGACTTTGAGCTTCAGTTCGTTTCCTTCGTTGTTGCGGATGGTGACGACGTCGTCGGCTTCGCTGATGACAAAGCCGGTGACTTGTTTGCCGTCGCTCATTTCGAAGAGGTTGGTGACGAAGCCCTGAGCGATCGTCTTGCTGGGGAGCACGATCGATTCGGTGAGCTGCTCGCGCTTGTAGGTCTTGGCGACGTTGGGCAGGTAGGGGCCGCGGATCGGTTCGTCGGGTTTCACGGTGTGGCACTTGTTGCAATTCATCTTGAGAAAGATGCCTTCACCGCGAGTCGCATCGCCCTGCAACTTCTGGACGGCGGCGATCACCTCTTCCGGCTTCATCGAAGCGATCTTCGGGCCGGTTGATCCAGAGAGCTTCGTGACCTTCCAGGCGTCGGCGATCTTCTTCGCGATGGCCACGACTGCCGCGTCTGTATCGTCGAGGCCGCGCAGCACGAGGTCATCTTGATTGCGGGCGTTGAACAGCAGCGCTGCTTCGAGCAGTTGTGCTCGGCGAGCGGGTTTCGACCACACCGCGTCGAGCGTCTCTTCGGCGGCGTCACGAACGTCGGACTTGCGTTGTTTCTTGCGATCTTCCGCCAGGAGTAACAGTGCTCCGTCGGTCCACAGCGACGTCTCATCCGACTTCGCGAGCGACAGCACCGATTTGGCGTGGCGATTCAAGACCGGCGGTTCCTTGAAAACATTCGTGGCTTCACCGTCAGCGTTCTGCCGCTTCAATTGGCCGAGCGCGGTGACGATCGCTTTCCATGACTCTTCCGTCGTTTGCCCAGACCTCAGCAGTGAGACAGTCGCTTGTGTCCGCAGTTCCGGCGCGGAGTCAGCGGCTTTCGCGACTTTGGTCACGAGCAAGACCGCTTCATTCGGGAGTTGTCCGCTGCGATAGACCTGAGCCAGAATGGCCGGGACAAACTTGTCGTTGGTCGCAGCCTTGGCGATGAGCGTCGTCAGGCCAGCTTTTAGTTCGAGGCGATGCCGAGCCAACTGCGTGGTGAGGAACGTGGCGGCATCAGCATCGGACTTTTCGAGTTCGCTCTGCAAGACGGCGGCGATCTTGTCGGATTCAGACCACGGTTCTGGCTGGAAGTACGGCCCGCGTGTGTCGGGGCGAGTGCCCCAACTGTTGCCCTTCCAAGTCCCCTCGACGAAGTGCAGACGGCACAGCGCGACGAGCAACCCTTGTCGTTTGCGGGCGTCAGATGGTTTGCCGAGTCGGGCGATCAGACCTTCGACGACTGGCGGTTGGTGGATGGCTTGGAGAACTCGGAGCGCTCCCGCGCGAGCCGTTTCGGAATCCGTTTGGTCGAGCAGTGCGAAACATGCCTCAGCGGCCTGGAGGCGAATCAACGATTGGATTGCGGTGTGACGCACGATCGGGTCTTCGTCCGATAGCATCTCGACGATTGGCAGGGCTTGATCGGCCTTGCCGAAGCGTGCGAGGACGACCGCGAGTTCCAAACGAGTCCGTGGATCGGTCGAGCCAGCGCCGTTGGTGCGGAGGAGCGGTAGCAGAGTGGGATCGAGTTCATCCCAGCGATCCGCAGCGGCGCGGATCGCGTAGGGGCGGAGCGCGGCATCCATGAGGGCTTCCGCAAGTCCAGGCGAGCGGGGGGCGTCAGCCCCCCGGTTGGGGTCGCGAACCGACTTCGTACCGGGGGGCTGACGCCCCCCGCTCGCCTGTTTGAGGGTGAACAACGCGGCGACTCGTGATGGCAACGCGAGCGACTTGTCGAGCATCACGGCTTTGATTTGCTCGACCGTCGCGTCGTCAACTCCTCGTCGCAGCAGCGTGCGTTGAACTTCCAAACGACGGCGATGGCTCGGTGATTTCAGCAGCGCGGCGAGATCGGCGTTCGTTGTCTTTGCGAAATCCGGCAGCGGCTCGGCGCGAAGTCCTTTCGGTCGGACGCGCACGAGGTATCCGACCTCTTCGCCGACGTAGTTAAACGTCGCTCCCTTCCAGCTTGCGACATAGATGTTGCTGTTCGCGTCCACATCGAGATCGGTCACGCGATTGACTCCGACGAACTGCGATTGATCGGCTTTGAAGGTTGCTCCGTTGGGCGTGAGCTGATGCCGATAGACAATGTTGCGGCCCCAATCGGCGGTGAAGAGTGCCGGCGAAAAGCCTTTCGGAAATCCCGGCTCGTCGAGGAACAACGCGCCGCAGCCGGAGCCTCCGCCGTAATCGGCCAGCGGCTGAATGATCTCGTCGTTGAAGTTCATGTAGAGCCGCGGGTAGCCGTGATCTTCCAGGCCAGTGAAGTGGTGCAGGCGAATGTCCCAGCCGCCGCCGTCGTTCGTGTTGTCGCGTGTGAACCCGTTGAGCAGCGGATCGACCGCAACTTCGAGAATGTTCCGGGTGCCGTTGGAATACAGTTCGAGTCCGGTGCCGTCGGGACGGACGCGGACAACTCCGCCACCGCGCAGTTGCAGCTTGCGGCCGTCAGTTCCCTCAGCTTCCATGAAACCGAAGTCGCCGATCGCCAGATACAGCCAGCCGTCGATGCCCAGCGTGATACCGTTGGACGTGTGATCGGCCGGGCGGTCTTTGAAGCCGAAGGCGATGTTCTTCACGAGAATCTTTTGCTCGTCGGAAATGCCGTCGCCGTCTTTGTCGATGAACGCGCTGAGATGCGGCGGGTGCATCAGGTAGAGCCGGTCGTGATCCCAGACCAACCCGCGCGGCGAATCGACATCGGCCACGAAGAGTTTCGATTCGTCGGCTCGGCCATCACCGTCGAGGTCTCGCAGGCGCACGACCGAGCCGCGCTTCGGCTGCCGATCGAGCGATCCGTTCTTATCGACCGAGACAAACACGGTCCCGTCGGGCGCGGCGGCGACGAACGTCGGATAGTTCACGGCAGGTGGAGCGGCGAAGAGCGTTGCCTCGAACCCGTCGGGAATTTGCAAGTCGGCGATCTTGGCACGTTCGGCCTCGGCCTTCGCGGCGGCGGGATCGAACTTCACCTTCTCGTCGCCGAAGAGATGCAGTTCCCAGAGACTCGCCCAATGACCGGGCGTCGCGTTGAGGCACTGGATGCGGACGTAACGCGCGGTCGCGTCAAATTCGTGAGCCGCATTGATCTCTTTGTCATTCTTGGAACGATCGACAAGCACCTTCCACGTCTTCGCATCGTCCGAGCCTTCCACCTGATACTTGTAAGGTGACATCGGCGCTTCCCAATCAATGCGGCAGCCCGTGAGGTGCGTCGTCTTTCCGAGATCCACTTGCAGCCACTGCGGAAAGCTGCCGCCATTCGCGCACCAGCGCGAGGCTCGTCTGCCGTCGGTCGCGTTCTTGATCTCGTTGCCGGCCTGAACGCTGGATGCTGTCGCCAGTTTGTTGAGGGCGAGGTTCACCGGGACGTATTCGACCTGAGAATTCAAATCTGGTTCTTGAGATTTGAGATGGTCGGCATCGAGCTTGCCGCAGGCCCAGAGCGTGCCGCGCGTCAGCAGGTCGAGGAACTTCGGATCGCTGACCGTCTCGTTGTGATGTCCGAGCGTCGTGCCGAAGACGCGCGTCTTCTTCTCGCCGTACTCGTTGGTCCAGACGCAGACTTCCTCGGTGCCCCGTTCACGATTCTTCGCCGAGGCCAGTGGATGCGCGGTCGGCCAGACTTTCTCGATCCAATACAGCTCGCCGGCGGGATTGGCCCAGGCGGCTCCCCAGCCGGACATAATGGGATGCGCGGCATCCCGATTGAGCACCCCGTGCGGGTAAGCGGCTCCGTGCATCCGCGAGGTCACGCCGCAGAACTTGAACCACTCGTCGCGCCCGTCGCGATAGCAGTGCATCGCGCAATGGATGACGACACCCGGCAGACCGTCTTGATGGGGCTTGAGAATGTTGTCGACCCACGCTTGGTCTTTGACGTCGGCGAAACACTCGTCATGAATGACGACGTCGAAGCCTTTGCTCCAGTCTTTGGATTCATAGAGCGGGATCTTCGCGTTGGTTGAGGACTCACCCTGCCGTACGACGGTCACGTCGATGTTGGCTCGGAGTTGCAGCCCCTTGGCGATGATTTCTTTCTGAGCGTCGTAGTCGTGGCAGCATCCACCGGTGATGAGCAGTGCCCGGAGTGGCGGCTGAGCGGGTTTATCAGCGGCAACGACCGAGGTCGACGAGACGAGGAGGAGTGTCAGTAGCAAAGAGAGTCGTGTCATTTGTGGGATCGGTTTCCGAAATCGGTCTAAGGTTGTTTGACGGTACTTGCACGGAATGCGGTGTCGGAGTTCCTTGGCACCGGCTTCTTTCATCCGCAGCACGGCTTTGCCATCCGCAGGCAGTTTCTGGTTGTTGGACTGCCTGCGGATGGCAAAGCCGTAATGCGGATGGGGCCATAGGCAGTCGATCACTGAACAAGAATCGGAATCATTTGAGTGCGGTTGAGCGACCGCCCTCGCTGACGCGTCGGATTAGTTTGGAAGGTGATACTCCCCTTGGCAATTTGTCAAAGGTGAGGGACCATGCCGAGCGATGGCCGCGCCGTTTTATGGTGATGGTTGATGACCTCTAACTGACTCGGTTGGCTCGCATGGATCGCGACAACTCGGCAACGGATGCTGCTCTCGATGACGACAACGAAACGCAGGTGCTGCAGCTTGAGCCGCACAATCTGTTGGCGTTGTCGGCATACTCGGTGCTGCTGCGGTTCGCGTGGATCTTCAAGACCGAGAGTGTGATCATTCCGGCGTTCCTGGACAGCATTGCCGGAGACCGTTGGCTGTGCGGATTTTTGCCGGTGCTCAATCGGTTCGGTCAAAGCCTGCCGCCGATCTTCTTCGCTCGGCGATTGCGAGAGACTCGCGTGAAGAAGTGGAGTCTGCTGGGCACTTCGGCCGGCTTAGGGTTTTCGATGATCGCGGTCGCGGCGCTGTGGATGCTGACCGACGACAAACACCAACCCTGGCTGCCTCCGCTGTTCTTGCTGCTGTATTTGATTTTCTTTGCGTCGAACGGATTGAACCAACAAGTCTTCGGTACGCTGCAAGGAAAACTGATTCGAGCGGATCGGCGCGGCGAACTGCTGGGGCTCTCTGGCATCGGTGGTTCGATCACGTCGATCATCGGTGCATGGTTCTTGCTGCAATACTGGCTGAGCCTGCCGGATCGCGGGTTCGGTTACATCTTTGGATTTTCTGGTTTGGGATTTCTGGTCGCAGGAGCGACATGCTTCTTCGTGAAGGAACCGCCAGACGTGGGGCAGGTTTCCAATCTGCCCGTGAGAGATGCAGCTCCAGGGGACGGGCAGGTTGAAAACCTGCCCCGCGCGGAGGGGGGGCTCGGCGCTTCGTACCGCCTCGTGCGGGACAATCGCGACTTTCGGCGGTTAGCGATCGTGGCGATGTTGTTCATCTCGATTCAGTTGCTGTTCCCGCACTTTCAAGCGTTGGGACAACAGCATGTCGCGCGCGATCAGATCGGCTATCAACTGATGCTGTGGGTGATCGCTCAGAACGCGGCCGTTGGGTTGTTTAGCTGGGTGTCCGGGAAGCTGGCGGATCGTTTTGGAAATCGGCTGTCATTGCAGTGGCAAGTCTTTGGCACGGCCTGTGTGCCGCTGCTCGCGTTGTTCTTCACCAGCGGCGTTGAGGGGTGGGGACCACAGCATTTTTGGATCACGTTCTTCTTCCTGGGACTCACGCCAGTGACGATCAAGACGCTGACCAACTACGCCTTGGAACTGACCGAACCGGCTCGGCATCCGTTGTACGTCGCGACGTTGCATGCCTGCTTGGCGGTGCCGTTTGTCTTCGCGCCGCTGGTGGGTTGGCTGTTGGACTGGCTGGGGGACTTTGAGCGAGTCTTCATCGGAGTCAGCGGCCTGATCGCCCTGGGCTGGCTGGCCTCGCTGCGGCTGGTGGAACCGAGGCATCAAGCCCTCAATGAAATCGGCGAGCGGGGCGGCGTCAGTCCCCCGGTGTCTTCCGCGTAGGACCGGGGGCTGACGCCTAATGGCACTCACTTTGTGAGCCGATGGCGATAGCCACGGGTCTCGGTCGGTGACGTTTGACGGCGAATCGCCCGTCGCTAGCGCGTTCGGCTCACAAAGTGAGTGCCATTGGGCTGACGCCGCCCCGCTCGCCAGAATGCGATGCGACGATTACGCCGCGATCTTCTCTGTGATTTTCTCTGCGGGCGAAACTGGATCGGCCGGGAGTCCCGCCAATTCGTTTCCGCGCGAGTTGATCGCCAGCATCGCGGCCTGTACTCGTGCAACGTTGGCACGCAGATTCGAGGTCTCCGACGCAATGTGAATTGGTTCGCCGGTCAGGAGATGAACTTTCGAGAACGGCTTCGGAACCAGCAGGTCGGTCCAGCCGACTCCGAATCGCCAGCCTCGTTCACAGGTGAAGGCGGTGGGGACGATCGCTCGTCCGGAATGTGCGGCGAGGAATACGACCCCCGCCGAGAGCTCCCGCCGTGGTCCGCGCGGCCCGTCGGGAGTCATCACGATGTGCTTCCCTTCCGCCTCGCGAATGAGTTGCCGCATGGCTTGTGCTCCGCCGCGATTGGTCGAACCACGAATCGGCAGAATCCCCGCGCTCCGCAACCCTGCCGCGACGAACGCGCCATCCTTGTTCTGGCTGACTAGCGCCGCTGTGTGCCGATGCTTGCCGCCGAATATCGGGATCAGCAATTGATCGTGCCAGACGCAGTAGATGAAGCGGTCGTCCCCGTCGATTGCATAAGGATTGGTGTTGTGGGCCGTGTGAAATTGCAGGCGCAACGTCTTAAACAGACAACGAAACACCAGCACGGCGAACGCTCCGATCAGCCAGTTTGCCGCTTTGTTCTGTAATCGCATTGTCTTGTCTCATTGATTTGGCGAGCGTGTCGGCGTCAGCCCTCGGTTGGTTCGCCATTGACCGACGTTCGCCATTGACCGGGGGGCTGACGCCGCCCCGCTCGCCTAGTTTGTTGTTCGCTCGCGGACAGTCGCAGTTTGGAGTCGAATCAACAAGACGGATTTCGACGACTACAGGCCAAGTCCGAATGGATCGTGTCATTAGCGTCGCCAGGACGTGCTCGGGGATCAGTTGCCAGTCGCCAGGATTTGCGCCATGTTGCCGATGATGGCGGTCTCCTTATTTTTTTGCGGACGGATGTGAGAGGTATTGAGTGACTTTGGCATCGCTTCCCAACCAGACCGGTAGTCATGGCGT
The DNA here is from genome assembly GCA_005778115.1 of Planctomyces sp. Taxonomy (GTDB): domain Bacteria; phylum Planctomycetota; class Planctomycetia; order Planctomycetales; family Planctomycetaceae; genus SXKJ01. The sequence continues at coordinate 13,961 of SXKJ01000355.1, read as the reverse complement.
CTATCAAGCTCGCGGCATCACGAAGGTGTACCGCATGGGTGAGGTTGAGGTGCATGCGCTGCGCGGCGTCGACCTGGATTTGTACGAGGGGGAATTCATCGTGCTGCTCGGCCCGTCGGGCAGCGGCAAATCGACATTGCTCAACATTCTGGGCGGGTTGGATGTTCCGACGGCCGGAACGGTGACGTATCGCGGCAAAGACCTCACCAGCAATGACGACGCGATACTGACCAGCTATAGCCGCAATCATGTCGGCTTCGTGGTTCAGTTCTACAACTTGATTCCCAGCCTGACGGCTCGCGAAAACGTCGCGCTGGTCACGGAGATCGCCAAGAATCCGATGGTGCCCAAGGATGCTTTGGAAATGGTCGGTCTCGGTCATCGGCTGGATCACTTTCCGGCACAGTTGTCCGGTGGTGAGCAGCAACGTGTCGCGAGTGCGCGCGCGGTCTCCAAGCAGCCGGATGTGCTGCTGTGCGACGAGCCAACCGGGGCGCTCGACATTCAGACTGGCATTGTCGTGTTGGAGGTGATTCAGCGAGTGAATCAGGAACTCGGCACGACGACAGCCGTCATTACGCACAACGCAGCCATCGCCGACATGGCCGACCGCGTGATTCATCTCGCGGACGGCCACATCACGACTGTCAAACGGAACACGCACAAGATTCCGCCCAGCGAACTGCGGTGGTGAGCGGTTCCTTTACAGAACCCGGTACGACAGAAAGTAACCCGACGCGTTAGCGAGGGCTGCGGTCTTTCGTTCGGATTGGGAGGGCTGGTGAAGCATGCGCCCTCGCTGACGCTTCGGGTTACAAGGTGTGATGGCTTACGCAGCACGGCGGAATTGCGATAAGCCAACCCGATTACGGCAGGCTTCCGAGATGGTGCCACAAATGTCAGTCACTTGCTCGTCGGTCAACTGCGTAAACGTGGGGAGCATGATCGACGACTGGCTGAGGGAATCGGTGATGGGCAGGTGCTCGCCGCGCTGCCGGGATTCCTCTCGGAACGGCGGCAGCGAATGCAAAGGAATAAACATCGGTCGCGTTTCGATGCCCGCCTCTGAGAGTTTGGCGGCCAACTCATCCCGCGTGCGGCCGAACTCGTCGTCGTCCACCGTCACGCAGTACATCCAGGGGGACAGTTCGGCCCACGGCGCGACGGGTTGCAGCCCGATGCCTGGCACTTGGGACAACAGGCGGTTGTAAAGAGCGTAGATCTCTCGTCTTCGTGCGATGATGGCTTCTCGGCGTTCCAACTGCGCGCACAGGATCGCGGCGGCCAAGTTGGTCAAGCGAAAGTTGTAGCCCGTGACTGGGAAGTAATAGCGACGGTCGGGGTCCATTCCTTGTCCGCGCAGGATGCGGATGCGTGTGGCGAGTTGATCGTCGTTGAGACTCAGCGCGCCTCCTTCTCCGCTGGTAAACAGCTTGTTCCCGAAAAACGAGAAGGTGGCGACGCTCGATAGTCCTCCCACCGGGCGACCTTTGTATTTGGCGAGTGTGGCCTCGGCGGCGTCTTCCACCACCCACAGCCCATGCACGGCGGCGATGTGATTGATGCGGTCCATATCGGCCGGGTGTCCCATCAGATGGACGCCGATGATGCCGCGTGTGCGGCGCGTGATCGCGTCTTCAATCCGCGCGGGGTCGATGCACCAGGTATCGGGGTCAACATCGACAAAGACCGGCTCGGCACCGACGTAGCGAACCGCGTTCGCGGTTGCGATGTAGGTCAACGATGGGACGATCACTTCGTCGCCAGGTCGGACTCCCAGGCCCAACAGAGCGAGGTGGATCGCGACGGTCCCGTTGCAGCAGGCAATGGCCGAGCGTGTATCGCACAGGCCAGCAAACTCGGTCTCGAACCGCTGCAGGTAGGCACCTGACGAAGAGATCCAGGTGCTGCGGATGGCATCGACGACATAGTTTTCCTCGTTGCCAGTGAGATCGGGCTGGGCGACGGGAATGCGAGACTTCATGGGATACTCCAAGTTTGTTGAGATTCGGTGGACATCGCGGGCTTTGAGAACTTCTTAGCTGGCGTTGCGGTGCCAGTTGAACCAGCCAGCAATTCTGTGGATCGGTGACGCACGAGTGGCGGCGAGCGTTGAAGTCGTTCGCGACGACTCATCATCGCGAGCGAACCGGGCGATCTCGTCCACGACTTTGAAGACGCAGGGGTCATTGGGATTCACTCCCAACTCGCGCAGACGCTCGGCGGCGTGGTCGATGAGCTGGCATGGTGCCGAGCGGCGTTCCCTGAGGGCCGCATCAAAGCCACGCTCATGCAGGTTCTGCTTCCAGACCGCCTGGCAGTACTCGTCCGAGAGTTTCTGAGGGATGGCGCGCTGTTGGTCCCGAAGGGCGTTGGAATACTCCCGGTCCCCGGCCAGGATTCGTTCGATGCAGCGCCGTGCCTCTTCAGGTGACGTGCAACTCCCCAGCGTGACTTCGGGGGTCATTCGGCCGAGCAACGATTCCGCGTAATAAACGACAGGCATCCCATTGATCGCCGCCTCGATGGGTGAGTAATGGACGTGTCTCCGTTCCGTGGAATGGTAGTAGAGGACCGCCGACTCTTGATAAAGGCGAATCAATTCCTCGTTCGAGACGAAGCCCAGCATGTGGGGATCGTCGACGGGGACGTCTTGGACACCGACGATGACGTGCGGCAGATCGCCGATGAACTCTTTGAACTTGGCGTAGATCGCCGCGTAGTACGGATTCGTGACGCAGTTGGGACACACAAACAAGACGCGCCGATCAACTCCCGTGTAGGAGTTCGCGGTCGTCCAAAAATCATCCGGGACGCCGATCGGCAAATAGATCGCGCGATCCGAGATTAGCTTGGGTTCGCATTCGGCCAATTGCTCGTAGCCTTGGGCGAACCAAAAGCGGTCTCCCAGAGCTGCAATGTCTGCCAAGATCTCTGGGCCATAGAAAAGCTGCAAGACATTCGCGTACGTCTGAGTGTTGTCCAAGCCAAACGCGCGGAACATGATCTGCCCTGCAAACGTTCGAATGGCTTCCTTCGCCTGCACGCCGTAAGGAATGACGTAAACCGTCCCGAAGTATCGATTCATCAAAGAAACGATTTCCGTTGGCCAGACGGTTTCATAGAAATCGAACTGGTTCAGCTTCGATAAGACGTGCTTGGGGATCGTCAGCGTCTGGTCGTATCCGAAATCGACCGTGCCGCTCCGAAAGGATGGAGTCTTCGGGATGACCTTCGGCGTGAAGACTTCGTAGCCAAGCTCGGTTAAGAGCTGGGCCTCATAGGGCATCAACGTCTTGTGGTTGAGAAGCCATAAGACACGCTTATTTTTGTTTCGCACGTTGTGTTCCTTCGCGAGTCTTAGGCATCCAACCTATCGCCACCCCGCTCGTCGGGGTGGTTCCCGCGCTTCTGCGCTACTAGTGCAGAAGCGCGGGAACCACTGGGACAAGCCCAAGTGGCGGTTGGGTTATTTTCGGGCGGCTGCCTTAATCCGAGTTCCGATCGCATTCAGCGAACAAAATTGAGTGACCGAAGGAATCAGCATGGCGGCGGTTATCCCAGCAAGGTGTCGAGCGTGTCATTCCAATTGATGCGGTGTTGTTTCAGTGTCCGATGGGCGGCGTTTCCTAAATCGCGGGCGAGCGAACGATTCGCCCCGAGTTCTTCCATTGCCGCCGCGAGTGATTCAGAAGTCGGCTCCGTCAGGCGGCCGTTGTCATTGTGGATCAATTCACTCATCTCGCCGGAGTCCGTAAAGCTGAGTACGGCTTTGTGTGCATGAAACGCCTCAAGCATCGCGTCGCCATCAGAGTCCTCATCCTTTGAAAGGTCGATGGCCGCCAATGCTCCGTTCATCCACTGAGCCTTTTCCTCTTCACTGATCGAACCGAGCCGGATCACCTTGTCTTTCAGGCCGTGCGTCGCAATCGAACGGTCTATCCTCAGCCCATAATCCTCCGAATCCGGTCGGCCTGCCAAGACGAGTTTGATTGGAGAACGGACATGGCTCATCGCTTCGACCGCCACATGCTGGCGATTGGCGTCCGTCATTGGAGCGGGACAAAAGAAGTAGTCGCCGTATTCGCCGAGACCGAAGAGTTCTGGCCGATCCAGAGGTGGATAAAGCACGCTGGTGGCGTCGATGCCATTGAATTGCTTAAGCCGCTCCGCCACGGTGCGGGACTTCGTGTAGATCGACTGAGCCTCACGCAGGTGTTCGTTGTCGGCCTGAAGGATCATTTCTCGCAACGAACGGTTCTCGACGGTGTCGGGCATTCCCGACGTCTCCGTGCCCCAAAGTTCGTAGGCCGGCCGGAACTGATGCAGAAGCCACAGCCGCTTGTTCTTGGCCGGAACGAGGTAGGCGGGAAACCGGAGCGCGATGGTCAGGTCCGCCTGACCGCAATTCACGTTGAGCAGCCGGCAGGCGAGCATGTGGTCGGCGATGGCTTGCGGCGGAGACCACTTGAACGGCAGGCGGACGAGATCGACTTCGTGGCCTCGCGCCACGATGCGCGCGGCGAGGCTGTCGGCGAGACGTTCCGCTCGGCCGCGAACAAAGGGAATCTGCACGTTGACGAGGGAGACTCTCATGCGACCATGCTCCCAATCACATGGTCCCAGTTGATGCAGAACTTATTCAGAGTCGCATTGGCGGCTCGTCCCAACTCCGCGGCCCAGGGACGGTCTTGCCACAGCCGATTCATCGCCTCGGCCAATGGTTCCGGCTGGGGGGGCACGACAAGACCATTGTGGCGGTCGCGGATGACTTCATTCGGACCTCCGGAATCGCTGAGCGTGATGACGGGCTTGTGTGAGTGGAATGCTTCCAGAGTGACGTAGCCGTAAGAGTCCTCGTCATAGGCGAGATAAAGCGTGCCACAACTCTCAGCGATCCACCGAGCTTTTTCGGACTCCGAGACCCAACCCAGCATTTGCACGCGGTCCTGCAGACCCAGTCGCTGAATTTCTCGCCGCAGTTTCTTCTCATACTTAGGGGAGTCGCCCTTGCCGATGATCACCAGCCGCAAAGGAGGCCGCACGGATTGCATGGCCTCAATCGCCAGATGCTGCCGTTTGATGCGTGACAATCGGCTGGGATAAACGATGTAGTCCCCGAAAGGACCAGGTCGAAATGGGTGGTCGGTGGCGAGCGGCGGATACAGCACCGCTTGCGGTTCGATGTTGTTGAAACGCCGCAAGCGATCGGCCACGACCTGAGAGTTCGTGAAAATCTTGCGGCACTCACCGAGATAGAGATTGTCGGATTGGTGCATCATCGCGCGGTAGTGGCGGCCCTCCTCATTGTCGGGCATCCCACACCACTCGGTGCCCCACAAGTCATACGCTTCGCGATGGTGATGAATGAACCAAGCGACTTTGTTGGGATGCTGAAGCGCGTAGGAGGGGTAGCGGATCGTGACCAACAGATCGTTGCGGCGGCCAGCGGACTCGGTGAGATCAAAGAGTCGCAGTGCCGTTGTCTGCTCTGGCACTTGTCGCCAATGCGAGTCAAACGGAAACATGACTGTCTCGGTCTCATACCCGCGCGACACGAACTCCCGCTGCAAGTCCTCGACAATTTTGGTTCCGCCCCCTTTGATGAAGGGAACGTAGGTGGAGGCGACGACAACTCTCATGCAGCCTCCCTGCGACAAGCTCCCGACGGATGCGATGTGGGGGCCTCCGTCGCCACTGGTGCGGCCGTGCGATCCAATTCCCAGCACTGGGTGATCGTGCCCCAGAAGCCCGGCTGTGACAACGACTGGGCGGCGCGTTCCAAGCTCGCTTGCAGTGCAGTCACCGGCTGCGGAGATAAGACGATCGCCCAGCCAAGGTAGCCCACACTGCGAAAACCATATCGCTCCGCGAAGTGACTGATCCCGCCGTCAGACCACAGCGTCACATGTTGGCCAAATTCCGTCGAAAGATAGGGCCAACTGGCGTCATGCTCGCCGGAGCGATAGAGGCCGGTGGTCAGCACTAGGACGCCGTTGGGCTTGAGGATTCTGCGCCAGTCGCGGCCCGCCTCATGAGGCGCAACGAGGTGCTCCAACACTTCAAACGCCGTGACGACATCGAACGTGCCATCCGGAATGAGGCTGAGATCATTGATGTGGTTTTTCTCCGCCAGAAATGGCTGGTCAATGTATTGGTCGTACTGCCACGCTTCGATCCCCGCATTACGCAGCATCGCCGCCAGAAGTCCGTAGCCCCCGCCGTAATCCAACAGGGAGGGATCGCGTTCGATGACTCCCGATTGAGCAAAAGCCCGCAGATAGGAATACACGGTCAAGTTTCGTTTGAATCGCCCTTGATCCGGATTGTCGAGCAGTGGCATCGCCTCGCGCCGATACGCCGCAGAGAGCCAGTTGGGATTGGTCACGAGCAACGAACGACAATGGACGCACTCGGAGTAGTCGGTCTGGTAACGCCCGTGAAGAACGGGCAGCGTCCATTGGAACGCCAGTGGTCCCTCGCAAATCCGGCATCTCCTTTCGGCCTGGATGGCGGGGTGGGACAGGATCTCAACCTCGGTGGCGTCCGTGGAAGCAGCACGCTCCAGCACTGAGGCACAGGCCCGCCGCAAATCGCTGACTTGTGCTCGCACATCCAAGGCGGTTCGTTTTTGCAGCGACAGCAACTCTTCCTGGCGGCGACCCAGTTGGCTCTGTTCGGCGAGTATTTGCTCAAGCAAACTGAGACATTGCTGGAAGGGACGGGAAAGTCGGTCACGCATCCGACGGAATGGTTTTGCGATCAGACCTTCGATTTTCTTGAGACGCTTTTTGATCGACTTGCCGAGTCGAGTTCGCATCCGCGATAGCTTTGAGAACAGACTCGCACGACGCGTGAACCGAACAGGGGGGACGACATCGTCGCTGAGCGCATTCCGCATTCGCCTCAGGACTTCTTGCTTATTCATGAGACTTGTCCTTGAGATCACAGTAACCGACCAACTGCTCGTCGGTGGGTGGATCGAAAACGTAACCCAGGCTCTCATACAGCCGTCGCGCTTTCAGGTTGTCGTGAAACACTCGCAAGCGCACGCGGGGAGCGCCCTGACAACGTGCCATCTGGTGGAGATACAACATAAAAGCGCGTGCCAGTCCGGTTCCGCGTGCCTCTGGATGCAATGCGATTCCCAAGCTGGGAATCTGATAACCCTCGTCCCATCCCCGGAGCATGCCGTAAGCGAGCACGCGGCCAGCGACCGCCGCCACGCAGTAGCAATCGCGGCCTTCATGCAGTGAGATCGAATGGGCTTGGTCCGCGGTCAACGGATGCGGATGAAAGAATTTATCGTCGCCCCGTTCGACCAAAGCCTGGAAAAAGTCCCATAGCCACGGGACATGGTGCGAGCGCACCACAGAGAATTCCAACGGCGAATCGAGCATTAGCGGCCTCCATGCCTGCCAGTGAATCGAGGTCTCTCAACATTCCACAAAGGAACCCTCGCCCACAGGGGGCACTCGATAGCCAAACGGCTGAAAGAAATACTGCAGTTCGGGATCGAGGAACTTGTCATTGGGCAAACAGTCGGTTCGCACGAAGAACATGTTCACGCCACGAGGGTCCGTTCCCACGATGGTGTAACCCTTGGTGCGTCCCAGATTGCGGAGCGAGGTGAATGCGGCACCGAAGTAAGTCGTCCCATTCCAGCGATAGTCGTCGTTCTCGTGCATCACCCATTTCTTGGGTGGGAGATGAAAGGAGTTGTATTCAATGACCACGACTCTGAGTCGCCAGTCGGTCAGCGAGTTCCACACCCAGTAATCATTGCCGTCGATGTCGATGCTCAGCAGGTCGAACTCGCGCGGCACCCCGTGTTCGGCCAGCAATTGCTTGAAATTGCGCGACGTCACGGCGGTCTGGACAGCCCGGACTTGCGGGTATTCTTGCCAGCGATTGATGAGCTGCCCGAAAGACGCCTCCACCGGCTCGAAGTAAAGTCCCGACCACTGTTCGTGCTGCGCGAGCAAACGGGTGTTGCATTCCGCCCCCGTTTCGACTCCGAACTCCACGAAGAATTTGTTCGTGGTTCCGATGCGGTGAAAGATCTCGCGAATGATCCCGTCCTCGCCGTTTTGCGAGTAGCCCTTCCAATCAAATCCCCGCAAGTCGCCCGCCGCTCGCCAGTGTTCCTGCTGCTTCGCTAGCAGTTCGTCTTGGAGCCGGCAGTTAAACCGCTCGAACAACCGACACTCGACCGCCGACAGCTCCGCACCCAAACGCGCGAGAACCTGAAGAATCTGATCTTCGGTTTCATTCGTGGCCGTTGAACGCGGCTGACACTTCCTCGGTGGAGACAACAGTGCGTTCCACGCGGCACAAAGTCGCCCAAATCCTGATTGAAGTCGGCGGCGCAATCCCATTGGGACACTCCATCATCTTTTCGCGCTTGTGAATCAGCTCTTCAAGCCGCCTTCAATGCGGTACTGACAACTTCCGTGACGTGTCCCCGATCGACTTGGACAACTCGAGTGGCGAGTGACAGCGTGCTTTGTTGGTGCGTGATCATGAGCAACGTGCGGCCGCGGCCGTGCTCCAACAGAGCGTCATGGATCAGCTTTTCACTTTCGAGGTCGATCTGGTTGGTGGCTTCGTCGAGGATCAGGATTTCGGTGTTGCGCAGCAGAGCACGGGCAAGGGCGATGCGTTGTCGCTGGCCACCGCTCAACCGCTGGCCGTTGGGGCCAACCGACGTTGCATAGCCTTCCGCGAACTCGCTGATGAAGTCGTGTGCCTTGGCCTTCTTCGCTGCTTCAATGACCTCTTCGTCGGTGGCTTCCCAGCGGCCGTAGCGGATGTTGTGCAGGATGGACTCGTTGAAGAACTCGGACTGCTGGGAAACGATGGCGATGCGGCTGCGAAGGTTGTAAAGCGACAGATCCCTGAGCGACGTATTGTCAATGAGGACCGTTCCCTGTTGGGGGTCGAAGAACCGGCAGACGAGGTTCATCAAGGTGCTCTTGCCGCCGCCGTTTGGGCCGACGACGGCCAGACGCTCGCCAAAGGGAATCGTGAGATTGACGTTCGTCAGGACGTTGTGCGCCCCGTCGTAACTGAAGGTGACGTTTTGAAACTGAATGCAGCGATGTGGATTCGAAAGCTGTTTCGGTTCGGCCGGATCGACGATTTGCGTTTGCTTGTCGAGCAACGGGTACAACAAGTCCGCAGCAGCCGAGCCGAAGTTGATGCCACTGATGACTCCCGACAGCTTACGCAGCGGTTCTGTGGCACCGATCAGCAGGCCGAAGACCACGCTCAGTTCGGCGATCGTCATGGGCTGGGCCGTCATGCGAATGCCAAGGACATGGGTCTCCTGCGTGATGACGAGGTACGCCGCCATCCCCAGGCTCGTACACAAGGCCGCGATGCCGAAGACTTCGGTGATCGGGTTGGCCAAGGCATTATAGAAACTGGCCAGGACGCCCATGCGGCGCATCTCTTTGGTCGATTTGCGGAATCGTTCTTTCTCAAACCCCTCCATCGTGTTGGCCTGCACGGTGCCCAGGGCATTGAAGACTTCCAGCATGACGTGGTGAAAGCCGAGCGAACGGTCCAATGCCTGCCGGGCCAGACCTCGGATTTTGCGATTCAGCCAGACCATCAGCACGAACATCAGCGGCGCGAAGACCAACGAGGCCAGCGTCACGCGCCACGAGACCATCAAGGCCAGCACCAGGCAGGAGATGATTCGCAACGGCTCAGAGAGGAGTCCGCCATAAAACGAAGTGATTCCTTGAGCCAAGCCATCGGTGGTGTGAGTGATGCAGGCGGTGAAGCCGCTGGTTCCCAGCGAGTTGAATCCGTGGCGATCGAGCGTGACGGCTTTGTTGAAGATTCGGAGTCGGACGTCTCGAGCAATGCACTGCGAGACGTAGCTGACGAGAACGATGTTGGCCACGCCGAAGAATTGCTTCACGATCGTGCCGCAGACGACCAGAGTCAGTACCAAAACCACCGTGACAAACGGCTGAGTGGGTAGCCAATTTTCCAGCCAGGGTTGCAGGTTCTCGTGCGACTGAAGGCGGGCTTGCTCTGCGTGGAGCTTGGCTCCGAGCAGATCTTTCTTTAACCGGAGCGTGTGGTAGCTGTCATCCGTCTTCGGAGGCAGGACCGTCTCTTGGTATTCGGTTTTCAGACTGACGACGATCTCCCGAGCCGCGGTGATTCTTTTCTCATTCCAGGATTGCAGGTTGTCGCCGTGGACCATGGTTTCGATGGCGGGAAAGAGCGCGACGATATTCGCGCCCCACAACATGGCCATGACGAACGAGCACAAGATTCCGGCACTGAGCGGGAGCCAGTGATGCCATGCTTCTCGCAGTGCTCTGTAGAAATTCTTCATGGAGCTGCAGCCTCCTTGCTGCAAACGGATCGTCGCACACGGCATCTATTAGGGGTTCAACTCGTTGGAAATCATGAGTACGAGAGCGGTGCGATTTGGTGCATCAGGCCGCTTTGGTGTCGAAGAGGCGTGGCTTGAATGGCGATGAGGTGGTTGAGTCATCCGATTGGCTCGCCTGTGATTGCCATCGACTGATGTCCGCATCAACCATTGACGTGACGAGTTCTTCAAACGTCATCGTGGCCTTCCAACCCAGGCGATGCCAGGCCTTGCTGGGGTTGGCCAGCAGCAATTCGACTTCGGCCGGCCGGCAGAACTTCGGGTCGATCACAACATGGTTTTCCCAGTTCAGGCCCACATGACTAAAGGCGACTTCCACAAACTCTCGGACGCGGTGCGTCTCGCCTGTGCCGATGACAAAATCTTCAGGCTTGTCCTGTTGGAGCATTAGCCACATGGCTTGGACATAGTCGCCGGCGAAGCCCCAGTCGCGCTGGGCATCCAGGTTGCCCAGCCGCAACTCCGTCGCTAAGCCCAAGTGAATGCGAGCCACGGCGTCCGTGATCTTGCGGGTCACGAACTCGAGGCCGCGCCGAGGTGACTCGTGGTTGAACAGAATTCCGCTGCATGCGAATAGATCGTAACTCTCACGGTAATTGATGGTGATCCAATGCCCGTAAACCTTGGCCACGCCGTACGGGCTTCGGGGGTAGAACGGGGTGGATTCACGTTGCGGGGTCTCTTGGACTTTGCCAAACATCTCGCTGCTGCTGGCCTGATAGAAGCGGATGGACGGATCGATGGCGCGAATCGCCTCCAGCAATCGCGTCGTCCCCAAGGCCGTCACCTCGGAGGTGAGGATCGCCTGATTCCAACTCGCGGCCACGAAACTCTGCGCCGCGAGGTTGTAGATCTCGGTGGGACGAACTTTGCGAACGATACCGTCCAACGACGACTGATCCAACATGTCTCCACAGTGGAGCGTGATCTGATCCTTCAAGTGCTGAATTCGATCAAACGTATCCGTGCTGGATCGGCGCACGAGGCCATGAACTTCATAGCCCTTTGTCAGTAAGAATTCCGCCAGATAGGAACCGTCTTGCCCAGTGATCCCGGTAATGAGTGCGACGGGAGACATGCTGGGGCCTCTCCATTTGTGACGAGGAGCACATCGGAGGTGGCACAAGGTTCGGCTGCCAAAACGAAGTTGCTCATTTGCAATCCATTGGTCGTGTGCAACCCTCTGAGGCTGCGAAGGTGCGGCGGTGTAAGAGGACTAAGCGAAATGAGTCAAGCCGGGAAAATCTGGAATCCTGGCCGCGGACCAAGTGTGCAAAGTGACATATCTTCGCCCCATGATGCCATCGAATCTGAGATTGATGCCTCACCGCAAATCGTGCTAGGTTTTATGCAATCGTAGAGTCTCGATCGCGCTGAGTGGACACTCACAAGCGAGGTGAGCGTGTCGTTGGACGTTATGTTTCCCGAAGCCAAATTCCCGCCGCCGTGCGAGGTGCAAGCCGATTACGAGCGGCGCGTGCAGCTCGGACAGCGGCGAATGTCTGCACGCACCGTGGTCATCAGCGGGTTGGCTCGAGATGTGGCGGGCATCTTGCCGCTCACGATCGCTCGGATCGAACAGATCGGCGCGATGTTCTCCGACTACCGCGTGGTGATCTACGAGAATGATTCACACGACGAAACGAAACGCCTGCTGACGGACTGGGCCGAGCGAAATCACCGAGTGGATGTCTTGACAGAACACCGCGGCGATCCCATCAATCCCATGACACGTTGCCTGAAGCGGGCCGAGCGGATGGCCTACTATCGCAATCAGTGTCTGGAAACGATCCGTTCCCGCTACGCCGATTTCGATCACGCCATCATTGTCGATATGGACCTGGCGGGCGGTTGGAGTTGCGACGGACTGGCCAACACGTTCGGTCACGACGACTGGGATTTCGTGGGCTCCAACGGAGTAATCGTCAAACGCGTTGGACGGAAGATTAACGTTCTGATGCAATACGATGCCTGGGCCTTTCGCATCGATGAATCGTTCACGCCGTTTACGACCAGGCAGGTCAATGACATGAGCTTTACACGCGGCGAACCGCTCATTCCCGTGACGTGCAGCTTCGGGGGATTAGGGGTCTATCTCATGCCGGCGTACCTGGCCGGCCGGTATGCAGGGCACGACGTCGATCATGTCACTCACCAGCAGGTGGCTCGGTCGAGGGGATTCACACGGACCTTCTTGAATCCCAGTCAAATCACGATGTACGGTCGCCATCGCCGGAGTTGGGATCCGATCGTTTTTCCTGTGCTGAGTTGGTGCCAACGGTTGCCCGGCCTGCGCCGCTTGATGCGCGACCTCCAGCCGTTCGAGTCCTCGGTGGAGTGTCCGCCAATTCGGGTGGCTGGGTAATTCTCACGCGGCGTGCGATGAGAGATTCGGCGAGCAGTAGGGCGTCAGCCTTCCGAGTGGTTCGATTGAAATTGTCTCGGATGGCAGACGCCTTGCCGCTCGCCGTGACAATTCACGGATGTTCGCACGATTCACGGATGTTCGCACGAAGAACGACTTCAGCTTCGAGAGGAGTTTTACGATGACCTCGTCTTTCGTTTTGGCTCTCGATCAAGGGACGACTTCCAGCCGAGCGATTGTCTTCGATCGTTCGGGATGTGCGGTCGGAACGGCTCAGCAAGAGTTTCCTCAGTTGTTTCCTGCGCCGGGACATGTCGAGCATGATCCTGAAGCGATTTGGGCGAGCCAGTTGGCGACAGCTCGTGCAGCGCTGGTGAATGCGAAACGGTCGGCGGCCGAGATCGCGGCGATTGGCGTCACGAATCAGCGTGAGACGACGATCCTGTGGGAACGAGACTCCGGCAAGCCGGTCGGGAACGCGATTGTCTGGCAGAGCCGGATCACGGTGCCGATTTGCGAGCGGATGAAGGCGGAGGGACTGGAGCCGTTGTTCCGGCAGAAGACCGGTTTGGTGCTCGATGCCTATTTTTCGGGGACGAAGATTCGGCATTTGCTGGACACGATTCCGGGGCTGCGCGAGCGGGCAGAGCGGGGCGAGATCCTGTTCGGCACCGTCGATTCGTTTTTAATCTGGCGGCTGACGGGCGGGAAGCGGCATGTCACCGATGTCAGCAACGCGAGCCGGACGTTGTTGTTCAACCTGCACACGCTCGATTGGGATGATGAGTTGCTCAAGCTGATGGGCGTGCCGCGCGCGATGTTGCCGCAGGTGGTCTCGTCCAGCGAGGTCATGGGAGACTGCGATCCGAAGTGGTTGGGCGGTTCGATCCCGATTGCCGGCGATGCCGGCGATCAGCAAGCGGCCACGTTCGGCCAGGCGTGCTTTGATCCCGGCAGCGCGAAGAACACTTATGGCACCGGCTGCTTCCTGCTGATGAACACGGGCGCGAAGCCGGCCGAGTCACATCACGGCTTGTTGTCGACGGTCGGTTGGCGGATCAACGGGCAGACGGTCTATTGCCTGGAAGGCTCGGTGTTCGTGGCGGGCGCGGCGGTGCAATGGTTGCGCGATGGGTTGGGTTTGATTGCTCACGCGGGGGAGACCGCCGCGTTGGCGAC
>SXKJ01000354.1 GCA_005778115.1 Planctomyces sp. | reverse complement strand
GTGGTCACAATGGCGACTGAAAACCGGGGGGCTGACGCCGCCCCGCTCGCCTGAGAGTCAGGCTACAGAAAGCGGCATCGACGTCAGAACAATCCCAAGACCGGCTGCCCATGTTCCACAAGCCGGCGCGGGCGATTGAGTGAGTCGTGGTATTCGGTGGCCGGGTCGATACCCAGAGCGTGATAGATCGTGGTGATGAGGTCGAAGGGATGCACGGGGTTGCTCTTCGGCCACGCGCCGAAGCGATCGGATTCGCCGTAGACCTGGCCCGGCCGTACGCCGCCTCCGGCAATCAGACACGAATAGCATTCGGGCCAGTGGTCTCGGCCGCCGGGGCCGACGTTGTCCGTCGTCGCGACACCAATTTTTGGCGAGCGACCAAACTCACCCACCGCCACGACCAGCGTTTTCTCCAGCAACCCGCGCTCGGCGAGGTCCGAGATCAGTCCCGACAGCGTGCGGTCGTAGTACGGGCAGCGATGTTCGCGCAGAGTTGGAAAGTTGTTGCGATGCGTGTCCCATGAGCCATCCGGGCCGGGGACCGGCTCGTCATCGGATCGAGCGGGCCACGTCACTTGGACGAATCGCGTCCCGGCCTCGACCAGCCGCCGAGCCAGCAAGCAGCTTTGACCAAATCGCGTGCGGCCGTAGCGATCGCGTATCGCGTCTGATTCTTCGTTGAGCCGAAACGCCTGCACGGCTCGATGCGACTGCACCAAGCCGAGGGCTCGTTCGTAGTAGGTGTCGAAGGTCGCCGCCGTCTTAGCGGAATCGCGCTGCCGGTCGATGTTGGCCCGCAGATCGACGCGTGATTGCAGTCGATCGAGCGTCATGTCGCCGGGCAGTGCGAACGCTTCCAACTTCAGCGGTTGAGTCGGATCGTCATACATCGTGAAGGGGTCGTAAGCCGCGCCGAGAATTCCCGCTGATTGCCCCACGCCGATTTCTTTGCCCTCTTTGACCGGGCCGCAGACCGCGACGTAGCTCAGGCCGCTCGACACCGACGGGCGTTGCCGAGCCACGATCGAACCGACCGACGGCAGATCGTCGCGCGATGGTGGCACGGCCAGTCCTGTCGAGGAAAAATTCGCCGGGTCGGTACCGGTCATCAACATGTAGATCGCCGAGCCATGATTGCGCAGCCCCTTCGGTTTCACGCTCATGGACCGGATCAACGAGAAGTGCTGAGCTTGCCCGGCCAGCAGCGGCAGTACTTCGCCGAGGAACATGCCTGGCGCGCGCGTCGCGATCGGCTGGAACTCGCCACGGATCTCCGCCGGCGCGGCGGGCTTTGGATCATAGAGGTCGATGTGACTCGGAGATCCTTGCAAGTAGACCAGGATGACCGACTCCGCCGCGCCGCGTCCGGCTGTTGGTGCAGCATGCAGGTTTCGCTGTCGCAGAAATGCCGGCAGGCTCAAGCCGATAAGCGACAGACCACCAACCGTCAACAGTTCTCGCCGTGAAGCGGTGTCGCACATTCGACCGGCAGAACCGTGGATCGAGAACATGATTCGTCCGCCAAATGAAAACGTGATCGTTAGGAGTCAGCTTGAGTTTTGCGCTTTGGCCCGAAGGGTCACAACTCGAAAGCCCAGGGCAACGCCCTGGGTTGTCGATCTCGAGGAACCCAAAGCCCTGAAAGGGCGAAACAAACCATCGAAGCGAGTGTCGCCCTTTCAGGGCTTGAGAGTCCGCAACTTCGGTGTCCCAGGGCGTTGCCCTGGGCTTTCGAGTCATGACCCTTCGGGCCTGAGCACAATCATTAAGACCGTGGTCGCATAATCGGTCATCGTTATCGACGGGCCTCATCGTATCAACGCCGGTCGGCAGCAACGAGCCGAGCCATTCGGTCGAATTTGACTTGTTGCTGTCGCAGTCGGCGGTAATCTCCCCGGTCGTTGATGAATGAGATGAGCTGTCTTCGTGCAAGGAGGGCATGATGTTCCAAGCCTCTTGGAAAATATGTTCGGCGTTGAGAGTGCGAACCGTTTGGATATGTCTGCTTGCCTGCGGTTTGCTGTCTGCGCCGAGCCTTGCGAGCGGTGCCGATCCCGAATGGGCCAAGCTGCTTCCGAAGGAGGCGGCGTTCGTCTGGCACTATGGTGGCAGCGAATCGCAGCGTGAGGCGTTTGAGAAGACGGCCGCCTTCCAGGCTTTTTTCCAATCCGGCTTGGTCCCCACGTTCAAGAAGTTCGCGGCGGCTCTGCCGTGGGAGAGCATCAAGAACGAACTGGATCTTGAAGCCACCGGAAACCTGACACTTCAACAAAGCATCGACGTCTACGGTTTTGTCTTTCAACGCGGCTTCACGTTGGCGGTTTGCTTTCCGGAGGATGATCGAGGTTCATGGCCGTATCGGCTCGCCGTCATTCCCGAGGCGGGAACACACCTCCCCAGTATCAGTGCTTGGGCGGAGTCCGCAGCCGCAGCATCGCTCGCGAAGAAAGCGACGGCCGCCAAGGACGATGCGAAAGGGAAGAAGAAGGATGAAAACAGCGAGCAAGAAAAATCGGACGACACTGATGAACCGCTGGAGAAGGAATTGAAGTCTGCCAAGGCCAAAGAGATTGCCGACAAATTGGGCGAAGACGAGCCATCGGAAACCGAAACGGCGGAACCGGCAGCGATCATCGGCTTCGACAAGATCGAATACAAAGGCCGCACGATCTATCGCCTGCATTGCCGCGAAGGCCACGCCAAAGTGGTCTGGGCTTTTTGGCAAGAGGGTCGTGACCTGATGGTCTACTCCGGCCGGCCAAGCATCGAATTGGTGATTGATAAGATGACCAACGCGGAGGAGTTGCTCACGACGTCACGGAGTTGGCAGCGAGCCTGGCCGGAACTCGAACAGCCAATCGCCGAATCTTCGCATGTGTGGTGCGATGTTACGCGGCTCTTGAAGCGTTACGGATCAACGAGGGTCATCGAGACACAGCCGGAACCGATCACGGTGGCGAAACTGCTGAAGCCCTTCGGCGTGGACGAGATCGAGTCCATCGCGTGGCGCTGGGGCTATCATGGCCGGCATCTGGTGAATGTGCTGGATGTCGTCACGCCGGAGCCTCGTCAGGGACTCTTGGCGCTGTACGACCAACCGAATGTTTCATTGGATCGCCTTCCGCCATTGCCCGTGTCGGTGCGATCGTTTTCGGTTCAGTCGTTTGATGCGGCTCACACTTGGGAGCAGTCGGCCAAAATTCTCTCAGGGCTGTCCGCGATGCTGCCCGATGAATTGAACGCGGCCATTCACAGCATCGGCTCCAAGTTCGGTAACGAGAACGCCTCCGAACTGCGCCGCGAATTGTTTGCCTCGCTGGGCAATGTGCTCTGCACCTGGAGCGATACCGACCAGGAGTTACTGAGCCTCGGTCGATTCAATCTCGCGATCTCGGTCAAAGATGCTCCGGCGTTGCAGAAGACACTGGACCGCTTGTTTGAAGTCATTCAGCAGGAGGGAGTGGAATTCTCGCACACGGCCAGCACTCGGCACGGCTGTCCGTATTTCTATGTGTTCGCGAGCCGCACCTCGGCCATCAAACCGTGTGTCGCGCTGTGCGATGGCTGGTTGATTCTGGGCCTGCAAACGCAGACGGTCGAAGCGACGGTGCTCCGCTCCAAAGGCCGCTTACCACGCTGGGAGGGAGACGTCGCGAAGAGCACCGGGGTCGAGATCCCCAAGCAATTCAGCGGCCTGACCTGGAGCGACCCGCGCAGCACCGTGCGCTTTGCTATGAGTCTTCTGCCGTGGCTGGCCGGCGTCTGGAGCGCGAACGCAAAGGAGATCGCACCCGGAGTCGATCTCTCATCGCTCGATATTCCACCGGCCGAGTTGGTGACGCAACCGCTATTCCCGAATGTGACCACCACGATCACCAGCCCCGATCGAATTCGCTGGTCCACCTGGTCCTCGGCTCAGATGAACGATTCGCTGGTGGCGTTGTTCCAGGGTTACGCGGCGATGACGGTGGTCGCGAGTGTTTGGGGCGAGGGACCATTTGAGTTTCTGCTCGGCCTGCTCGATGAGGCCGAGGTCGAGGACGTTGTCGAACCCGAAGAGGACGCCGATGACGACCTCTGACTGGTTCGCGTTTCCGACGTTGGCCGTCTTCCCGGTCTTGGTTGGTCCATTACAGACGCTGCTGGCGTTGCTGCCCGCGATCTTGGTCGGTCTGGGCAGCATGTTGTTCGCGGCATTCAAGCCGAAGGGTTTCGTCAAGCTGCTCCGTTTTTGTTGGCGGCAGAAATTGTTCATCGGCTGTGTGGCTGGCTTGTCAGTCGGTTGGCACTACGGAGTGTTTGCCAAGTTGTTTGAGTCGCAACGCTCACCCAACGTGACAGCCGCAACAGACGGGACTGACTGGAGCACTTCGCGCGGCGGCCTGCGGCGATGGGGACGCGGGCCGGGCGAGCACGATCCGACCACCAGCGCCGCGGTGTGGAAGAACGATCGCGACGCAACGGTCTTTTCATCTCCAGCAGTGTCAGGTTCGCGAGTCTACTTCGCGACGGCGACCGGCATGGGACCGTTCACACCCGAAGGACGCGGAGCGATCGTCTGTGTCGAAGCGGATTCAGGCCGCGAAGTCTGGCGCTACGCACCGCAGGATTTTCGCGCGACGTTTTCGTCGCCGGTGGTAGCCGACGGCTACGTTGTGTGTGGCGAGGGACTGCATCAAGTGCATGACGCGCGAGTGACCTGTCTTGATCCGCTCGGACAAAAGCGGTGGGAATTTCGGACGAAGAGTCATGTCGAATCGACCGCCGCGATCGCCGACGGAAAGGTTTTCATCGGAGCCGGTGACGACGGCTTCTACTGTCTGGCTCTCGAACCGACCGCCGATGGTCAGCCGCAAGTCCTGTGGCATTTGGATGGCGAGAAGTTCCCGGACTGCGAATCGTCTCCGGCCGTCAGCGAGGGAGTCGTCTACTTCGGCTTGGGCGAAGGAGGCTTCGGGATCTGCGCCGTCGATGCGATGACTGGCGCGCAGCGGTGGCGGATCGAGACGCCGTATCCAGTCTTCGCTCCGCCGACGATCGCCGACGGCAAGTTGTACGTCCCGACCGGGAACGGCAACTTCGTGCAGTCGGCGGCGGACCTTTTGGAGATGAAGCTGATGATCCTCAAGGATGGCGGAGCCACCGAACAGGAATTAGCCGCCGCTCGACAGCGATTGAAACCTGCGGGCGAGGTCTGGTGCATTGATCTGGCCACTCAGCAAGTCGATTGGAAGTTTGCGGCGGACGATGCGATCTTGGGAGACGTCGTATGTGGCGAGGACTCGTTGTACTTCGGCTCGCGCGACGAGTTTTTGTATCGGGTCTCGCTCCATGGCCGGCTATTGAGCAAGGTCCATCTGCGCGAACCGCTGGTCTGCTCGCCAGCCTTGGGGCGGAAGCATCTCTACGTCACGACCACGTCGGGCCGGTTGCTCTGCTTGGATGCGCTGACGCTCAAACCGGTGTGGGATGGCTCGTTGGGTGTCGGCGAGAATTTCGTCAGCTCACCGGTCGTCGCTCACGGGCACATCTATATCGGCACGGTTCAGCAAGGAGTGTGCTGTCTTGGCCAGCCGGGAGTTCCCGCCGCGCCGCTCTGGTCGCGCGGTGAACGTGGCGGACGTGCGGATGATGAACCGGTGCCGCAATCGCTGTCGGTGGCGTGGCAGTATCCGACGGAGAGCGACTTGCCGTTCGAGATCTCCGCTCCGCTGATGCCGCTCGGCGGAGCGATCTATGCGGCGGGAGTTCGCGAAGGCCGGTCTCAGCTCATCAAGATTTCAATGGACGAAGCGGTCGCTCCTGAGTCACGGCTGCTGTGGTCGTGCTCGTTCGAGGTCCATTCTCCATCGGGCTCGATCCAAGTGGCTCCGGTGGGGAGCGGACGGCGCGTGTGCGTTGCCGAGTGTCCCGCTCCGTCGGAAAGTGGCGGCCTGTTGTGGTGTCTCTCCGCCGAGGACGGCAGCACTCTTTGGAAGCAGCCGCTGATGGATGACTCGGCGGGGCTGGCGATCGACGCGAATCAAGTTGTCGTCTGGAGCAGTTCCGATCAACTCCAAAGTTTCGATTTGACCAATGGCAAAACGATGTGGAAGACAAAGCTCGCAGGCTCGAATGCCGTCGGAGCACCGTCAATCACGAACGGCATCGTGTTCGCCGCAACGGAATCACTCCTCGCCGCGCTCGATGAACCAACCGGCACGCTGCTCTGGAAAGTCCCTTTGCGTACGCCACTCTCTGCCGGTCCGTTTGTGGAAGGCTTGCAGGTCATCCTGCCCCATGCCGGTCGGCACGCGCTGCATAGCTTGCTCGATGGTCGGTCCGGCGGAGATCGTTCCTCAACGCGCGACTGGGACCACTGGCCCATTCCCCATGAAGTCGGCAAGCTGGTCACTCCTCCCATCGCATGGCGTCAACGAGTCTACTTGGGAACGTCTCGCGGAGCGGTCGTTTGTCTCGGCCACAAACCTTCCGAGTAGCGTCTCGCTGAGAAAACCGAAGCTGCGTGTCCGAATGCGAGTCGTGGGAGCGACTCGCCTAGGTAGCTCAGTCGCTCACGCGACTGAGATTTCATTTTGAGAGACACCTATTGTTTTGGCGGAGAACTGTTCGCGGTGAGTGACGAGATCCCTAATCCGCTGGTGTTCCGCTTCGGCCTCGGTGAGTCTGACTGCGATCCGGCGCGCACCGACGTCTTGGGTGGTAAAGGAGCCAGCCTCGCGGCGATGAGCCGCGCGGGGTTCCCGGTCCCGCCAGGCTTCACGATCTCGGCCGCGTGTTGCGAGTGGGCCGAACAGCACAACGGCGAGTGGCCGGCAGGATTAGCCGAGCAAGTCTACGCTGCAATGAGCTGGCTGGAAGATTCCACCGGCCGCACGTTTGGCCCAGGTCTGAAGCCGCTGTTCGTCGCGGTTCGCTCCGGTGCGGCGGTGTCGATGCCGGGGATGATGGACACGATCCTCAACTGCGGCAGCGACCCGAACGTCGAGCCGTGGGACGCGCTCTATCAGGCGATCAACGCGGTGTTCGCCTCGTGGCACAGCGACCGCGCGCGAGCTTATCGGCAACATCACGACGTGCGCGGCGTGGTCGGCACGGCCGTGAATGTGCAGGCGATGTTTCCCTCCGAACGATCCGGCGTGCTGTTCACGGCGAATCCGAATGATCCCACCGCCAACGAAATGTTGCTCGAAGCCTCGTGGGGCCTGGGCGAAGTGGTTGTCTCCGGTGCTGTGACGCCGGACATCTACGTGATCGACGCGGCGACGTTGGCAACGAAGCGAGTTGTCGCCGGAGCACGTCCCGCGAACGAACCAGCTCTCACCGATTCTCAAATCACCGAACTGGCCGAACTCGGTCGTCGTGTCGCGTCGCACTTTCAAACGCCGTCCGACATCGAATGGGGCATCGCAGACGGACGAGTTGCTCTGTTGCAGACGCGCAAGATTCGCGGCCTCGAAATCCTCGATGACATCGAACGCGGACGGCTGGAAGAGATCACGCGGTTGCGTGGACTCGCGCAGGACAACCCAACTGTCTGGGTTGTTCACAATCTCTCGGAGACCTTACCTGCTCCGACTCCGCTAACCTGGGATCTCGTGCGTTGGTTCATGAGCGCGGCGGGGGGCTACGGGCAGATGTATCGGCTGCTCGGCCATCGGCCGCGGGAGCGTCATTTGGGGCACAACTTCTTGGAATTGATCGCGGGGCGCGTCTATGTCGATCCGCGCCGCGCTGCCGAGTTTCATTTCGGACGATTGCCGTTCGATTACGACCTCGACGAAGTCTTGCACGACCGGACGGCGATTGATCGGCCGCCGACGCAGTTCAATCTCGATCGAGCGGATTCGTTGTTCTTCTTCCGCTGGCCGGGGATGTTGTTCGGGATGATTTGCAGTGCTCGGCAAATGAAGCGAGTGGAACGAACGGTGGCGGAGCGATTCGAGAAACGTGCTCTCCCGGCGCTCGAAGAGTTTCTGAAGAGCGTGAATCCGGTTGATCTGTCAAAGCTCTCGACGCCCGAATTGCTGGAAGAGCTGCGCCGGCGGCGCGATTTCGTACTGGGGGAGTTTGCGGCCGAGTCGCTACTGCCTGGTTTCTTTGGAGGATTGGCTCACGAGCGACTACGGACGCTTTTGGCTCAAATCTTCGGGCAAGAGGAAGGGGAGCAACTTGTCGGCCAACTAACGACCGGTTTGGCCAATGACATCACCGTCGAACAAAACATCGCGCTGTTCGAGGTCGCCGCCGGCCGGCAATCGCGCGAACAGTTTCTGAATCGCTTCGGTCATCGTGCAGCCAACGAGATGGAGTTGTCACAGCCTCGATGGCGCGAGGATCACGACTTCGTCACACGAATGATCGACCGTTTTCGCGGAGCATCGGGAGTATCACCGTATGACCGTCACGCGGCTCAGGTCGAGATGCGGCGATGTGCCGAAACGTCGTTGCCAAAACAGCTCGCGGCAGTGGGAGGTTCGTCGCTCTTGGAGCGAATCGCTCACGACCTGCGACAAGCTCAAGAGTTGTTGCCGTATCGTGAAGTCGGCAAGTTTCATCTGATGCGTGGCTACGAAACGCTGCGAGCGGTGCTGGTTGAACTCGGCCGCCGTTGGGACTTGGGACGCGATCTGTTTTTTCTGCACGAAGAGGTTTTGTCGCAGTACGAGTCCAATCCGACTGCCTGGGAGACACCGATCGCGCAGCTCAAATTGCGTTGGCGATCGTCGCAGAAGCTCTCATTGCCGGATGTGATCGACTCGCGACAACTCGACGAGTTCGGCAAACCTCGGCCAGTCGATACGAACGCGGATCACACTCGGCTGGAGTGTCGTCCGATTGCGGCCGGCACAGCACGCGGGATTGCACGCATTGTGTTCGATCCGAATGAAGTCACCGATCTCGGCAGCGATGCGATCTTGGTTTGCCCCAGCACCGATCCCGGCTGGACTCCGCTGTTCGTGTACGCCAAAGGGCTGATCGTCGAACGTGGCGGAGTTCTGTCTCACGGAGCGATCGTCGCTCGCGACTTTGGCATTCCAGCGGTTGTGCTCGAAGCCGCTACGCAACTCATTCCAGATGGCGCGTTGATTGAACTCGATGCCAATCACGGCGTCGTGCTGCTGGGAGCGAAGTGACATGAGCCTGGACGCGATCCATACGTTGGCAGCCATGTTCATGATCGACTGGAAAGTCGTCTTCGACGGGCTGCTGGTACTGCCGCGCGATGTGACGCTGCTGGTGTTTTCGACGCTGACCGCGTTGCTGATGACGCTCGCGCGGCGCTGGTTCACGAATCAAGACTTGCTGCGACGGTGCGCGGAGGACTTGCGGCAACTCAAGCGACTGAAGCAAGAAGCTCGGCAATCGCGTGACAAGCCAAAACGGCAACGTCTGCGGAACACGGTGGCATTGGTCAAACAAATGCAATTGGGCGAAGACATGAAGGTCTTGGGCGTTGTGCTCGTGCCGGTCGCCGTTCTGGCGATGTGGGCGGTCGAGCGATTGGATTACTTGCCGCCGCGCGTCGGGGACGAGTTGGTTATCCGAGCGTTCTTTCCGATCTCGTCCGTCGATGACGTAACGCATCTCGTCCCGACAGAGGGCATCGAACTGAAATCCTCGCCGATCCAAGTCATTCACGCTGATTCTCGAACTCCCCCCATCGGTATGGCCGAGTGGACGCTGTGCCCCACCTCTGCAACCGACGAATTGAAACTGACGATCCGGCATCGCGGCGAATCGGCAGTGCATCGCGTCACGGTTGGTCGAACCACCTATCTGCCGCCGCAACAAGTCCACCCCAACAAGACGACCGAAGTCGTGTTGAAGCGTTATCAACCGCTGGGACTGAATCTTAAAACGGAAACGCTCGGCCTGCCGCCGTGGATGGCGGGCTATCTCCTGCTGACGCTGCTGCTAGTGCCGGGACTCAAACGACTGTTGCAAGTCTCGTAGGGCGTGCGTTGTTTTCAGCGAGGACAAGCTCGCCAAGTTATCTCGCGTAAGACATCGCGTGCGTAGGCGACCATGATATCCAACGTGGCTTGGCGGTCTTCCGACGTAAGTGTTTCGAACTGGTCGAGAATCTGCCGGCTGGTTTCCACGGTGGCAATCGCATTCTGCTTTGGGAAGTCGATCACCACGTCGCAATCGGCACGGTTCCGCAAGCTTCGCAACTGATGCAACCTTGACCCCGCCGTGACAACGGACGAACGCCCGCAACACAGCAGTCGTTTCCAAAGGAATGCGCGGACGAATTCGGCTCGCCGAATTTGAAATCCCAGCGTTTGCAACAAGTCTCATTCTTCGTGGAAGGCAGCGCAATACGTTCGGCCGACGGCACAGCGCCATTCAGACTCGCTCATGCCGCGACTGAGCACCTCCGCCAAATGGAGCAGATCACTCACGCCGATCATGGCCGAAAACTCGTGTCAATCGAGCATGCACCGGCCAAGTGCGCGGGACAACATCGAAAAGGTGCTGGTGCCATCCCGAAGTCATGGCGACCAATTCGTTGGGGACTTCAATTGCCAAGCGACGCTAGTACTCTGTCACGAGTAAGAAATGGGGTTCACGAAATGAGCCGCAGGGCGTTAGCGCCGGTTAATTTCGCTCGAATCGGGGCTAGCGCCCTGCGGCTGATTTTCTCAACCCAAGTTCATTGCCCTGACAACGCACTAGGCCAGCACTTCGCGGACGACGTGGCCATGCACGTCGGTCAGTCGGAAGTCGCGGCCGGCGAAGTGATACGTCAGACGCTCGTGATCTAAGCCCAGCAGGTGCAGAATCGTGGCGTGCAGGTCGTGGACGTGGACCGGGTGCTCGACGGCATCCCAGCCGAATTCGTCGGTGGCACCGTGAGTCATGCCTCCGCGGATGCCGCCGCCGGCCAGCCACATCGAGAACCCGAACGGATGATGATCGCGACCGTCCTTCCCTTCGGCGGTTGGCGTGCGACCGAATTCGCCACCCCAGATCACCAGCGTCTCGTCGAGCAGGCCGCGCGATTTCAGATCCTGAAGCAAGCCCGCGATCGGCTGATCGGTGGCCAGAGCGTTGGTCTCGTGTCCGGCTTTGAGTCCGCTGTGTTGGTCCCAAGGCTGGAAGCCGCCGGTCGTGTGATAGAGCTGCACGAAGCGCACGCCGCGCTCGACCAATCGCCGCGCCAAGAGACATTGTCGGCCGAACATTTCCGTCTTTGGTTGATCGAGCCCGTACAGCTTGGCGGTCGCGGGTGTCTCACCGGCGAGATCGAATGCTTCAGGGGCTTCAGTCTGCATCCGAAACGCGAGTTCGAACGCTTCGATGCGGGCACTGAGTCGGTCGTCATCCGCTCGCTGCTCACGGTGCAGTCCGTTCAAGCGAGCGAGTGCGTCGAGTTCGCGTCGCTGCCGCTCACGAGGTACTTGCAGACTGCTGAGATTGCGAAGCGGTTGTGCGAGGTTCGAGACGAACGTCCCTTGATAGCTGGCAGGTAGAAAGCTCGCACCATATTGCCTTGCCCCTTCGATGATTGGTCCGGGACCGATGGCGACGAAGCCGGGGAGGTTTTGATTCTCGGTCCCCAGCCCGTATGTGATCCAGGCACCGAGGCTCGGCCGAGAGAAGACACGCTCGCCGGTGTTCATCAGCAAGCAACCGCCGGGATGATTCGGATCGTCGGTGACCATCGAACGAATCACGCAGAGGTCGTCGATGCAGGTGGCCGTGCGCGGAAAGAGTTCGCTGACCTCCAGGCCCGACTCTCCGTGCTTCTGGAACTTCCAGGGGGAGGCGAGCAGTTTGCGTTGCTGGCCGAGATACAACTTCGGCGACGGCTGGCCATCGTCCTGGGTCAGTCGCGGTTTTGGATCATATGTGTCGACTTGCGAAGGACCACCGGGCATAAAGAGGAAAATGACCCGCTTGGCTCGCGCGGCGAAATGCGGACGCCGCGCGGCCAACGGGTACTCGGCAGCAGATGTGTCGTCGGCGAGTAACGCCGACAAGGCGAGGGCACCGAAGCCTGCTCCGGTACGGCTCAGCATTTCGCGGCGGTTCAGATCAATCAACATAGACGAACTCATTCGTGCAAAGGACGACACGACAGTAACGAGCCCAAGCCTCTTTGACAGCGGAATCGGCGACGAGTTGCCGACCGATGTCGAACTCCGCTGGCGTCGGCGCACGGCCGAGGGCCAGTTCATACAAGCGTGCAATGCGTTCGCCATCGTGGCCGAAGGGGACATCGCGAGCGACTCGCGCCGCGAGTGCCGCCGAGACTTCGTCGAGCAGCGGGTCGTTGAGCAGATACAACGCTTGCGGAGCGACGATCGACGGATTCCGCCGTTCGATGATGCCGCCGCCATCGGGGCCGTCGAACACAGAATTGAAGTCGGCCGTTTTCGCCCCGGTGCGCGACGTCATCAAATAGAGCGTACGTCGCGGCACAGCGGCTTCCAGAAAGCCCGGTCCGCCAGGTGTCGCATCGAGTCGGCCGGAGACTGCCAAAAGTGCATCGCGAATCGCCTCAGCTTCCAAGCGTCGGCGCGGCATTCGAGCCAGCCAACGGTTCTCGGGATCGGCAATGCGCGTGGCGTCGGACGCGAAAGTGCTCTGTTGATAGACGCTCGACAACACGATCAGTCGATGCAGCGACTTGATCGACCAGCCCGATTCGATGAAGCGCCGCGCCAAGTGATCGAGCAGTTCCGGATGACTGGGCTGCTCGCCCCGCACACCGAAGTTCGTCGAGGTCCGAACCAGCCCCTCACCGAAATGATGTTGCCAAATGCGATTGACCATGACTCGCGCCGTGAGTGGGTGATCGGTGCGCGTCAGCCACTCCGCCAGTTCGCGTCGGCCGCTTCCTTCGGAGATTCTTGGCGGATTAGCCCCGGCCACGATCTGAGGAAAGCCGCGCGGAACAGTCTTGCCGGGCGTCGCGGGACTGCCGCGAAGAAAAACCGGAGCATCATGAAACCCTTCGTGCTTGGTTCCCGTCGGGCCGCCCTCTTGCACAACGACCGCTTGCGGAATCACGACCGCCGGTTTCGTCTTGAGCATTTCCAATTCATCGCGCTGGGCCGCGAGCCTGTCGCGCACCTCCTGTGGCAGCAACTGCGATCGGTCTGCCGCAGCGATCCAATACGGACTGCGCGAGGAGAGCAATTCGTCATAGAGATCAGAGACGTCATCAACGCTCGCAAATTGCTGGTCGAGCGGCGCAAACCACCGCGTTCGCAGTTCGGTCTCGACTCGCGCACGAGCCGCGTCGTCGAGAGGGCTTCCATAAACTCGCAATTCGCACAATTCGCCGCGAAACCGCTGGCTGCCTCCCGATCCCGGCCCTCCGATCCGCAGCGCCGTGATCGCCGGATCGGACGAGACCGAATCAATCGACTTGTTCGTGCCGATCGCTTCGCCGTTGCGGAACAGAGCGACTCCGGCGGAGCCCCAAGTGAGGCTGATCAATTGGAATTCCGAGTTCTTCGACGGAGCCGGTGCCACGATGTCGCCGTTGCCACCCGCTCGACGCAAGATCGCATGAAGTCCTCCCGCCGCAGTGGGCATCAGGCCCAGTCCGTGTTGTCCCACTGCGGAGTCTTCCCAACCGATGAGACGTGTCCCAACGCCTGCCACCGGATCGGGACGAACGACGGCGAACAACGCGCCGGTGAGCGGAACTGACCGCGACGACTGCAACAATGCTTCGCCATCAAAGCGGATCACGGGGCGCGAATGCCCGTGAATCATCTCTGTTGCCGACACAGGCCCGTGCGAATTGGGAGGTGGTGTGGCATCGTCGGCAAGCGCCGCACGATCCGGCCAGAGCGTGACTTGTCGAGTCGCGTTGATCGCGATGTGCCGATCGTCCGCGCGAAATTGCAACAGCACAGACTTTGCGAGCGACCGGGCCACTGGGTCGCGCGCTGTTTGCTCACGACGTTCCGCCGCGATCATTGACAGCTTCTTCAAGAGTTCCGTAGCTGAAGTCGTGAGACGTCGATCCGAACTCTCACGAGTTCGGCTACCTCCGCTGCTGAGCAATTTCACCCAGCGTTCCAGCACGGACGCATCGAGCTTGCGCGCAGCCCCGAAGTCCGCCAACGTCGGGGGATTCTCGTCCTGCATCGCCTGCAAGTACTCGACCGCCACTGGCAAGTCTCTCGGCATAGCAGCAACTACCTGCCGCTCCAGATGCAACAAAAACTCCTGATCGGCGGCGACTTGAACGAGCTGCGACAGGTCGACCAGCCGCTGTTTGTCATGCTGGGCCTGAGTGTTGATTGCCTGAATTTCAGCGGCCGGAAGCAGCGGCACGCGGACCAGCGGAGTGTTGCCCAGCACCGGACTGGGGATGACTCGTGTGCTGAAGAAGATCCCGGCCATCGCGTAATAGTCTTCGGTCGTGATCGGATCGAACTTGTGATCGTGACACCGAGCACACGCCAGCGTGAGTCCGAGAAACGCTCGCCCCACCACGTCGATCTCATCGTTGACGTAATCGGCGATCATCTGCTGTTTATCGACATCGCCGGGAACGAAATCGGCGATCGCCAGCATCCCGGTCGCGACGAGCGCTTCGGCATCGATCTTGGTCGGATCAGGGGGCTGCATCAGGTCGCCGGCCAATTGCCGTGTGATGAATTCGTTGTACGGCAGATCGCGATTGAACGAGCCAACCACCCAATCGCGATACCGCCACGCCTCGCGGAAGTCGCTCTCGATCGGCAACTGAATCAGATCGCGCGCGTCGGCGTACCGGACAACGTCGAGCCAGTGCCGACCCCACCTTTCGCCATAACGGGGCGAGGCCAGCAACCGATCGACAACCTTCGTGAAGGCATTGGGCGAATCGTCATCCAGAAAGTCTCGCAGTTCATCCGGTGAAGGCGGCAGCCCCGTCAGATCGAAGGTGATCCTGCGAAGCAGCGAGCGTTTGTCAGCCGGCGGAGCGGGAATCAATTCCGCCGCTTCGTGCTTGGATCGCATGAACGCATCGACGTCGCTTGTCACCCACGCACGATCTCGAACAGTCGGTGGCGAGATCGCTCGAAGCGGCTCGAAGGCCCAGTGTTTCGCGGTTTCAAACTCCGCCGTCTTCGCGGGCCAGACAGCTCCGGCTTTGATCCACGCCACGAAGTCCGCCACCTGACTGGACTTCAGAGCCTTCTCCTTCTCCGGCGGCATCGCGGAGACGTCCTCCTGCCGCTGAATCGCCCGGATCAGCAGACTCTCTTCCGGCTTCCCCGGCACGATCGCGGCTCCGGAGGCACCTCCCTTGAGCAGCATCTCTCGCGAATCGATGCGCAATGCTCCGGACTTTTTCGTGTCACCGTGACAGTGGAGACAAGACTCAACCAGGATCGGCCGAATCTTGGCCTCAAAGAACTCTTCACGATCATCCGCCCCGTTGCTCGTCGCCAGCAGGCTTCCCACCAGCATCATGCTCAGGCAGGTCGCTCGTTGCATGGCCGTCACTCCAGTTTTCGATCATTGATGAGACGCGATCACGATTTGCTGAGGGACTTCCGCGTGTGAGTCGTCCCTTAAGCATCACGCAATGAGAACTGCGTAATTCTTCCCAACGAAGCCGCGGCTTGCCCTGCATCGTCCGCCGTGAGACTCGCCAACCAGCAGGGCCCGCCAAGCCAGGCCCATACCACGATTCGCGGAGTCGTCCAGGACAGGAACTTCATCATCGCCAACATTTCTCCAGACATTTGACGGAGCCGGCGCTCGATCATTCCAGTTGGTATCCTGTTCGATGCCCGCCCCGGTAACAACGGCTTGTCGCGAGGAGTGATACGACAATCTCGATGTCAAAACCAGGAGACGAAAAACATGCGACCGATAAGACAGTCGTGCGTGGTAATGGTGACGTTCGCCCTGTCTTCACTGGCCGTGAGTCACGACATCACCGTTGAGAATCGCAAATCGCTGACGACGGACAAGCTCAACTGTGAACGAATCCGACTCGGCGAAGCAGACGACTACAAGCCGTGCCTTGCGAAGTTGGCCAACGGTGAGCTGCTGCTGACCGCGTTTCATCAGCACAAGCGAGAGGGGAACAAGGTTCTCGAACAGACTTTGTTGTTTCGCTCGTCGGATGGCGGCCGAACGTGGAACGGACCGCAGCCGCTCGGCCTGCTTGGCCGCGAGCCGTATCTGACGGTGCTCAAGAACGGCACGGTCTTCCTCACCGGTCACCTGCTGGCCAACGATGTGCGGAACGAGTGGGGCTACACGACTGGCTTCCTGCATCGTTCGACCGACGGCGGCCGAACCTGGCAATCGACACGGATCGAATCGGAGCAACTCAAGCCGAAGGCTAGCAATCACACCACACGCAACGTGCTGGAATTGGCCGATGGCTCGCTGCTGCTGGGGGTCGACTACGACGGCGGAGATGGCCCGTATTTCGTTTGGCGATCGACCGACGGCGGCCAAACTTGGGCCAAGTCACCGCGCTGCGAGCCGCGCGACTTCAAAAGCCAGTACGGCTTCTTCGGCGGCGAGACGTGGTTGTGGCAGGCTCGATCTGGCAAGGTCTGGGCGCTGGTCCGTGTTGATAGCAACGAACTGCCGATCAAGGACCGTCCCATCAAAGCGGGCAATGACCAGGCCGACCACTTCATTCTGTTCTCGTCAGCCGATGGCGGAAAAACCTTCGACCGCATTCGCGACTTCGGTGACTACGGCGAGATGTATCTGTCGCTGTTGCGGCTGCACAACAAACGACTATTGCTGACCTTTACGGTCCGCGATCTCAAACCACCGCTGGGTGTGCGAGCGATTGTCGGCAGCGAGACCGATGACGGATTTGAATTCGACTTCGCTCACGATCGCATCCTGCTGGATACGAAGACTCCCGTCGGCCAACCTCAAGAGGGAGGATTCGGGCCGACCGTGCAACTCGACGACGGCACACTCGTCACGTCGTATTCGTACCGAGGTGAAGACGGGAAGTCCCACGTAGAAGTTGTTCGCTGGAATCTGCCATAAGAATCGCGGTCACGCAAACTTCTCTATCAGCCGCAAGGCGCTCGCCCCGGCTAGTGTCATCCGAACCGGGGCGAGCGCCCTGCGGCTGATTGGCAGTTCGTTCGTAGAATGTGCGATCAAGCCAGGATCGACTTCACGACGTTGCCATGCACGTCGGTCAGCCGGTAATCGCGACCGGTGTGACGGTAGGTGAGCCGTTCGTGGTCGAGACCCATCAGGTGCAGGATCGTGGCGTGGAAGTCATGAACGTGAACAGGATCGCGACCGACTTCGATGCCGTATTCATCTGATTCGCCGTAGGTGATGCCGGGCTTTACCCCCGCTCCGGCCAGCCAGGAGGAGAAGACCCAGTGATGATGTTCGCGGCCGGCGGCACCAGCGGCGGCGTTGAACGGCGTGCGACCGAACTCGGTTGTCCAGACGACGAGCGTGTCTTCCAACAGACCACGCTGTTTCAGATCGCGCAGCAGGCCGGCAATCGGTTGGTCGATGTTTTTCGCCAGCGGAGCGTGAGTCAGCATGTCGCCGTGTGCGTCCCAATTGCTCGACGATCCGACGTCGATCAGTTCGACAAACCGCACACCATGTTCGGCGAGCCGGCGGGCGACGAGGCATTGCCAAGCAAAACCTTTGGTGCTGCCTCGTTCCAATCCATAGAGCTTTAGCGTGGCGTCCGTCTCTTTCGAGAGATCGAAGACTTCGGGCATCTCGGCCTGCATTCCGAAGGCGGTCTCGAACGATTTGATCCGCGCGGTGAGCAGCGGGTCGTCAGCGCGCGATGCAAGATGGCGGCGATTCATCTTGGCCATCGCGCCAAGCTCAATCTCCTGCAAACGACTGCTGGCGGCGCGGCGCTGGATGTTCGCGACCGGCTCCGGACCAGGCACCACGAGCGTCCCTTGATGCGCACCCGGCAGGAAGTCGCTGCCCCAGACTTGGCCTCCCGCATACGGCGACTGCGGAGCGATCACGACGAACGACGGCAAGTTGCGATTCACCGTACCCAGTCCGTAGCTGACCCACGAACCGATGCTCGGCCGCGCGAACGTGAACGATCCAGTGTGGATGCCGAGCGTCGCCTCGTAGTGATTCGTGTGATCCGACTTCATCGAGCGGATCATGCACAGGTCATCAACACACTCGGCCATGTGCGGGAACAGCGAGCTGACTTGCGTGCCGCACTGGCCTTGCGGAGCGAACTCCCACTGCGGCCGCTTGAGGAACATCTTGTAGTCCCCCTTGCGTCCCTGAAACTCATTGACCGGCACAGTCTTCCCCGCGTCCGCGAAGAGTTTTGGTTTATGGTCCCACGAGTCCACATGCGAAACTCCTCCGCTCATGAAGAGGAAGATGACCCGCTTGGCCTTAGGCGGGAAATGTGTCGGCTTCGGTGCGAGCGGATCGGGCGCGGCGTCTTCCGAAAGCAATTGCGAGACGATCCCCGGCAGCAGCATCGAACCGCCGATCAGGGAACGCAGCACGCCGCGGCGATTCGGATCAAACATCATTCGATCGTTCATGGGATTCTCCAAAACCACTCACCCGAAAAGCTTGTGAGCTTTTCGTTTCAACACTTTTTATGGACGACGATTTCACTCGTCGATCCTGAGCAATCCTCACGGCTGGCCAATTTGTAAAATTGGGTGGCACGTCCTGACCATCGGGAAGGACGTGGGAATCGCGATCGACACGGAAAACCACGCCCTTCCCGATGGTCAGGGACGTGCCGCCTATGCCCACAAACTCAACTCAAATCGAACTTCTAGCCAGCCGTGAAGCATTCCTACGAGGTCGATTTCATGTGATGTCGAATCGAGTTCATTGAATTGTGAAAAACTCACAAACTCGTCGGGATGATCGGCCCGCACAAGCTCCAGATCGCCGGCGTTGATGAGGCTCATCGAGAGGTCGAGCGTCTTGAGCCGGCCTTTCATCGGCAGCAGATGCTTGAACCCGCCTTCGTAGGTGACGAACGCTTCATGAAGGCCGACATGCTCCACCTTGGGCATCTTCGCAACGGACGCCAAAGCCGCCTGCGAGACATTGCCCATCTCGGCGACCGAGAATGACTCCAGCGTTGAATGGCCTTCGAAGAATTTCACTCCGGCCTCGGTCACTTGCGAATGCACCACCGTGAAGGACTTGAGCCCCTTGATCTTGGCCGCTTGCTCCATGCCCGCATCGTTGATGCCGAGCGTCAATTTGATGTCGACCAGCTTCGAGTCCAACAACGCATCGAATCCTCTACCGCTGTAGAGCGGCGACATCGGATGATTCCTCAAAAAGCCGTTGTGATCGAAGCGGATGATCCGCAGTTCCGGCATCCCCTTCAGAGCACGGAGACTCTCATCTCGCAGCCAAGGGCCGTTGCCGGTCAGCGCCAGCGTGCGACCGTTCGAGTCGTAAATACAACTGAACGACACCGCGTTCCTCTCCTTGTCCCGCACGCCCCAGGACTTCAGGCTGGCAGTCTCGATCCCGAACTCCTTGAGCCGATTGACGACGCCGCCCTTAGCCCATCCCGGCACTTCGGCCACTTCGACCGCATGCCCTTCAACGGCGATGATCTGCTCAACGATCTTTGCCTCGGCGGGATGTAACGGAATCTCCAACGCCCGCGCCGCCTGCTGCACGCCGAGCAGCACGATGAATGCGAACCAAACTTGCTGACTCATGAGTTGCTCCTCGTGGGATAGGGGATAGTCGCCTTTCGCTCCGCGAAAGGACGCTTAGTCCCAACGGATTTCATGATGGAGACCGTCTTGGCAGTAGCATCCTTTCGCGGAGCGAAAGGCGACTATCGGGCGTTGAGACGGCCGCCTTGCCAATTCCATCGCACTAGGCTACTGTGGCTAAGCCACCGCATCAAGCCCCACAGGAAACGTCACCAGCATGGATACGTCGCTCGTCCGCAGTCCGGTCTATCAACAGCTCAATCAGCGACTGCGTTCTGCTCTCGCAACGGAGTATCGCTCGGGGGACCAATTCCTCACCGAGCGTGAAGTCGCCGAGAAGTTTCAAGTCAGCCGAGCCACCGCCAACAAATCGCTCGCGAGTCTCGTCTCCGAAGGCTTTCTGGAGTTCCGCAAGGGACTCGGCACTTTCGTCCGTCGCGATGTGATCGACTACGACGTCCGCTCGCTGGTGAGCTTTACCGAGAAGGCTCGCGCCGCCGGAAAGAAGCCGAGCACCGAACTGCTCACCTTCGGCAAGCTGACTGCCGCCGAAGTGGATGAATCATTACACGCCGCCTTAGCTGTCGAGCCATCCGACGAGTTATGGGAACTGGATCGCATCCGCCTTGCGGACGGCGTGCCGGTGATTCTGGAGCACCGCTACGTCGTGCAGCGTCACTGCCCCAAGCTGACGAAGTCGCAGGCGGAAGGCTCGCTGTACCGCACTTGGACCGAGACGCACGGCCTCAAAATCGGCGGCGCGAACGAAG
Organism: Planctomyces sp.; assembly: GCA_005778115.1. Taxonomy (GTDB): domain Bacteria; phylum Planctomycetota; class Planctomycetia; order Planctomycetales; family Planctomycetaceae; genus SXKJ01. Next base: position 38,068 of record SXKJ01000354.1, on the reverse strand, counting down.
TCATTCGAGCCGTCCTACTGTCGTCCAGCGAAGCCAAATACCTTCAGACCACAGCCAAGTCACCGGCGTTAGAAGTAGTCTCGATCGGCTATCTCGAAGACGACTCGCCGCTGTGGTGGGAGCGCACGCTCTACCGAGGCGACCAGTACGAGTTCCACAGCCGCCTCGGCCCGATCCAGTCCGCCACCCCCGCACGCGGCAAACTACGATGAGTTCACGAATCGAGAGTCTCTCAGCTGCGGTGGTTGGCACCGGGTTTATTGGTCCCGTCCATGTCGAGGGCCTGCGGCGAGCTGGTGTGACAGTCGCCGGCATCGTCGGTTCATCACCGGATAAGTCGAAGGCAGCCGCCGAGCGACTGGGGCTGCCGCGTGGCTATGAGTCGTTTGACGAACTGCTCCGGGACGACTCGATCTCGGCCGTGCATCTCACGACGCCCAACCGATTCCATTTCAAACAGGCCGCTGCCGCGTTGCGTGCCGGCAAGCATGTGCTGTGCGAGAAGCCGCTCGCGATGACATCCGCCGAGTCTACGGAACTGGTGCGGCTCGCACGGGAGAGCGGCTGTGCGGCGGGGGTCGCGTACAACATCCGCTTCTATCCGCTCTGCCACGAAGCAGCCACGCGCGTCAGAGGCGACTCAATCGGTGACGTGTTGCATGTCGTCGGCTCGTACGTCCAGGACTGGTTGCTGTTCAAGACCGATTTCAACTGGCGTGTGCTAGCCGAGGACGGCGGCGAACTGCGGGCGGTCGCCGACATCGGCACGCATTGGCTCGATCTGGTGCAGTTCATCACCGGGCAGCAGATCGTCGAGGTGTGTGCTGACCTGCGCACGATCCATGCCAAGCGGCAGCAGCCGAGCGGCGGCGCTGAGGCGTTCTCTGGACCAGGCAGTCCGCGCGTTGAGTCGGAGCCTGTGCCGATCGACACGGACGACTGCGGCTCCGTCATGCTGCGATTCGCGAACGGAGCGAACGGCAGCTTGTGGGTCTCGCAGACGACGGCGGGTCGAAAGAACTGTCTGCGATTTGAGATCGCCGGCGCGAAGCAGTCGCTGGCCTGGAACAGCGAGTCGCCCAACGAACTCTGGATCGGGCACCGCGACCGCGCGAACGAGACGCTGATTCGAGATCCGTCGCTGCTGCACGAATCGGCGCGTGGCATCACCAGCTATCCCGGTGGGCACAACGAGGGCTTTCCCGACACGTTTAAGCAACTCTTCCGCAGCTTCTACGGCTATATCGCCGCCGGTGACTTCTCAGCTCCGTCACCATTTCCGACGTTCGCCGATGGCCATCGCGAAATTCTGCTGTGCGAGGCCGCGCTGCGCAGCCACCGCGAACGGCGCTGGGTCTCGATCGAGGAAAGTTGCTGATGGCAGGTCTACTGGCCGGAGTGGATCTCGGCGGAACTTCGATCAAGGCCGCGCTCGCTGACGAATCAGGTCGAGTCCTCGCGCGCGAAGTGATTCCCACGGAGTCGCATCAGGGACCGGACGGCGTCCTCGCGCGCATTGCGGACTTGATTCAACGTCTGCTCTCGAACATCGCCAACGAGTCGGTGCCGGCGCAGTTACTCGGACTGGGAATGGGCGTGCCGGGGCTCGTCGATGTGCAGACTGGGACCACGAAGTTCCTGCCGAACTTACCGACGCAATGGCGCGATGTCCCTGCGGCAGCCACGCTCGGCGAGCGGCTGGGTTCTCCCGTGCGGTTGTTGAACGACGTTCGCACGGCGACGCTCGGCGAACTGCGGTTTGGTCATGGTCGCGATCGGCCTCGGGTGACTCTTGCGTTCTTCTCAATTGGTACAGGAGTCGGCGGCGGAGTCGCGATCGATGGACAGCTGCGACTCGGTCCACTCGGAGCTGCCGGAGAACTCGGACATCAGACTTTGATGGCCGATGGCCCGCGCTGCGGGTGCGGAAATCGAGGTTGCCTCGAAGCACTCGCCAGCGGCCCGGCGATCATTGCTGAGGGTGTGCGGTTGATGCGAACGGGACTTGCTCCGCAATTGCATCAGCTCGTCGCAGGTCAATGCGATCGAGTTACACCTCGTGAAATGCTCGATGCGGCGGATGCAGGAGACGAACTGGTACGCGAGGCGTTGCAGCGAGCAGCGACCTGGATCGGTATTGCGGCAGCGAACGTGGTGACGGTGCTCCATCCGGATCTGGTCGTGCTCGGCGGAGGCGTTGCAGAACTGGGCGACTTGCTGACTTCGACGGTTCGAGACGTCATCCGCGATCGTGTCAGGATGTTCCCAACGGACGCCGTGCAAGTCGTACGCTCGCAACTCGGAGAGTCGGCCGGACTCATGGGAGCGATCGCATTGGCTCAAACACCCGTGGGATAGGCTTTCAACCGGTCAGTAATGTTCCAGATCAGATTGCCGATGCCGACAGGCAGGATGCCTATCCCACTTCTCACACAACTTCCCATTTGAAGGCTGACCGCATGCAATACACCTACGAAGAACTCGCCAAGATGATCGATCACTCGCTGCTGCATCCGACGATGACCGATGCAGAACTGGAGGCCGGTTGTCGTCTCGCTGCCGAATACAAGGTCGCGTCGGTGTGCATCAAACCGTATTTCGTCGCACGAGCGGTCGAATTGCTGCGCGGCAGCGGTGTTCTAGTCGGCGCGGTGATTGGATTCCCGCATGGCAACAGTTGCACGGAATCGAAGCGTTACGAAACCGAACTGGCCTGTCGCGACGGGGCAGCCGAGATCGACATGGTGATCAACATCGGCAAGGCCCTCAGTGGCGATTGGGACTACGTGCAACGCGACATTCAGGCCGTCTGCGACGAGGTACATCGACACGGAGCGAAAGTGAAAGTGATCTTCGAAAACGACTACCTGACGATGGGCGGCGCGGGCTTGAGTAGCGACGACTTCAAACGCCGTCTGTGCCACATCTGCGAACAAGCCGGAGCCGATTGGGTGAAAACCTCGTCGGGCTACGGCTTTGTGAAACAGCCGGACGGTTCGTACAACTACAAAGGCACGACTGAGCACGATCTCGCATTGATGCGCGCGAGTGTCTCGCCGCGAGTACAAGTGAAAGCTGCCGGAGGCGTCCGCGATCTGGACGGCCTCATCAAAGTCCGCGACCTCGGAGCCACTCGCTGCGGAGCAACCGCGACGGCCGCGATGCTCGACACCTACCGCCATCGGCAACAGTCCTCCGTGGCGTCGTCCTCCTCAGCCTCAATCGGTTCCGGTGGATATTAAGCAAGGTGCTGAGGTGTCGTAATAGTCTCATTTGAATGGCGACGAAAATCGCAAAATAGACGGACTCAAACCAGATCAAATCAACGCATCACAATGTGAATACAACAGTTGTGGCACTTGAGAAGCGGCAGGCGAACCAATCGGCTGGGACGGTCGCGAGGCTTGTGATACCACCGCGAAGTAGCTCATCGGAAGATGACCAAGCGAAAACCCTCGGCCGCATAACAACTTGCGACCGAGGGTTTTTGGTGTGAACGGTGACCGAAACCGGTCACAGCTCCCCGACTTGGACTCGAACCAAGAACCTAGCGGTTAATCCGTTTTCGGCGGACTCGCTCTACCGATTGAGCGATCGAGCCATGCGCGACCAACTCCAGATTTGAGCCAAAGCTCTCGCTGCATGGCGGCAGCCCTGGTGGCATGTTCTTCCGAGTAAATGAGCCTCCACTGCCCGGTATGACGGGAGGAGGTGATTTTTCTCAGGTTGTGCTCTGGTGTGTTGTGCTCGTGGAGACGTCGATTGAGGTCGTCGGTTTAGCCGATGTAACGACGGCCGGCCGACTCGCTGACGAGCACATAGACCCAGAATAGACCGGCTGACGATGTGGTCGCCACGCAGATTCCCCCCGCAGTGGAAACGCCAACGGGACCGAGCCTGATGGCTGGTCCCGTTGGGAAAAGCTCCTCGACTTGGACTCGAACCAAGAACCTAGCGGTTAACAGCCGCTCGCTCTACCGATTGAGCTATCGAGGAAAATCACGGACGCGATGTCCGTGAATGAGGCGGGGTGTGTACCGGATGATGTCAGGTGATGCAAGCCTTTCTCCGGTTCATTGATGAGCATCAAACAGTGACCGATTCGGGCTTGAGACAACGGCCGATTTCGCGGACGGCTTGTCGAAGCCGTTGTGCGTTTTCGACGACCGCCAAACGCAGAAAACCCTCTCCTTCGGGACCGAAGCCAAGGCCGGGGCTGACGGCGACTCCGGCTTCGTTCAGCAGTTTCATTGCGAATGGGATCGAACCCATCTCGGACCACTGATCGGGAATCTTGGCCCACACGAACATGCCGGCTTTCGGAGCTTCGATGTCCCAGCCTTGGCGATTGAGCCCATCCACCAGCGAGTCGCGACGGTGTTGATATTCAACACAGAGTCGTTCGATCGCCTCGTCGCCGTGACGCATCGCGACGATCGCGGAGATCTGGATCGCTTGGAAGATGCCGTAGTCGTAGTAGCCTTTGATCGTGCCCAGAGCGCGAACCATTTCGGAGTTGCCGCAGCAGAAACCGATGCGCCATCCGGCCATGCTGTAGCCTTTGCTCATCGTCGTTAGTTCGACGCCGATGTCGATGGCTCCGGGAGTCGCCAGAAAGCTGGGGGCTTGATAGCCGTCGTAACAGATGTCGGCGTAGGCGAAGTCGCTGATGACGAGGAACTGATACTTCTTCGCCAACGCGACGAGGTCCACATAGAAATCTTGCTCGATGCAGGTGCCCGACGGGTTGTGCGGGAAGTTGACGATCACCAGCTTCGGCTTCGGGAAGAGGTGCTCGCAGGTGTAAGCGATGTTCGAGAGAAATTCTTCCGGATTGCGGACGTCGAGTGCGATGACATTGCCGGAGGCGAGCATCACTGCATACGAGTGAATAGGGAACGTCGGAGCCGGCACGATGGCGGTGTCGCCCGGTCCCATCAGGGCCAGGCACATGTGGCTGAAGCCCTCTTTGGAGCCGATGCAGGCGATGACTTCCGACTGCGGATTGAGTTGCACGCCGTATTTGCGATCGTAGCGCTTGGCGACTTCGCGACGCAAATTTTCCACGCCGTTGCTGACGGAGTAGCGATGGTTACGCGAGTCAGCGAGCGACTCGATCATCTTGTCGATGACGAATTGCTCGGGCGGATCGGTGGGGTTGCCCATGCCGAGGTCAATGACGTCGATGCCGTCTTGCCGCTTCTTGTGCTTGAGCTTGTTGATCTTGCCGAACAAGTACGGTGGGAGCCGCTTCACTCGGTCAGCGACCGGGATCTTGAATGGCTCATCGGAGAACGACGATTCGGTTTCACTTCGCATAGTGTCAGGGAGCGCAAAATGAGGCGAGGGGATTAGCTCGGCAGCCGGTGGATGCGCTTCCGCGGCACTCAGGCAGCGGGCGGATTCTACTAACCCGCTGACCGATTAGAAGTTCGTGGGCGACGAAGAAGACATGGCAGGTGATAAAAACTCGAGGTGATTACTTCGCGGAATCCGTCGGCCGTTTCGTGGTCGTGCGATTCACCGGCAGAGGGGTGTCGAGGTCATCATCACTGCTGGCCGAGGCGGGCTTCACAGTCTCCGTCGGTGTTCCCTTCGCACTCGCTGGACGAATCGGGAGATTGTCGTCATCGGCCGGACCGGACTTCGGAATCGGACGCGTGCTAATCGGTTTTGTGGCGTCGCTGCGTGTGACGTTCGACGGCTTCATGCCGCCGGTGGAGGTGCCGACGTAGAAGTTATCGACGCGGGTCTCCTTCTTGAGGTTGTCGAACACGATCGCGACTTGTTCTTGGATCTTTTCACGCTTGATCTGGTCTTCAAGTTCGGCTTGCACTTGCTTGTCGAGTTCGCGGACGACCGGATCGGTGTGGCCTTCGCATTTCAGGATGACGTAACGTTGCGCGGCATTGTCGAGCTGCACGATCGCGGAGACTTCACCCGGCTTCAGCTTGAACGCCGTTGCTTCGATGTTCGGGCTGCCGGAGTGACGCGGGATCGGTGGAATGGTGCCGTCGAGCGACTTGCTGGCTTGGTCGATCGAGAACTCTTGGACGTACTTTTCAAAGTTGTCCGAATCTTCTTTAGCTTTCTGCCAGGCGGTCTGAGCACGCCGCTGGTTGTCGCACAGGATCATGCGAACCTTCACGCGAGGGCCATACTCACGCTCGAAAGCCTTCTTGATTTCCGCACTGGTGACTTGGATTTCTTCGCCGGCCAGCTTTCGCAGGGCGAGCATCGGCCAAATCACATCGTTGCGGTACTGATCTGGGTTGATGCCGCGTTCGGCTTGCAGCATTTGCAGGTATTGTTCGAGCGGGATTTTGAATTCGGAGGCGATGCGAACGATTTCTTTTTCGACTTCGGCCTTGGTCACGACAATGTTTCGCTCTTGGCAAGCGAGTTGGATCGTCGCGCGGTTGATCATGTTGTCGAGCACTTCTTTGCCGAGTCGGCGGACGCATTCGGCTTCGACGTCGCGCATGGAAATGGTCGCGGCCTTGCCGTTGCGGCTGATTCGTGCGCCGTCGTCGCTCGTCCGAGCGGCCTGTCCGTTGGCAGCCGGCGTTCCTGAATTGTTGAGCGAGGCTTTGCCGGAAGTGCTTGTCTTGGCACCTGCGCGAGCGCCGGGTTCTTCGGCTGCGGTGCCCGGCTGAGCACGCCACGCTTGGAAAATGATTCCGGCTCCGAGCACGGCGGCTCCGGTTCCGGCGACGATCCACGAAAGTGTCGATGAAGAACGATTCTGAGCGGTCATGGCTTCGCATCCCTGCCGCCATGTGCGGCGTCTGTGAACAAGACGATCAGCCGAACTCCCCCGGCCGATTTGAGGCGGCGGGTTATAGGCCAGCCGCGAAAAATGGGTCAATGGGTTTTATTCGCGATCGCCAAGTTAAAGATGCCACGACTCCCAGCGAGTTAATTGTGGGCTGTTTGCATCGCCGCCGCGTGCGCTCTTTGAAGAATTCCGGTTAGGGCAATGCGCCGCTAATGATGACGTAGATGCTGTGCATGCCCGCCCCAACCCCCCCCAGTGTGGTCACAGAGACCAAGACGATCAGCCCTAACAGCAGAGCGTACTCGACCAGAGTTGGACCATCGTCTGTGGTAAGAAACTGCTTCCAACGACTCATTTCAGGCTCGATTCGATGTGAATAATCTGCGATGGAGCGTCTGTCGAAGACCGTTAGGCCTGCCGCGTGAAAGGCTCCGGCACAAGCCTGTGACACTTTTTGAACGAGTCAAACCGTTCCTGAAATAACGGCTCAGATTGCGGAAGGCTGCTGTGGGTCGTGGTTCCATGAGGCGAAATCGCCACTCGTTACCGGAGGAAAAGGCGTCTTGTCCGGTTCTTCAGATCCGACCTACAACCCCACTCGAATTCTGGCGTTGGATCGCCAGAGCGTTTTCTCTTTAGCCGTCATGGAAGGCCCATGTTTCATCGTCTGCGCCGGATGTTCTGTCCTGACCTGGCCATTGATCTGGGCACGGCGAACACGCTCGTGTCGGTTCAAGGTGAAGGGATCGTGCTCAACGAGCCCTCGGTCGTCGCGCTCGAAAAGGGGACGCGGCGAGTACTTGGCAAAGGGACCGCCGTCGGCAAGCTGGCCAAGCAGATGCTCGGCCGCACCCCTGATTCCATCACCGCCATCCGCCCGTTGCAGGACGGAGTCATCACCGACTTCGAGCTCTGCGAAGCGATGCTGCGGTACTTCATTCAGAAGGCTTCCCGGCAGATGCGAGGTCTGAAGCCACGAGTCATCATCGCGGTCCCCGGAGGGATTACTCCCGTCGAGAAGCGAGCCGTCTTCAACTCTGCCGAACGGGCCGGAGCCGGCCGCGTGTATCTCATCGAAGAATCGAAGGCCGCCGGCATCGGAGCTGGCCTGCCGATCTCCGAACCGATTGCCAGCATGGTTTGTGACATCGGCGGCGGCACCAGCGATGTGGCGATCTTCAGCCTCGGCGAGATCGTTGTTGCGCAGTCGGTGCGTGTCGCCGGCGATGAACTCGACGAGGCGATCGTCGAATACCTCAAGCAACGTTTCTCTCTGCGAATCGGCACGCCGACCGCAGAGAGAGTGAAACTCCAAATCGGCAGCGCGTACCCGCTCGAACAAGAGCTGACGATGGAAGTTCGTGGCCTCGACACGATCAGCGGAATCCCGCGCAAAGCGGTCGTCACCAGTGAAGAGATTCGGGAAGCGCTGCGCGAGCCAGTCACCGCGATCCTGAACTGCGTCAAGAATTGCATCGAACAATGCAAGCCGGAACTGGTCGGCGACATCGTCGATCATGGTCTCGTTCTGACTGGCGGCGGAGCGTTGCTGCGCGGACTGGATCAACTGATGAACGAGCAGCTTGGCATCCCTGTCCGCGTGGCGGACGATCCACTGACGACGGTCGCTCGCGGGACCGCGATCTGCCTGGACCACCTGTCGCAATGGCGCACGAGCCTCGATGACGGCGCGAAGGATTTTTGAACGATCTCTTGATCAGCCGGAACGCGCTAGCGTCCGGTTTGGGCACGAGCATTGCCTACAAACCGGACGCTAGCGCGTTCTGGCTCATCATCGTCCCAATCAGCATGACGAAACTCATCATCACTCTCTGCCTGCTGACCGCGATTGGGATTGGCTTCGCGCCGCCCAACGTCGTGAATTGGCTGCGAGCCTCGATCCGCGACGGCTTTCAGCCCGGCATGCAACTGGCCGATTCAATGCAGCAAACAGCGGCTTTGCAGATCCGAAAACGACTCGTCGGTGATGACGAGCAGGAATTGCAAACTCAAATCTCAGATCTCAAGTCTAAAATCTCCGATTCGCAAAAACAGTTGCGCCGTGAGCGACTCGCTCATCAGCGGACCCGTGACAAAAAGCTGCTCGCACTGCAACGGCATGATGAGGCTCGCAAGCCGCTCGATCCGCCGCCGTTGATTGTGCCGCAGGTTGTCGAGGCGAATGTGCTCGGCGACGAGTTGGCTGCTTCGTGGCGATCTGGCAGGTTGCTCGATCGCGGGCAAACGAGCGGCGTTGTCGAAGCGTCGCTCGTGCTGGACGCCAACGCTAAGTTGTTGGATCAAGGCTCTGACATCGGGCTGACCGCCGATCTGCCGGTGTTCGCGGGAAGCTGCGTGATCGGCAAGCTGCAACACGTCGGACACTGGTCGAGCACCTGGGTGCCGCTCACCGACAAACGCTTTCGCGGCCGTGCCCGCCTCGCGCGAGTCGCTGCCGATGGTCTCGTGTTCGGCGCGGAAGGGATTCTGTTGGGCGACGGTAAGGCCGCTTGCTCGCTGACCAAGATTCGTGCGACCGATCCGGTCAGCGAAGGGGATGAAGTCTTTTCGTTGGAAACTCCCGGCGGTTTCGTGACACCGTTGTTCTACGGCACCGTGACGCGCGCTGAGCTCGCGGCGGGGGCCACTCACTGGGAGATCGAAGTCCGGCCGGCCATTGATCCACAATCCACGAAATCGGTCAGCATCGTGCGGCCGACGGTGAACCCGAAACGACTGGCGAATTGAATTTGTGAGCGGCACGGCGCTAGCCGCCGGTGTCGTGGAACGGAAATCGTAATCACACCACCGGCGGCTAGCGCCGTGCCGCTCACTACAACCATGAAACACCTCATTCTTCTCCTCACGACGTATCTCGCCCTCGCGACGCAGGCGGCTTGCGGAACGGCATTGTCAATCGGCGATTGCCGGCCGCCGCTGATGTGGCTGCCGGTAGTGTTGGCGTTGTCATGGTTGCCAGACGCGCGCGGTCTTGCCTGGGCATCGCTCATCGGTTTGCTGGCGGATGGGTTATCGAGCGGACGCTTTGGCGTCGAGATGCTCGCGAAGACGCTGACCGCGGCCATGATGTTGTCCCTGCGACCGGATGCGGACGTTCGTTCGCGCTGGCCGAGGCTTGTTTGGCAATTCTCAGTCATCGCAACCGGCCTGCTGCTGTCGCGAGGATTGGGAGGTGTCCTGTCCGAGGGGCCGGCCGTAACGATGGCCTCACTGACGACGTTGGCTGGCGACGCAGCCTATGGACTGGCGCTGTGCGTGGGCCTGAGCACCTTTGGAGCGCTGCGATCCAACTCGGCAGCGCGATATCACCATGCGTAATCGACCGACACCATTGTTCGACAGCGGCCCGACACGCGGCAGCTCCGCGTTTGATGTCGATGCCGAACCCGGGGTCCGTTTGGTTTGGTTGTTCGTGGCGATGACGTTGCCGCTGCTCGTGGTGGCGGGGCGGTTGGTGCATTTGCAGGGATTCGTCGCGGAAGGCTTCGCCGTCGAGACTCGGCGCGAAACGGAATCGATCGAGTCGATCCCAGCTCGGCATGGCCGCATCCTCGCGGCGGACGGGACCGTGCTGGCGTTCGATGAGGAACGCTATCGAGTGCTGGTCCATTACCGCTGGCTGGAAGAGCCTCCCAACGAACGCTGGCTGCGCGATGAAGCGGTCGCTCGGCTGAGCCGCGCCGAACGGCGGGACAAAACGAAATTCGAGCAAGCGAAAGCGGGCGTCCTTGCGCGGCGTGACGAGTTATGGCAGTCGCTCGCCGAGTTGACCGAGCACAACCCGGACAAGTTGGCTGAATTGCGTGGCCGAGTGCAGCAGCGTGTCGAACGGATCTATCGGCTGGTTGAAGAACGGCGAGCGGCCATTGGCGAGCGGAGCGGCATCAGCCCCTCGGTGGATTCGATCGCCGATGAAAACCGGGGGGCTGCCGCCGCCCCGCTCGCCAGCGAGTCCGTTTTTGAGCACGCCTGGCAGGTTGTGAAGCACGAACTTATCACGACGCCGACACGCGATCGGCGCGACCCGCTGCGCATCTCGGAGCAATCGGACTATCAATTGTTGCTGGAGGATATCCCGCTGGAAGTCGTCGCTGAGATCGAGACGCACCCAGAGCAATATCCCGGCGTCCGTACGGACGTGACCTCTCGGCGCATCTATCCGAACGGTCGAGTCGCTCCGCATCTGGTGGGCTTTCGCGGCGAGATCAACGCGGATGAACTTCGTTCGCACCAGGATCGCTCGACCAGCGGTAGGCCGCAGGATTATCAGGCCGGGGACACGATCGGACGAACCGGGATTGAGAAGTCTTACGAGCGTGTCCTGCATGGCGTGCGCGGCCAGCGAAAGATCGTCCGCGACCATCACGGCACGATCGTGCGGACAGAAATTGTGCGTCCGTCACAGCCGGGACGCGATGTGGTGTTGAACTTCACCGTCGCTCTGCAAGACGAGACGACGAAGCTCTTGGAAGAGATTGTTGAGAGTCGGGCTACGGAAGAAACACGCCCTCCGGGCGGTTGCATCGTGGCCATCGACGTGCAGACGGGAGCGATTCTCGCGGCGGCGACGGCTCCGACGTTCGACGTCAACGACTTGCTGGGGGGCAATGCCGAGCTTCGGCAGGCTCTCGAGGAAGACCCGCGCCGGCCGCAGTTCTCGCGAGCGATGCAGATGACGTTGCCTCCCGGTTCGGTGTTCAAAGCGGTTTCGGCCGTCGCCGTCTTGGAGAGTCATCGACTCGATGCACGGCACCGTATTGACCCGGATCGGGAGATCGAGTGCATTGGGTATCTCAAAGATCCGAACAAGCTGCGCTGCTATCACAGCAACGCCCACTATGGCACGGATCTGACGAAGGCCCTGGCGCGGTCGTGCAACGTCTACTTCTTCAAAGCCGCTCAAACGCTGGGTCCGCAGCCGCTGGTGCATTGGGCAGACGAGTTCGGATTCGGACAACTCACCGGTGTCGATGTGCCGGGTGAGCGGCCCGGTCATGTGCCGCGACCGCCGGCGGCCGGTCCGAAGTCTCGCAACGGCACGAAGTCGCCAATCGAACTCGTCAGTCACGAACGCCTGATTGGCGATGACGCGAACTCCTTGAAGCCGGCCTCACCGTGGGAGAAGGACGGAACCGCATCGGCTGCGAAGACTCGCCGCGATCCTTGGTACGACGGCGACACGCTGAGCCTGGCGATCGGGCAATCGCGGCTGACGGTCACCCCGTTGCAGATTGCTAGGCTCATGGCGGCCGTCGCGAATGATGGCTGGTTGGTGACGCCGCAAGTCGCTCGCGAATTCAGCGCGGAATGGGAGGGTGAGGCTCCCGCCGAGCCGTTCGATGGGATCAAGCGTCATCCCCATCTCGGCTCGGCGGGAGCCTCGCCCTCCCGATTGGCAACATCTTCATCAACGATGATCGAACCGAACCGCCGCCGGCTGCCGAATCTTTCCGAGGGGACGTTGGCTCGCGTGCGAGAAGGATTGGAGCAGGTGGTTGCTCACCCTCAAGGGACCGGATTCAAGTCTGTCCGCATGAAAGAGGTCGCGATCGCCGGCAAGACGGGGACCGCCGAGATCGGAGGGGGCCGACCGGATCATGCGTGGTTTGCCGGTTATGTCCCGGCCGATCGTCCGCGGATTGCATTTGTTGTCGTGCTGGAACAAGCTGGTTCCGGCGGCAAAGTGGCGGGACCGGTCGCTAAGAAGTTTGTCCAAGTCCTGTTGGATCAGGGCGTGATTCAGGCCAATTGAGTCGAGGGCATCGTGAAGAGCAGCGGTCGTGTGGTGGCCGAGCATCGCTTTGAGCCAGAGCGGCTCGCTGAAACGCTGGAATTCTTAAAGCGGACTCGCAGTGAACTACGGATGCTGCGCAAGGTGCGCGTGTCGCGCGAGTGGGTGCGGATTCTCGACGTTAAGGGCGATTGGTTCGAGGTCTCCGGCGTAGGCTATGCCGATGCGGAGGTCATCCCGATTCTCAACGCGGTCAACACGCCGTTCAATCGCGACACAATCCACGAGCCGATCAACGCCGAATACAAAGGGTTCGTCACCGGCCGACGCTACGCCTGGGCGGCGGATCGCGTGATGTAGCCACGGTCGCCAGACCGTGGGGTAAAGCCGCCCCAGCTCTGGCGAGCTTGGCTACCTATGCAACCGCGCGATTAAACCGGCTCGAAGCGTCCGTCGGGATAGCGGCGCATGCCGACCTCGGCGTGGACTGGCGGGACGCTAAAGACTTGCAGGCGAACAGTCTGCTCGGCGACTTGGCCGGCGATCGTCACGTAACTGCGAGCCCAGGAGGACCGCGTATCGCGCGGCGAAGGGAACGCGCTCCAGACCAGCTCGCTCACTTTGTTGAAGTGGGCCATGAGCTGTTGCAGATCGAACTCAAAATTGATGTGGCGAGCTTCGCCATCGTGTCGGCCGCCGACGATCTCGTAGGAACCGAGGTACAAGCCGACGACCCAGGCCCCCTCGACGAAGTTGCAGTCAAAGCCTACGCGAGCGACACCGATGAGCGGATCGAACAAGTCGGCGATGCTGTCGATGAAGTGCGTCAGCCATTCCGGGCGGGCGTCCCGTTTGGCGGCGGCCGAGCGGTCTTGCTCTTCGGAATCCAGCTTGGTCAGGAAGTGCTCGATGGGGAGATGGTGTTGGCTCACAATCAGGCTCCAGGTTGCTTCGTCGGTACGGGGGTCAGGTAGATATCGGGGTTGAAAGGTTAGACCTGCTTCGCAAGTGTGCCTCACGGAATTGTTCTTGCCGCGTTTTGACGGACGAGTCGCAAGATACCGTTGAGAGCGTGTCTCGCGGCAACAGACATGACGGTTAAGTCAGTCGAGGCCCTTGTTCGGGATTGGCAAGCTATGCGGAGCACACAGCGCATGGAGAAAACGATCAAGCCGGACAGGCGGAGCTTGAGGACATCCACGTCGCCATTTCGTAACATCCCGTTCGCGAATCACCGACCTGAATGGGGCCAAGATTGTTGTGACCTGCTTTTCGTTTCCGCCGTCGGTGAGCTACGGCTCACTGCAACTTGCCTCGCGATACTTACTGTCGCCGTTAGCGGGCTTCACGAATTTGCCGTTTCGCCGCATCGTGCGCGAGATCGGTGGTGTCGGCCTGGCGACCACAGATCTGGTGAATGCTCGCGGCTTGTTGGCGGGGAGCGTGCGGTCGCTGGAGTTGATCGAAACATGTCCGGAGGACTCGCCGTTCGCCGTGCAGATCTTCGGGAGCGAAATCGGTCCGATGCGCGATGCCGCACAGTTCTTGGAAGCTCGCGGCGTGCATTCGATTGACATCAATATGGGCTGCCCTGTGAAACGGATCGTCGCGAATGGATCGGGGGCGAGCATGATGTGCCGCCCCGATGACACGCTGAATCTCGTGAGAGCGGTCGTGGAGGCGGTGCGGATTCCCGTCTCGATCAAGATGCGGCTGGGTTGGGACGCAACGCAGATCACCGCTCCGTTCTTCGCTCGGCAGTTTGAGCAAGCCGGGGTCGCTGCGGTCGCCATTCACGGCCGCACGCGAGCGCAGGGTTTCTCCGGCTGTGTCGATCGTGACGGCATTCGGCAGGTGGTCGAGGCGGTCGAGCGGATTCCCGTGATCGGCAACGGCGACGTGCGCACGGTCGCCGACGCGGAAGTCATGCTGTGCGAGACTGGCTGCCAAGGAGTTTCGATCGGCCGCGGGGCACTCGCGAATCCCTGGATCTTCCGACAACTCGTCGAATGGGAAACGACCGGCTCATTCGGCCCCAGCGGCACGTTTGACGAACGACTGGCGCTGATGCAGGCTCAATTCCGGTATCTCGTCGAGCGTCACGGGATCGACTCGGCCATCATCGGCTTTCGCAAGATGGCGCACTGGAGCTTGAAAGCGATGCACGTGCGAGCGCGGTTGCGGCACGAGTTTCAGCTCATCCGCTCGGCCGACGAATTGGACCTCTATTTCCAGAAGCTCAGCACCGAGGGCCCAACGCGCGGCGACCGCACTGGCGAACTGCCAGAGATGCACATCCCCGTCCCTTCCGGGCCAGTCGAACGCTGGTGAGACGTTTGAGCCGATCTGTTCGATCGCTCGTAGTGACCCGGTTTGTCGGGTCAAGCTAGCGCATTCGACCCCATGAATGGGGTCACTACGAGCGCAGACGCGTCGACGTTCACGCCGCCTTGCGTGCCGCGCGGCGTTGTTGCGGGACGCTCTTCCAGCGGCGATGTACCCAAAAGTATTGCTCCGGAGCCCGACGGATCAGCCGCTCGAGCGCGGCGGTGTAGCGGCGAGTGATCTCTCCCACCGGATCAGGACTGTCGATCATCTCCGAGTCGATCACCTCTTCGCAGATTAGCTCAAACCGAGACCAAGCGGGGCCGACCGTGTCATCACGGTGAAAATTGTCCGGCAGACGAATCGCTCCGCCGACGCAGATCAACGCGCGATATTCCAACGCCGCCAGTGCGATCGACTTGAACGTCGAGGCGGGCTTGCCGAAGAAGTCCACGAACAAGCCCCGAATCCCAGCGTCTTGATCGCACAGCAACCCCACATGCCCGCGCCGAGCCAGCAGCGGCAGCATTTGCTCGGACGCTCCGTCTTTCGAAAACATTCGGTGGCCGGTCAGTTCGCGAAACCGCTTGAACCATTCGTGGAGATAAGGGTTGTCCAAGTCGCGGGCAATCACACCCATCGACACGCCATAAAAACCGAACACCGAGTTCGCGACTTCCCAATTTCCAAAATGCCCGCCGACCATCATCACCGGCCTGCCGGAATTGAAGGCCGACCAACCCGCCTGCCGGCCGGGTCCATATTGCACAACATCCAGAATCGTGTTGTCGCGAGCCTTGCGTGGTAGCTGAATGATCTCAATCACGACTCGGACAAGATGCACCCACATCCGGCGGATGTGATCGTCAATGGTCGCGTCGGACGCCTCCGGCCCCAACGCTTGACGCAGGTTTTCTTGCGCGACGTCGTAACGAGTCAGCGTGCGCGGCAACACTCGATGTATGACGAACGCCAAGCCTTCGGCACAGTCTCGCGCACGAGCTGGCGACAGCATCTGAATCACGCACACCAGTGCGCGAAAGACGAAGTACTCCAGTCGATATCGCCAAGCCAACCAATTCATGCGGCACTCCCTTGCCAATTCGGGCGGGAGTCTGAAGCGGATGGCAAAGAGCGTCAATGTGAGTGAGCGGCACGGCGCTAGCCGCCGGTTTTTTGCGTGGGACATCTTCCCTGCGAGACCGGTGGCTAGCGACATTTCGCTCAGTGAAGGTGTCAGAGGGCTGATGCCCTGCCGCTCGCCTGGTTCATTCGTGGATGCGCGAGCGATACGATGCGCTCGGGACGAATCATTGTTCGCGAATTGAAAACGAGTTTCACGATGTCTCGGTCTTCTTGCTTGATCGGTTGTTGGTTGGTTGCCGGGTGGTTGGCGGTTCTCGTGAGTCTCTCCGCCGGTTCTGCCTTGGCCGACGAGGCAGCTTTCACGGAGGTCCCCGAAGCGGCGACCATCGAGTTCGTGCCGGCCAAGAACGAAGGGGCGGTTCCCGAACACTTTCGTTTGAAACCACATCGGTTCGAGGCGGACGCGGAAATGCTGCGCGAACGCGGTTCCCTGCGAACTATCGCCGTAACGTTCCCTTCGCCGCTCGAGACGGTTGTGCCGGAGAATAACACTGTCCACGCCGAGTACTTTCAGCCAGCCGGGCCGGGACCGTTTCCGGGAGTCGTCGTGCTGCACATCTTGGGGGGCGAATTCCCACTTTCTCAGACGGTGGCGAGCGCATTGGCTCGCGCGAAAGTCGCCGCTCTGTTCGTCAAGATGCCGTATTACGGAGAACGTCGCAGCAAGGAATCCCCGCGCCGCATGATCTCGCGCAACCCGCGCGAGACCGCCGAAAGCATGAGACAAGCCGTGCTCGACATTCGCCGCGCGGGTGCGTGGCTGTCGGCTCGCCCGGAGGTGGACAAGGAACGAATGGGCGTCACAGGTATTAGCCTGGGCGGCATCATGTCCGCGCTCTCAGCGGCGGGTGAGCCTCGGTTCCGCAAAGTCGCGATCTACCTGGGTGGCGGAAAGCTCGGCGAGAACTTGTGGAGCATGGAGCACCGCGACGCGGAGATGTTCCGTGCCGAATGGATCAAAGCGGGCGAATCTCGCGAGTCGTTTCTCAAAGCGTTGGAACCGGTCGATCCGGCGACGCATGGCAGATTGCTCAAAGACCGCGACGTGCTGATGGTCAACGCGAAGACCGATGAGATCATCCCGCACGCGGCGACAATGGCACTGTGGGATTCGATCGGCACGAAGCCAGAGTTGGTGTGGCTCGATGCGGGCCACATCACCGCCGCCGCGTACCTCCCCGGGGAGATGGTGCGACTGCAAAAGTTCTTCACTGCTTGGAAGTAGGTCAGCCTTTCCAGGCTGCCCCGATACGCGTTCGGCGCTGTTTGCCAGTTCGGGTCAGGGTAGAAAGCCTGACCTACTTCAGCGGCCGTCGCGCGGTGACTTGGAAGTTCGTCACCTTCAGCTTGGTCGCGCCGTCTTGTTCGAGCACCGTGTCGCCCCGCTCGACGGCGAATACTTCCCACCGATCGCCACCCCACTCGTTGAGCCGCTGCGAAAGCAACGTCGGCTCAATCGTCTCCGTGCGATATTCCCAGCGTGTGGCTGGTGAAGGGGGCTCGGATTGAGCGGGTTTGCCAAAGAACGTCACGGCAAACATGAACGCGACAAACAGGCCAACGAAGGTCCAGAGACGATTCATGACGAGGCTCCTGAAATGTGAGCGGCACGGCGCTAGCCGCCGGTTTCGCGTGGATGCCGACACCGGCGGCTAGCGCCGTGCCGCTCAAGACGTTTTCAAACTCGTAACTGTTCTGACTGCTGATTTCCCAGATCACAATATCGTTGCCGAATCGGCTCAATGACGTTGGCGATAAACGTATCGACTTGCTCGGGCGCACGGCCGACGAACCGCCGAGCGTCGAGAGCGTTGCCGAGATCCACCGACGCGAACGCCGTGTCGGTCTTCAGCCGATCGAGTAAGTCGTTCGCACGTCCAAATTCTTTGACTTGCTGAGCGGCCGCCTGGCTGTGAACTCGAATGCGTTCGTGAAGTTCCTGGCGATCGCCGCCAGCTTGAACTCCGGCCATCAGGATTTCTTCGGTCGCCATGAACGGTAACTCCTCGGCGAGATGCTTTTCGATGACCCTTGGGTACACGACCAAACCATCGACGATGTTGCGGTACAAGATCAAGACCGCGTCGATCGCCAGGAACGCTTGCGGCAGCACCAGCCGCCGATTCGCGCTGTCGTCGAGCGTCCGTTCGAGCCACTGCGTTGCGACCGTTTGAGCGAGATTCGCCGGTAAGTTCATCGCGAAGCGGGCCAGCGAGCACATCCGCTCGGATCGCATCGGATTCCGTTTGTAGGCCATCGCGGACGAGCCGATCTGCTGCTTCTCGAACGGCTCTTCGATCTCTTTGCGGCTTTGCAGGATTCGCAGATCGGTCCCCGCCTTGTGAGCGCTCTGGCCGATGCCGCCCAGCACGTCGAGCACCTGCGCATCGACCTTTCGCGAGTAGGTCTGCCCGGTGACGGCATAGGCCGATTCAAACCCCATCTTGGCCGAGACGCGGCGATCCAGGTCTTCGATCTTGGCATGATCGCCACTGAAGAGCGTCATGAACGACGCCTGTGTGCCGGTCGTCCCTTTCACGCCTCGGCACTTCAGCGCGGCAAGGCGGTATTCGATCTCGGCCAGGTCGAGCACGAGGTCATAGCACCACAACGTCGCCCGCTTGCCGACCGTCGTCGGCTGAGCCGGTTGCAAATGGGTGAAGCCGAGACAGGGTAGTTCGCGATACTGCGCCGCGAACTTGGCCAACTCGTCGATGACCGCCACGAGCTTCGCCTGCACGAGTTGCAATGCCTCACGCATCAGGATGAGGTCGGTGTTGTCCGTGACGTAGCAACTCGTCGCGCCCAGATGAATGATCCCGCGTGCTGACGGGCATCGGTCGCCATAAGCGTGGACGTGAGCCATCACATCGTGTCGCAGTTCCTTCTCGTACTTCGCGGCGAGCGAGAAGTCGATGTCGTCAGTCGCGGTTCGCAGTTCGGCGATTTGAGCTTCAGAGATCTCGATACCAAGCTCTCGTTCCGCTTCCGCCAGCGCGACCCACAGCCGCCGCCAAGTGGAGTGCTTGCGCTGCTCGGACCACAATGCCGCCATCGGCTTCGAGGCGTAACGCTTGGTGAGCGGATTTTCGTAGACGTCGTGACTCACAGGAGCTCGCTTTCGACTCGGGAAAGGACTGCCGTACCGCGACCGTCAGGGAGTGGCCCGTATCGCGTCTGGAAGATGGGCCGCTCCTTGACGGTTGCGGTACTGCACGCAACCTATGTTGCCGCCGCGGAGCTTGCAAACGTGGCCGAGCGGGTTAATGTCACCGCCCCCGTTGAAGGAGCCACAATATGAAGTTCTCGCCTCGTTTTTCGTTCGCTGTGCTATTTGGTCTGAGCTTGGTTGCCAGCGTCGCGTTTTCGGCCGATCCGCCGCTTGGACTGCCATCGGTTCCCGTGCCGAGCAACAACCCGATGACGGCCGAGAAGATTTCGCTCGGCAAACAGCTTTACTTCGACGGCCGCCTCTCGGCCGACAACAAAGTGAGCTGCGCGAGCTGCCACGATCCGGCCAAAGGGTTTTCCAACGGCGACCAATTTGCCACCGGAGTCGAAGGAAAAAAGGGAGGCCGGAATTCGCCGACGGTCATCAACACGGCCTACGGCGCTCTGCAATTCTGGGACGGCCGAGCAAAGACGCTGGAAGACCAGGCGCTCGGCCCGATTCAAAACCCGATCGAAATGAACATGACGCTCGACGCGGTCATCAAGAAGCTGAACGGCATCGAGGGCTACAAGACGCAGTTCAAGAAAGTCTTCGGCACCGACGGCGTCACGTCCGACGTCATCGCCAAGGCGATCGCCGCATACGAGCGGACGGTCATCTCCGGCAACGCGCCGTATGACAAATTCAAAGCAGGGGACACAAAGGCGCTGTCGGAAGCTGCTCAGCGAGGACAAAAACTGTTCTTCGGAAAGGCTCATTGTTCGGCGTGTCACGCGGGGCCGAACTTCTCGGACAACTCGTTCCACAACATCGGCGTCGGCATGGGCAAGAAGGATTTCGACAAAGGCCGAGCCGACATCAGCAAGCTTGCCGGCGACACCGGCGCGTTCAAAACGCCAACGCTGCGTGAGATCGCCAAGTCCGGACCGTACTTCCACGACGGCAGCGTGAAGACTCTGGAAGAGGTCGTCGATCACTATGCCAAAGGAGGCATCCCCAACGAGTGGCTCGACGAAGAGATTTTCAACATCAAGATCGCCCCGACTGAGAAGGCCGACTTGGTGAAGTTCATGACCGAAGGACTCAGCAGCCTCGACTACCCGGACCACAAGGCTCCGGAGTTGCCGAAATGAATTCGGAAGTGGGAGGGCGGAAGTCGGAATGATTTCCGCTCTGCCCGTTCCCCCTTCCGCCCTCCGAATTCCGACTTCCCCCAACCCAAAGGAAATTCTCATGCTCCGATCAATGGCGTTTTTGTTGTGTGGTTCGATCGCTCTGACGGCGGTCGCTCAAGATGCGAAGCCGACGACAGTGTTGGGCGGCATCGACAATCCGTGCGGCGTTGCGGTGCAGGCGGCGACCGGGCATATCTTCATTGCGGCTCATAGCGGCGTGTGGCGGCTCGATCCGAAGAGCGGCAAGGCTCACGCCGAGATCGCCGGATTCCCGACCGACATCTACGGCAAAGGGCCGAAGTACAATATCGGCCCCCTCGGCTTGGCGTTCTGGGATGACGAGCACTTGATCGTCGGCGACGGCAGCCGACCGGACGGCGATGAACTGGTCCGCATCTACAAGGTCGGCAAGGACGCGCCGCACGCTGATCATCCGCCGATCAAAGAGGACGCCGCCGTCGCGACGCTCGGCCCGATCAAGGCCAGCGAAGAAACGGCCAAGGGGGAAGGGAACTTCTACGGAGTGGCCTCCAACGGCAAGTCGATCTTCATCACCTGCAACGGCGACGACACCAAAGGCTGGATCGCCAAGAGCACTGCCGCCAATGGCAAGCCGGGTGCGTTGAAGTTGTCGGTCGCCACCAAGGTCGCCACCGAAGTCGATGCTCCGGTGCCGGTCATCTTCTCTCTGGATGGCAAGGATCTCGTCGTTGGCCAGATGGGCGAGGTCTCGACTCCGCCCGGCGACAGCCTGCTGTCGATCTACGATCCGGAAACCGGCAAGCTCAAGAAGAACTACAAGACCGGCCTGAACGACATCGCCGGCCTGGCCTACAGCCCGAAGACCAAGAAGCTGTACGCGACTGATTACTCGTGGAGCGATCCGAAAGCGGGAGGTCTGTTCCGTCTGGACATCGACGGCGATTCGATCAAGGCGGTGAAGATCGCCAGCCTCGACAAGCCGACCGCGTGCGCGTTCGACAAGAACGGCGTGCTGTACGTCGCCGTCTTCGGCACTGTTGCCGAAGGAAGCGACAAGCCTGCGGGGGCACTCGTGAAGTTTGATTCGGGGCTGTAGAGATTTGGGATGGGACGCATGCGACTGATACGTCCTATGTGACCTATTGAATTGAAGCCTCTGGCGATGTTTGATCGCCAGAGGTTTTTTCCTGCGCGACAATCGTCTTGGCGAGCCGGGCGGCGTTAGCCCCCGGACGACTTCACTGGCAAATCGTCCGGGGGCTAACGCCGCCCGGCTCACCGAATGGTAAAGGTGGCGACGTCATGCGGATTGTCTTTGCGGCCATGTGTCTCTGTGGCTGGCTGTTGGTCTCGACTGTGTCCGCGCAGTCGATGGGGCCACAGCATGGATCGCTGCTGATCGTCGGCGGTGGTCGAATGGGAAAAGAGATCGCTCAAGAGTTCGTCGATCGAGCGGGCGGGATCGACTCGGCGTTTGTGCTCGTTCCAGGAGCGAATGCCGGCGAAGACTGGGATGAGAAGTACGTCGCCAAGAGCTTTCTGGCTCGAATGGGGGCGAAGAACATCACGGTCTTGCACACGCGCGATCGGGACGTCGCGAACACCGAAGAATTCGTCGCGCCGCTGCGTCGAGCGAAGGGTGTCTGGATCGACGGCGGGCGGCAGTGGCGGCTGGCCGATTCGTATCTCGGCACGCGGACGCACTGCGAGTTGTTCTGCGTGTTGGCTCGCGGCGGCGTGATCGGCGGCAGTTCGGCGGGAGCGACGATTCAAGGGTCGTATCTGGTGCGCGGTGCTCCCGAAGGGAACACGATCATGATGGCGAAGGGGCATGAAATCGGCTTCGGCTTCATGTCCTGCACGGCGATCGACCAGCATGTGATCGCTCGCAAACGAGTGAACGACCTCGCGGAGGTTCTCGACACTTATCCGGGATTGCTGGGCATCGGCATCGACGAAGGGACGGCGATCGTCGTCACCGGCAGACGGTTCAAGGTGATCGGCGCGAGCCAAGTCGTGATCCACGACCGCTATTGGCCGAAGCCGGCCGATCAGAAATATGAACTCCTTTCGCCTGGCGACGTGTTTGATTTGTGCTGCCGCCGGAAGGTGGAATCGCCAGCGACGCGATAAACTCAGCGCCGTATCGCGACCGTCAGGGAGTGGCCGACGGTGATCGACCGAGCCACTCCCTGACGGTCGCGGTACGGATATTTCCGGAGGAACTTCATGCCCAAGCGATACTGCATGCCGGACCCAACGGCGGCGTTGACGGATGAGATCATCTTGCAGCACGTGGACCGTGGCAGCCGAGTCGTCGACTTGGGCTGCGGCGACGGACGTTTGCTCGCGCGGCTGCGCGATGAGCATGGCTGCAACGTGCAAGGCGTTGATCTGGATGCCGAGCATCTCCTGGGGGCGATTGAGCGTGGCGTGCCGGCCGTCAAAGCGAACCTCGATGCGGGGTTGTCGGAGTTCCCGAATCAGTCGTTTGATTTCGCGGTGCTCAGCCAGACGTTGCAGCAGGTGCAGCGGCCGCAGTTCGTGCTGGAGGAAATGTTGCGAGTCGCTCGGCGCGGATTGGTCGTGGTGCCGAACTTCGGCTACTGGCAGGTGCGGTTTCAGGTTCTCTGGCAGGGCAGAGCACCGATCACCGAATCGCTCCCTTACGAGTGGTACAACAGCCCGAACATCCACTTCATGACGCTCCGCGATTTCCGCGGCCTGTGCGAGCAGCAGAACTTCCGCATCATCCGCGAGCTACCGATTATCAAACGCCGAGCCGTTCCCGACGCCTGGGCCGCGAACCTGCGGGCCGAAAGTGCCCTTTACGTTTTGGAGCGGCTGGGGGTATGAGGAGGAAAGGGAATTGCAAATTGCAAAATTGCAAATTGCCAATTGTCAGACATTCGCACTTCCTGACCACGCCTTTTCACCTTCTTCTTTCGATGACGCCATGCACTTCTCGGCTCAACTTCTGAAGCAACTGTCCGAGTTTTCGACACCGGTCATCCTGTGTGCGTTCATCACGCATTTGGTCGTGTTCGTGATGCTGTGGATGGCCTACCGCCACAACTTGCGAGCGATCGCGCAGACTCTGGATGATTTCACACGCGGACTAAAGCATCGCAGTGTGCTCGATCGCAGCTTGGCGTTGTCGGATCAGATCGAAGCGTTCCTGACTGACGTGAAGGACGCCTTGGATATCCCCGCGAAATCGGCCGAGCGTCAGGAGTTGGCGATTCGGATGAGCATCCTCGACGAGAAGCGTCGTTACTTGCACGCGATGCGGTTCGAGACGATTTACAACGTGTGGCGGTCGATGATCGAGGCGTATCCGATGGCCGGGATTCTCGGCACGGTGCTGGCGATCGGAGCCGCGTTGCAGGCGGATCAAACCGGGAGTGCGACGGTCAACGCGATCGTGCGCAATTTCGGCGAGTCGATCTGGGCGACGTTCTCAGGGCTGGCGGCGGCAGTCATCTTGATCTTTTTGAATAGCTGGATCGAACCAGCGTTCGCCCGGCTCTCTGAAAACCGCGAGCATGTGCGCGACATGGTCGCCCGCGCGAAACGGGAACTGGCGATGTCGGCGGCCAGTGGTTCCTGACGTGGGGCAGGTTTTCAACCTGCCAGTCGTTGCGTGGCAGGTTGAAAACCTGCCCCACAAGCGGCCCAGGAACAGCAGCAGCCGGCGTGACTATTGGCGGCTTGCTTAGCGAGTCGCTGCCACTCCGCGGCAGACAGTTCCACATGCGGAACGCGCAGCGACGCGACCAAAAACTCGCCGTGATGGCGATGCAAGTGCAGCCAGTCGTTGGCGATTGTTGAGAGTTCGCAGTCGGCGAAGTGCGATACGCGGCAGGTTCCGGGAAAGAACGACAAATGCCGGGCGAAGCAGCTCACCTCGTGGGACGCCTTGGCTTTGCGACGGCTGGTATCGCGATGCACGAGGAAGGTGAACCAGCCGTTGGGTCGCAGGTGCTGCAACATTTTGGCGGTGGCTTGAAAGCTCGAAGGGCAGAACAAGTTTCCGTCGTAGCTGGTCAGGTGCCGCACGACGATCAGGTCGAGCGGTTCGTCGTTGGCGATGTGTTCCAGAGATTGCTCAGCGGGAGTTGTCACCAGTTGGAAGTCGGAACGGGGTTCGTGCTCGGCCGCCCAAGAGACGTTGTCCGGAGACTCATCCAGGCCGACGGCGTCCATTCCCAGATCGTCGAGGAAGTGGACCAGTTCGCCATGCCCGCAGCCGACGTCGAGAACTCGCGACCCCAGACCGATCTGATGCGTGAACAACAAATGTCGCACGACCGCGCGTGGCAGTGGCACGGAAGAAACAGCGGAACCCAACAGACGAGTCCAGCCCATGATGGCCTCCTTGCCATGACGAATGGACGGCGAACGAGAAACAAAGACGAGAACACGCCTTCGCGAAGAGTGTCGGGGTTGTAACTCTGCCTCAAAGAATCGGTCAATCGGGATCATCACAGAAACGAGATCATCACGGGGTCAGCGAAGAATCGTCCCTCGTAAGTGATGCGAATTCCTTCGCCGAAGTCCTCGATCCGGCCCGCCACGACTTCGCGGCGGATGGTCTCACCCGCGAGCGAATCGAGATCAAAGCCCGTCAGCGATTGGAACTCGTCACGGCGAATCCCGTCGAACTGCCGCAAGCCGAGCACGATCGCCTCGCGGGCGCGATGTTCTGGTGTAAGTTCCTCGCTCATTGCGATGCCGCTTTGTCCGGCGAGTACTCGCTTAATCCAGGTCGTCGTGCTGCGGTGATTGGATTCGCGCCGGCCGTTGATGTAGCGCGCCGCTCCGGGGCCGAAGCCGAAATAGGGGAGTGCTCGCCAATACGTTTGATTGTGCCGGCAGCGGAATCCGGGCCGGGCGAAATTGCTGATCTCGTACTGCTCGAAGCCGGCGGCAGCGAGGTCGTCCATCGCGGCCGCGTACATGTCCCTTTCGAGTTCGTTCGGAAGTTGCTCGATCGCTCCCTTCTCACGTCGCGACCAGAAAGCCGTTCCCTTCTCGAACGTCAGGCCGTAGGTTGAGAGATGCATCGGCCCCAGTTCGATCGCACGGCGCAGCGTCTCTCGCCAGTGAGCCAGCGCCTGGCCCGGCAGAGCGAAGATCAAATCGAGCGAGACATTCTCAAACCGCTGCTGTAACCGAGCGACTGCGTCGATTATCTCCGTCTCACGATGATCCCGTTCCAGTAACTTGAGCAACCCTTCGTCGAACGACTGCACGCCGAGGCTGACGCGATTGACTCCCGCATCGGCCATCAGCCGCAGCTTCTCATCGGTCAGCCCGGCGGGGTTCGCCTCGAACGAGAACTCGTAACCCGGCGCGAGTCGAAACCACTCGCGAGCCAGTTCGAGCAACCTCGCCAAATCGTGGGGAGCGAGATGAGTCGGTGTCCCGCCGCCGAAAAAGAGCGTGTCTACTTCACGCGGTTGTTCGAGCGACCGCAGTTCGGTTTCGAGTGCTCGCAGATAGTCCCCTGCCAAATCGTCTCGGCCAGCCAGCAAGGTGAAGTCACAATACCCGCAGCGATGCACGCAAAACGGCACATGCAAATAGGCGGCTCGTGGCGGAGCAAATAGAGGAGAGGTCATGGCGAGGACTTTGACCCTCGACACTGCGGATTGCAAAGGGTTGGAATGACAGCCAACAGCTTTCGGCCATCAGCCATCAGCCGATAACATGTCCGCTATGAGAAACACGCTCCTTGCCTTTGTTGTGTTGACGTCTCTGCCGTCGTTTGCGGCGGAGCGTCCTTCGTTCAATCGAGACATCCGGCCGATCCTGGCGGACGCCTGCTTCCAATGTCACGGCGCGGACGAGAAGCAACGCAAAGCGAGTCTGAGGTTGGATGTCTCCGAGATCGCGTTCAAGCCCGCCGAATCCGGAGCAACGGCCATCGTCCCCGGCAAACCGGCCGAGAGCGAACTCGTCAAGCGACTGCTATCGAGCGACGACAGTCTGCGGATGCCGCCAGCGAGTTCCGGAAAAACAATGACGCCGGCTCAAATCGAAACGCTCAAACGCTGGATCGCCGATGGTGCAGAGTACCAAGGCCATTGGGCGTTCATTCCGCCGATACGTCCTGCGGTTCCTGTTCGGCCGATGGCCGTTACCCCAAACCTAATCGACCAATTCATTCTCAATCGTCTCGATCAAGCCGGCCTGAAACCCTCCCCCGAAGCCGACAAGACCACACTCATCCGCCGTGTCACTCTCGACCTGACCGGCCTGCCTCCGACGCCGACCGAAGTCGATGCGTTCCTCGCGGACAGGTCAGACAACGCCTACGAAAGAGTCGTCGATCGGTTGCTCAAGTCGCCGCGTTACGGCGAGCAGATGGCGCGGCCGTGGCTCGACATGGCGCGGTACGCCGACAGCAACGGCTTTCAGGTTGATAGCAGCCGTTTTCAATGGCCGTGGCGCGATTGGGTCATCAATGCGTTCAACAACAACATGCCATTCGATCAATTCACGATCGAGCAACTGGCCGGCGACCTGTTACCGAATCCGACGCAATCACAGATCGTCGCGACGGGATTCAATCGCAATCACCGGCTCAATGGTGAAGGGGGTTTGATCGCTGAAGAATGGCGTGTCGAAACGGTCATTGACCGGGTCGAGACGACCGGCATGACGTGGCTCGGCCTGACGTTCAACTGCTGCCGGTGTCACGATCACAAGTACGACCCGATCAGCCAGCGCGATTTCTATTCGATGTTCGCGTTCTTCAATAACGTCACCGAGAGCGGCACGCTGCAAGGCGAATCGAAGAACACCGAGCCGACTCTGTCTGTGCCGACTGCCGAGCAAGATGCGGAACTCAAGCGGCTCGACGAGACGATCGCCGCCGCAAACGTTCGTGTCTCGGAAGAAGCGAAACGACTCCCCGAATTGATCGCCGCGTGGGAGCCAGGCTTCCGCAAGAAGCTACTCGCTGAGGAAAACGTCGCCGTCTGGTCGCCGCTGCAACCGACCGACGTGAAGTCGGCGGGGGGAGCGAAACTCACGAAGCAAGCCGATGGAACGTATCTCGCCAGCGGCAAAAATCCGCCGCACGACGTTTATACCGTCACTGCACCGATCGCCGCCGGACAGTTCAGCGGCCTGCTGCTCGACACGTTGCCGGATGAATCGTTGCCGATGAAATCCCTCGGCCGATTCTCGAACGGCAATTTTGTCTTGTCGCGCGTCGAGGCGGAAATCACGTCGCCCGATTTGACGTCACCGCTCGTCGCGAAGATTGTCCGCGCCGAGGCAACGTACTCGCAGAAAGGCTGGGAGATCGGACTCGTGCTCGACGATGCCGCATCGAACGGCTGGGCCGTCGATGGCCCGACGCGCCGCGATCCGACGTCGGCGATGTTCCTGCTTGAAGCGCCGCTGACCGTGCCGGCCAATGCGACGCTGGCCGTGCGACTTAAGCACGAGGCGCTGATACAGCACAACATCGGCCGCTTCCGCGTGTCGATGACCTCGCTGCCTCCGAGCACTGTGAAGCTCGACGGCGCGAAGTTCCCAGAGTCGTTGAAAGCGATCCTCGAACTGGCCGCCGACAAACGCTCGGACGCGCAGAAAGCTGAGTTAGAGAAATTCTTTCGAGCCAACGTCGACAGCCCACTCAAACAAGCAGAGATCGCCGTCGCGTCGGCCAAGAAGTCACGAGACGATCTCGTTGCGAAGACGCCCAACGTCATGATCATGAAGGACGGCCCGCCGCGCGACGCGTTCATTCTCATTCGCGGCGAGTACGACAAACGGGGAGAGAAAGTCCTGGCGGCGTTGCCGGCCTCGCTCGTAGTCCCGCCTTTAGGCGGAACCGCCGATGAAACGAAGGCTGCACCGCCTAAAGGCGGAACTACGAACAATCGCCTCGACCTCGCCAAATGGATCGTCTTGCGAGACAACCCACTGACGGCTCGCGTGTGGGTCAATCGCCAGTGGGAACGCTTCTTCGGCACCGGCCTCGTGAAGACGACCGAGAACCTCGGCTCGCAAGCTGAGTTCCCGTCGCACCCAGAGTTGCTCGACTGGCTCGCCATCGAGTTCATGACCGACTGGGACATGAAACGCTTGCAAAAGTTAATCGTGATGAGCGCGACGTATCGGCAGGAGTCGATGTCGGAAGGCGGAAGGCGGAAGCCGGAAATTGAGGCGAACGTTCCGCCCTCCGCTCTCCGAATTCCGAATTCCTCCGATCCCGACAACCGCCTGCTCTCTCGCGGTCCGCGAGTGCGACTCTCGGCTGAGGCACTCCGCGATCAAGCGCTCTTTGCCAGCGGTTTGCTCGTCGAGAAACTCGGCGGGCCGAGCGTGCGGCCTTACATGCCCGACGGTGTGTGGGACGAAACCTCGAAGTACGGCGATCTACGCGGATACAAGCACGACACGAACGACGGCCTCTATCGGCGCACGCTGTACACGATCTGGAAACGCACAGCCGCGCCTCCCG
This sequence comes from Planctomyces sp., assembly GCA_005778115.1. Taxonomy (GTDB): domain Bacteria; phylum Planctomycetota; class Planctomycetia; order Planctomycetales; family Planctomycetaceae; genus SXKJ01. Next base: position 9,256 of record SXKJ01000354.1, on the reverse strand, counting down.
CGATGCTGCTGTTCGATGCTCCGAGCCGCGAGATCTGCACTGTTAAGCGCTCGCGTACCAATACACCGTTGCAAGCACTGACGTTGCTCAACGAGATCACCTACGTTGAAGCCGCTCGCAAGCTGGCCGAGCGGATGTTGATCGACGGCGGCGCATCGCCGGAGGCTCGCATTCGATTTGCATTCCGCCGGGTGACCTCGCGAACTCCCACCGACGAGGAGTTGACGGTACTCGTCGGCGGATTGAATGACGATCTGATTCGCTTCCGGCAGGATGCGAACGCGGCCAAGCAACTGATCGTGCTCGGTGAGAGCAAAGCCGGTACGTCGCTCGACCTCGCCGAACTTGCGGCGTACACGCTCACCGCGAATGTGTTGTTGAATCTGGATGAAGTCGTGACTCGAGAATGATTCCTTCGCGAGACCCAACTTATGAAAGCGAGTTTGCCATGAAACTGGTCCCTAGCCTGATGCTGGTTGTCATGTTGCTTGTGGTTGGAACTTCGGCGAATGCGGCGGAGACCCCGTGGACTCAGTCGGCTGCGAGCGGGCCGTGGTCGTCCGCCGCGACGTGGGTGGGTGGCAAAGTTCCGGAAGCCGGTGCTCGCGTGCATGTGCGACCGGGTCATGTGGTCGTGTACGACGTGAAATCCGAGACGCCAATCCGCGCGGTGTACGTCGCGGGGACGCTGACGTTCGCGGCAGACAAGGACACACGGCTGGATGTCGGCGTGCTGAAGATCGAAGCCGGGGATGAGCCGACGGAAGGAGGCTTTGATTGCGACGCTCACATCGAAGACTTGCCCGCCGGGGCGGTGCGGCCAGCCTTGTTGGTCGGCACGCCGGAGAAGCCGATTGATGCGAAGCACACGGCGCTGATTCGGCTCGTGCCGTTTGAAGGACAAGACAAGCAGTCGTGCCCGGCGATCGTCTGCTGCGGCGGGCGGATGGAGTTTCATGGCGCACCGCTCAGCCGGACGTGGGTGAAGCTCGGTGCGACGTCGAAGAAGGGAGACGCCGCCGTCACGCTGTCGGAATCGGTGACCGGCTGGCGAATCGGGGATCGAGTCATCGTCACGGCCACGCATCTTGGTCGTGACAATGGCGGCGGAACCGATCTGCTCGAAACAGAAGAGCGGACCGTTACGGCGATGGATGGCGCGAAGTTGATGCTGAATGAACCGCTGAAACGAGAGCATCTTGGCGAAGGGGACTTCCGAGGTGAGGTCGCGAACCTCAGTCGCAATGTGACCGTTGAGTCGGCTCAGCCGGAAGGGGTCAGAGGTCACACGATGTATCACCGCGGTTCGGCCGGCTCGATCAGCTACGCCGAGTTCCGGCATCTCGGCAAGAAAGACACGCTCGGCCGATACTCGCTGCATTTTCATTTGGTCGGCAACACGATGCGCGGCAGTTCGGTCATCGGGGCGTCGATTCACAACAGCCACAATCGCTGGCTGACGATTCACGGGACGAATTATCTCGTCGTTCGTGACTGTGTCGGTTACCGCAGCATCGGCCACGGGTTCTTCCTCGAAGATGGGACCGAGGTGCAGAACATTCTCGACCGCAACCTCGCCGTGCAGGCGATGGACGGCAAGAAGCTCCCCAAGCAGGTGCTGCCGTTCGATCAAAACGACGGAGCCGGTTTCTGGTGGGCCAACAGCCTCAACACGTTCACGCGGAATGTCTCGTGCGAGAACCATCACTATGGCTATTTCTTTGAAGCGACCGAAACGAGCGCCCTCAAGCTGACACTGCCGGTGCAGCAACCCGATGGCTCGGAGAAACCGACCGACATCCGCACGCTGCCGTTCGTGCGGTTCGAGGACAACGAAGCTCACTGCGACGGTTTGTATGGCGTCAATCTTGGTCAAGGCGTGAACCGCGTCGGCCCGGACGCCAAGCATCCGTTCGTGCTGCGAAACACGAAAATTTGGGAGATCCATTACGCCTTCCGAGTGCAGGCTCCGTGCGTGCTGGTCGAAGGGATGACGATCTACAACTCGATCTACGGCGTCTATCACCCGAATTACGATCGCCACGTTTATCGGAACATGTCGATCACACAGTCGCCCAAGCACGGCGATGCCGAGCCATTCAATCGCGGCCACGACGACGACAGCATTCAACACGGTTCACTGACCGTGGACGGCCTGACGTTCTCCGGCCATCGCCAGAGCGGGATGCCGTTGATCCAGATCACCGACCACAACCCCACGGGCTCGGCCGAGACACACATCCGCAACGTGCAGGTCATCAACCGCCAAGACAATAACCGCCGAGCCTTGGTGAACCTCGGCGGCGGCCCGCGACCGAATCCGAAGACGCCCACCAGCGTCCCGGTCATCCTGCACGACTTCTACGGCTCCGGCCGCCACGCACGAGTCGTCAGCGCTAAGTCCGGCGAAGTGAAGACCGAGCCAGCCGTCTACAAATCCGAATCACCGCTGACCGGCGACGAATCGCGAGTCACCGAGGTCCGCGACATCCCGTTCCCGAATCTGCTCGACCCGGTCGATGATTTGCCGCCTTCGACGGTCATCACATCGGTCACTCGCAAGTCTGACGGGTGGCTGATTCGCGGGTGGGCAGAGGACAACGGTGAGATCAAACAAGTCACTGTCAACGGCGTGGCGGCTCGCGCAGTGCGAGACAACTTTGCGGAATGGGAAGTTATCCTGGCTGGACCGGAGCTGACTGAGCTGACGGCATCAGCATCCGATTCGACAGGCAATTCGGAGAAGGTTCCTCACATTTGGAAAATAAAGTGAAAGCAAGGTTCACGCAGGGGCGCAGGGCTCGCAGAGGAAATACCGAGATCGATTTCCTCGCATTCTCTCTGCGAGCTCCGTGCCTCTGCGTGAGTCCGTCTTTCCTGGAGTGAAATCGATGAATCAAGCACCACTCACGGTTCAAGACGCCTTGAACCGTCGCGCTCTCTTGAGGCAATCAGCCACTTCGATCGGTACAGCAGCGTTGGCGACGTTGTTGAACAGCAGCACGATGGCCGAGGAAGCGAAAGCCCACGCCGCACTACCGGGGTTTCCGAACTTCGCTCCGAAGGCGAAGCGGATCATTTACCTGTTTCAATCTGGCGCGCCTTCGCAGATGGACCTGTTTGATCCAAAGCCGGAGTTGGAGAAACGGCGCGGCGAAGACTTGCCGAATTCGATTCGGCAGGGGCAGCGGTTGACGACGATGACGTCGGGACAAGCGAAGTTCCCGGTTGCGCCGACGATCTTCAAGTTTGCTCAGCACGGGCAGAGCGGGATGTGGATGAGCGATCTCGTGCCGCAGATGTCGAGCATCGCGGATGAGTTCTGCATGATTCGCTCGGTGAACACCGAGGCGATCAATCACGATCCGGCAATCACGTTTTCGCAGACCGGTTCGCAGTTGGCCGGGCGACCGAGCATTGGGTCGTGGCTGAGTTACGGACTCGGCAGCGAGAACCAAGACCTGCCTGCGTATGTCGTGCTCACGAGCTTCGGCAGCGGGCGGCCGGATGATCAACCGCTCTACGACCGGCTGTGGGGCGCGGGGTTCTTGCCGTCGAAGCATCAAGGGGTGAAGTTTCGCAACAAAGGGGACGCGGTGCTGTACTTGTCGAATCCTCCGGGAGTGGATGCGGCTGCGCGGCGTGGGACGCTCGACCGGTTGGCCAAGCTCAATCAAAAGCACTTCGAGCAAGTGGGCGATCCGGAGATTCAAACGCGAATCGCGCAGTACGAGATGGCGTTTCGGATGCAGACCAGCGTGCCGGAGTTGCTCGACCTGTCGAAAGAGCCTCAGCATGTCCTCGACAGCTACGGCCCCGACGTCAAACGTCCCGGAAGCTATGCAGCGAATTGCTTGCTGGCACGACGACTCGCCGAGCGAGACGTGCGCTTCGTGCAACTCTTCCACATGGGCTGGGATCATCACGGCGGCTTGCCGGCGGCGATTCGTGGGCAATGCAAAGACACCGATCAGGCGACCGCCGCGTTGATCAAAGACCTCAAGCAGCGCGACCTGTTGAAGGATACGCTGATCGTCTGGGGTGGCGAGTTCGGCCGCACGATTTATTCGCAGGGGGGCATCTCCGCTGACAACTACGGCCGCGATCATCACCCGCGCTGCTTCACCGTGCTTCTGGCCGGGGCAGGCGTGAAGACCGGCACGACCTACGGAGAGACCGACGACTACTGCTACAACATCGTCCGCGATCCGGTCCATGTGCATGATCTCAACGCGACGATCCTGCACCTTCTGGGGATCGAGCACACGCGGCTGACGGCTCGCTATCAAGGTCGAGATTTTCGTTTGACAGATATTCACGGCGAAGTCGTGAAAGGTGTGCTGGCCTGATTGTCATACCAAGGCACTCAACGGCGGGTTGGCTGGCCAGTCGGCGATGTTGTTCGTACCGTGGGTGGCGTGGAATGTGACCTCAGGCACTCAGGATCAGGAGTTTTCGACATGAATCAGTTTCCCTCGCTCAAGGCTGTTATGTGTGTGGTTGTTTTGGGAGCAGGCTTGTTCGTTCTGGCCGGGGCGAAAGACAAGGCGATCAGCAAGCCAGGAGACTTTGCAAGCACGACGATCGACATCGGCATTGTCTGTTCCGACGTGGAACGCTCGCTGGACTTCTACACGCAAGCGGTGGGGATGACGGAACTGGATGGCTTTGATGTGCCAGAAGGACTTGGGGGAGACGTTGGGCTCACCGACAATCAGCCGTTTCACGTGCATGTGCTGACGCTCGGCAAGGGAGACAAAGTCACCAAGCTGAAGCTGATGCAGTTCAAGAAAGCACCCGGCAAGAAGGCCGAGCAGGGATTCATTCATTCGACGCTGGGGATGCGGTACACGACGATCGCCGTGAAAGACATCGCCGCCGCGAATCTGCGCATGATCGCCTACGGCAGCATGCCGTTGAGCAAGGGGCTGCAAGAGCTTCCCAATGGAAACTTTCTGGGTGTGTATCGCGACCCGGATCAGAACTTCGTCGAGCTGGTCGGTCCGAAGGTCAAGAAGTAGCGGAGAGTCGCCGAGGAAGTCGGTCACTCGATCACATTACGTGTGTGCGGCGCAAGGAACGCTACTTGGGCCAGATCAAGACGGTGCCGTCAGCGCTGGCGGTCACGATGTTGCCGTCCTTGGTCACTCGCACGGAGGTCACGGGACCGCGATGTGTGGTTGACTGTTTGTTGGGGCGGACCAGCGAGATCAGGAAGTCGGCTTCGGCGACCTTGCCGTTGTTGGCGTCCACCGCGCTCTTCTGCCAATCCCACAGCCGGGCGGTGCCGTCAGCGCCGCCGGTCAGCAGGCGGTCGTCGTTGGGCAGAAATGCCACCGAGTTGACGCCTCCCAAACCATGTCCGCGAATGGTTGCGTGCAACTCTGGATTCTTGCCGCGGGCTGGCGTGAGGTTCCAAATCCAACCGATGCTTTCGTCGGTCTCGGCGTCTCGGCCGCCCACCGCGACGAATTGTCCATCCCACGAGAACCCACCACAGAATTGATCGACGTCCTGGATCGCCACGCCTGGTTTTTCTTGAGTCGGATTCATTGGTAATTCGAGGATGGTCGCCCTGGGTTCTTCTTCGCTGGAAGGGAATTCCCACACGCGTGCCCGCGCGTCGTGGCCGACCGTCAGTACGCGTTTGCCGTCCGCAGACCAAGTACCAAAGCGGACTGGGCCATCGTGGCCGGACAGAGTGTGAGCCAATCGAGCGACTTCGGGAGTCTTTGGATTCTTGGGATCACGCGGGAGCCATTCCCAAATCTTCGCCGTTCCATCGTAACTGGTGGTCAGGAAGCGAAACGACTTCTCTGCCGGAGAGAATTCGACGCTGGAGACCACACCGTCATGCGGGTACTCGACTTTGTGAAGCAGCCGACCGTAGGTGATCTTACTTTCGTCGGCGTCGAAGATGCGGACCGATCGCCCACCGGTCACGACAAAGCGGCCATCGGAAGAATAGCCCGCCGAGAAGACCGGACCTTGGGGACGAAAGCTGACGAGGTTTTTTTCGCTTGCCAACTGCCACAAATACGCGGCCCTGTGTGTCTGCGTGAGTAGGTGCAGCGGCTTTGGTTCATCGGGACGCAAAATGGCGGCGAAAGGTTCGGCTCGGTAATTAGCGCCGTCAACTCCGCCGTCGTTGTCGACACGCAACGATTGCGTGATCTCGTTCTTGTTGGAGTCATAAAAGTGAACGGTGCCTTCCGACTTCGTGGTGCCATTCATCGTGATGCCTTCGGAGGTCGTAATGACCGCCTCGGCACCGTTGGCTGCCCATGCCGGAAAGGGAGGGCGATCACGTTCGCGTTCGCCGTTGGTTCGAGCTTTGCCGTCGCGGGAAGAGACCTTGATGACTTGTTCTTGACCGGATTCGAGGTTCCACAGCGAGACCTTTGTACTCGCCTCCTTGGGGTCGTCGTTCTTGGTCCTCTTACCACCAAGACGAATCACGCTGATGAAGCGATCTTCCAGCGGACTGACTTCGAGGTTGACGACCATCCCGTCTTGGTCGAACTGGCGGATCTTTTCAAGCACAAACTCAGTGTCGGCCTTAACGACGTTCCAGAGCACGACGCGGCGATCGACGCCGGCGGTCAAGAGACGCGAGCCGTCCTTGCCCAGAAACACCGACTTGACCACTTCGCCGCTGTGCAAGTTGCGTGGTAGGCCGACGACTTTGCCGGTTTTCGCGTCCCACAGCACGGTCCGGCCTTCGCGATCTCCGGTGAGCAGTCGAGAGTTATCGGGCGAGATCGCGACAGTCGTCACGCGAAAGCGATGCACTTTGTCGAGCTTCAATTCCGGCTTTGGCCGACGGCTCGTGAGAACGTCCGCAGCCTTCCAAAGCTGCGCCTGCGCCTCGTACTCTCGGCCAGCGATAATTTCTTGGCCCGCGTTTTTTTCACGGGAACCGGATCTTTCTCGGCCGGCGGTCAGGATCCACTGACCGTCACGCGAAATCTCCACGACGCCGTACATGCTGGTAAAGGGGAGCGTCGCCAATTCACGACCGAACGATTCCTCCGCGTTGATCGAGGAATCCCAAATCCGCGTCTCGCCGTCGAAGCCGCTGGTCAGCAGCTTTTTGCCATCGGGAAAATAACGCATGACGAACAGATCGAGGCCGTGCCCCTCTTGGAAAACATTGTCGTCATCGTCAACAAAGACTGTTGGCTTTCCCGTCACGGTGTTGATCGCGGAGCCGGTCTCACTGTTCCAGGCCCGCGCCGTTTGATCGCGAGATGTTGAGATAACACGCTTTCCATCTCGGCTAAAGACCGCCGAAAGGACCGAATCGCGATGGCCAAGACCTTCATTCTTGGCATTGAACCGCACGGCGGTGCGTGCCTCATGAAGGACAGCCGCCGGCTTCTGAGGTGCGGAAGCTTTCTGGGATGAGTCCTGTTCCGATTGTGGGTCGCTCGCCAACACATATTCGGAGCGGTCTGGATCTGTCAGGCTGTCGAAGCCGCAAGTCGAACTTTCTGATTGGTTTGTGTTGTCGAGGACGCTCACGTCCGAGTCCGCCGGTTGGACCGCGTCACGCCCGGCGGATTCTTTTCGAGGGGTCTCGAACGACTCGCGAGTCTCGCGGTACTTCTTCACATCCAAGCTATGCACGTTCTGGTCGTAGCTGCCGGAGATGATGATCAGATCCGGAGACTTCGGCAGCGGCAGGCAACCACGAACGGAGCCGCCGTGGCCATAGATCACGTATTTGCGCTTCTTGTAAGGCGGCTCTGTTTTGTCATTACCCTCGTTACGGTCCCAGATTGAGATCGTTCCACCGTCACCGGCCACCAGCAGTCGCGAGCCATCGTCCGTGAACGCGACCGACCGTACGCGCTCGACACGGCTGGAATGTTCACCCAACTTGATGGTCCCCAATTGATTGATCTTCAACGGAAATTTTTTACTCGGTCCCTTGGTCCCCTGCTGCGGTTCCTTGGTTGGGGGATTGACTTGCCAGAAATGCAACTCCGCCGCTGGACCGTTGCTGACAGCGAAGTCGCCATCGGCGGTCAACGCGATGGCGACCACTCCGCTATTCTGAACGATCTTCTTCTCGTTCTCAGCGGACTGTGTTTCGCTCCCGCCGGGGACCACTTGGAACTGGCGAATGGGAATGAGCGACAATTGGTCGTTGTTCGTCTCCACGACTTTCCATGAGTAAGCCACGCCGCTGATTTCTTCCTTGGCCGACGTGCCTGCGACCAACCAATCGCCTTGACGTGACCAATCCACGCACTTGACGGCGTAGAGCATTTTTTCGCTGGCGGCGAGTTGACGCCCCTCTTCCACCGACCACAAACGAACCGTCCGATCGTCGCTTCCAGAAGCGATGCGTTTGCCATCTCTGGAAAACTTCAGCGAGTAGACCGGTTGCTCGTGCCCTTCGAGGCTGATCGGCGGCTGATTTTCAGGAGCCCGCAGAGGCCAAACACGGATGAGCCCTTTCTCGCCTGCCGCAGCCACACTGTTGCCGTCGGGAGACATCGCAACGGCATGCAGCTTCGAACCGAGTTTCAGGTTGCGAATCGGCTGGTCATCGAGAATCTTGCCATCCACGTTGATTGGCCAGATCACAATGCTTCCATCACGGTCACCGTAGCCGGCGACCAGCCTTTTTCCGTCACCGCTGATACCGATGGACTCGACCGGCCTCTTTAATGAAACCGCTTGAGGAGCCGAGGCGGTCTTCTTCAGGAGATCCCATTCCGGGCCACAGAGCTTGCCGAATTTCACTTTGAGCTGATCCAGCTTCTCGCGTGCGCCTTCGTAGTTCCCTTCATAAATGACGCGACTCGCGTCCGCCAAACCAGCCTTATACGCCGCCTTCCTTTCGTTCTCTGCCGCTTTCTCTTCGGCCAGCTTCGCCTCGGCGGCCTTCTTGTCCGCTTCAATTCTTTTCATGTCGGCGGCGACGGTGAGCTTTTCAGCCTCTTCTTTGGCGACAACCGCCTCTTCTTTGGCGACAACCGCCTGTTTCTTGGCAACTTCCGCCGCATCCTTTGCAACGATGGCTTGGCCTTTCGCAACGAGGGCATCGGCCGCTTCTTGCTTTGCAATCTCCTTGGCGCTGGTGGCTTCCGCCGATGCTTTTACAGCCTCAACTTTCAGTTTGTCCGCAGCTACGCGTAATAAATCGGCCTGTTTCTTAGCGGCCTCAGCAACCAGAAGATCGGCTTCGGCTTTCTCTGTGTCTTGCTTAGCTTTCGCCGTTTCTTCGACCGCGCGATTCTTAAGC
>SXKJ01000353.1 GCA_005778115.1 Planctomyces sp. | reverse complement strand
CTCGGGAAGGAACTCGCTCGATCTCGATCCAGTCCACCCACAAGGCGAACTCCGGACCGACGCCATTGGCCTTGAGCGCATCATCGAATCGCTTGCGCGTGTCCCCGCCCCGCTCGCGAAGCATGAACTTTCGCTGGAGTGGATCCCCGCCTTTGACCAGCTTGATGGGGATTTCGATCACTTGGGGGTTTTCGAGCGTGCCGGAAACCTCGTGCGTGCTGATCACCGCACCTTGCTTCACATGGGCGGCCACTTCCAGAAACCGCCGCTCGCCCGTGGCGTGTGGGGTTGCTGCCGCGCGGCACCGAATCAGGTAATCGCCCAATGGCCACGTTTCGTGCGCCTCGATTGAAAAGAAAGAGTTCCACCTGGGGCCATCCGCGAGCAACGTGAGATAAGCACCTGTCTCCAGACCCGGCAGTGCCAGGTATTTCTTGAAGTAGGGAAGCACCGTTGCGGCACCCGCTGCCTCGGCGACACGCACGCGCCCGGATGGACCATTGCCGAGAACGAACCCGAAGTCCTCAGGCGGGGGAGCCCCGGTGATTTTTTGCCAGTTCGCTCGCAGTGCGGCATCGTTCTCTTTGCCCTTGGTGATTGCGGTGACGGTCTCGCGATTCTCGGGTCGGCCTGCCGCCTCTTTCACGGCTGCCGCCCAGCGCGTGAATCGCTCCCGTGCTGCTTCGGCCTCGGCTGTCTGCTTCGTGAAAAACTCGAACGAAAACTTTTCTGGCTCGACTCGCACTTTCAAAACACTGCCGGTGCGAGCCTGGGCAGCGAACGCTTCGTCCAGCGCCTGCCGACCGAGCGTCACGTATTGTTCGAATTGGTTGGCCGACATGAAAAGATTGGCACCCACGGTGTCAAAGCCGCTGGTGCTCGTATCGGACGGGAGATCCACCACATTCAGCTCGACCCTCAACAGCTCACGGATGGTGTTGCGGTATTCGCGGCGGTTGAGTCGCCGCATCGTGGTCGCCCCGTTCTGGTCGGAGAGATTCCGCCGGGCCGCAACCATCACATGGGCGAGGTCATCCAGAAAATCGGCCTTCGCCGCTTTGTCCGGCTGCTTCGCCTCTTCGGGCGGCATCTCTCCAGCGTTGAGCTGATTGAGAATCTTCTGCCAGCGATCGGCCAGCTCGACCGAACCAATCTCGAACGAGATGTCATCCAGCCGCAGCTTCCCTGCCTGCTTCTCGGCGTTGTGACATTCGACGCAGTAGCTCTTGAAGAACTCGCGGTGCTTGTCATCGAGCCGAGCATGAGGCGTCTCTGCCGCCCCGACCTCCGTACCGGAAATCAGCCCGCTCAAAAGCAACACCGCCAAAGTCAGGCCGTATTTCATGCTGTGGTTCCAAAATCGACCGTTGTAGAGAAGTCCATCCGACCTCGCTGATTGTATCACGCTTGGACCTCCATGAGCTCGCCCGTGCTGTCGCCGTGACGTTCGGCCCTGATGCCGGAGCCTTTGAGCAGAGTGGCGAGATTGAGAGTTCGCTGCCATCCCTCCGGGATGCGGATTGTTTGGTGGCGCCTTTCCGATGGTGTCTTTTCGGTGGTGTCGTCGCTGCGCTCCTCAACCACCGGCGAATTGCTGCGATGCCTTCGGCATCAAGGCCGCGCTGCGACACCTTCGGCACCATGACGTGATGCCGAGCCGTCGCTGGCAACCTGACTTTCATTTCGCCTGGAACTCCTTGCTTTGGACGATGGCGTGAATGAACTCGCGGAGGGCGAAGTCTTTTTGAGACGCGCGTTGCACGACGCTCGCGGCGAGGGCATCGTCGCTGAAACTGTAGGGGCGGCCGACGGCGTTGAAGTTCTCCAAACCGAAGCCGATCTGGTCGACCTTGCGGTGACAGCTCGCGCACTGCGGCTGCTCTTGATGCGACAGGATTCGCTCACGAGTCGTGAGTAGCTGGCCTTCGAGTCGTGTCGTCGGGATTCTCTTCGATGTTGCTTTGAGCCTGCGACCACCAGACGAGCTCGGTGCCGTTGGGTTTCCAATCACGCCCACGAACCGACTACTTGATGATCGCGTCGCGGAAATCGGGATCGCTGTCGCCGAGATACGCGCTGGGCACGCCGCTGCTCAGGCTGACGCTGTCGGGATACATGTAGGGGGTGAGATGCACGGTGCCGACACCGTCGTCGTGATTGTGGTCATCGTGCGGACTCCCCTGGTAACTGATGTAGCCCTTCTGCTGGCCGCCGTCGTGGACGTGGAGCCGCTTGGGACACCAACTATTCCAACCGTTCCAGCCTTCATCCCATGACTCGCGATAATGAGCCGCCAGCCGAGGTGGGATTAGCTTCAAATGAGACTCCTTACCATACGCCGCCGTTGCACCGTATTCGACCTGCCAAGTAGTCGGTTATCCGTGCGAATGAATCTGCCCATTGCCGGACAATCCCGTGATGCCGACCAATGTTGGCGAACCAGCCTTCACTTCCGGCGGCTTGCTCTCAGCGAACATTGTTTGCCCGGAACCGATGCAGACAGCGGTCAGCATCACAGCGGATGACAAGCAACGCAGCGGCGAATCGATCATGGCGGCAACCTTCACAAAATGACGAGCGTTGAGGAGAGTGGAATGATGTCGGACTCCGTCCGCAGGGCCTACTGCGTCAAAGCTTGTCGCCGTTGCAGTTCTGCAATCAGGTTCGCCCAGCGACGTGCCTGTCGCGGGTCGGTGATCTTCGCGAGATGCTGCTGGGCTTCGTGGAGGTCGTTTGCAATCTCTCGCAGATCTTTGGTGACGTTGCTGACAAGCTCGAAGTACCTGCGGGATAACCTCGGCCCTCCATAAAGCGGCGCGAGTTCTTGATCGATCCAGGATTGATAGTCGAGCTGTGGGTTCCAGCTAAACGCCTCCAGAGCCAGATAGTTCAGCTCGTTTTGCGGACTGGCGGCTCCGATCTGACCGACGAATTGCAGGCCCTCGGATTGATCGGCGATCGCTCGGTGACAGGTCTGCTGGATCAAGTCGCTGATCAACGAATACGTGCCGCCGAAGGCGACGGCCGACTTGTCAGACTCGCCCCACCATTGGCGTTTCACATCCCAGTGACTCCCCTGATGCAGCAAGCCGATCGAACGATTCGTCCCGGCCGGCGGACGCAGGCTCAGCGGCCATGAGCCAGCCGGGTTCAAGATCGGATCAGCGATCATCTTGGTGTAGGTCCACTGCGTGATCGCGGCCTTCGGATATTGAGCGAGGAATTTGGGAGGGGTGCTTGCCAGCGCGGCGTCGTATCCGTCGTAGCAGGCATACGAGTACCACAACTCTGGATTGATCTTCAGCCCGCGTTCAATCACCGGCACCTGGGTCGTCATCATGTCCCAGTGATAGTTCTGATCGCTCTCTGGCAGCGATCGTTGCGCCTTGCAGCGCGGGCAATGGCATTGGAAAAAATCGCCGTGCTCCAGATTCACGCCGCCAATGTCCTTGAGCGTTGTGAAGTACCAATCGGCCCCGTCGCACAGCCATTGCTGAAACACCGGGTCGCTGGGGCACGGCGTGCCGGGCATGTCTTTGCCATCGGCCTGCACCATCAAGCGGACTTCCGGATGCTTGGCCAGGAACGTGTTGATGTTGAAGCGATGCTCGCCACCGAAATAGAAGCCGCCGTATCCCATCGTGCCGATCCCCGGCAGGATCTTCACGCCGTTGGCCTTGGCGTATTTGCTGACCGACTGCGCCGTCGTCAGTCCGCCATGCGCGTCGTTGATGAAGCCCCAGACGATAAGCCCGTTGAGTTTATGGTCTGCCTGGAAATCGACGATTTTTTGAATCGTGGCGGCAAACCCGTTGGGCTGCGCGAGGTACGGTTCCAGCGTGCCGTTCGCGTCCAGATGCTTGGTCTGATGAACTCGGTTGAGATGGTCATCCCAGTTCGTGCAGTGAGTCCAATTCCAAAACATCCGCTTGGAAAACGCGGGTGCTTTGACAATCGACACGGAGCTTTGTGGCGTGACCTTCTTGCCGTTCAGCACGCAGTGGTAATGCCAGAGTTCACCGACTCCGTACCTCAGGCCGTCCGGATCGCCGCCGATCACTACGGCCCGAGTTGATTGAGGATCGGTGGTCATCAAGAAGCCTTGTGGCTTGAGTTCGGCACTCAAAGCCGTCGCAGGCAACAAGTGCTTCACCTCGGCGCGAGAAGCTTTCGTGCAGAGAACAAACTGAAGATCACCCGCGTCGTGCTTCTGATTCGGGCTGACGATGTCGAAAGTCAAACCCACGTCCTGAGCAATCAGCGTCTTGAGCCGTTGCGCCGCGTGCTTCGCATCCGACGCGGCCAAGATTACGCCTCGCTGGGACGGAGCCGATTTCGACTGCGATGGATCGGCAGCAACCTCAGCGATCAGCTTCATCGTGCCGATGAGCAACAGATCGGGGTGATGGCCAAAGTAGCGGCCGTCGATTTCTCCTCCGCCGGTTTCGCCGCCGATCAAATACAGGCGATCGCCTCGAATGACGGACATCGGCAGGTCGTTGCCTAGCGACCAATCCACTTTGATGAGCGGCTTCAATTCCCACTGCGACTGCGGTGACACTGGAGGTTCCGCTGCCTTAGCGTGCTTGAGAGTCCGATCAGAGTTCGTCGTCCATAGACCGACCGTCAATAAGGCAGCGACGAAAAGGATTCGCAGAGTTGATCTCGTTTGCGTACGGAAATGGATCTGGTTCAAGGGGCTCCTCACTTCGTCCTACCGAGGTGTCTCTCACGCTCATGAAGCTGATGTCGTTTACTGCCAGCCTCACAATCAGTTGTCCTCGCGAGCCTGAATTCGGCCAGTCGCCCGTCGCGCGAGTTTGTGATCTCCGCGGAACTTCCCTGGCCGAAATGCTTTGATCGACCAGTCTTCGCCCATCTGCTCGCCGACGATGAGAGCGAAGGTGGCAAAGTCGTCGAAGTGTCGAAACAAGTTGGAAGCGATCATGGTTTTGGTGCCGTGCAAACCATAAAGGCAGGTGATTTCGTAGACGTCGATGCCAGAAATCTGGCCAGACCAAATCGTCGCCTTCAGGTCGTTCCAACGAATGTGGTTGACCTCGGCCGTGAACCTCCCTTTGGGAAGAGATAGCTCGTCCTCTGTGATGACAACGTTTTGCGGGTGGAGTTGGCGATAGACGCCCAAGACAAGCACCAGCGCGCACAGAAACCAGATTGCCGGGCAGATCCAATGAGCCACGGTCTCTGGCGACAACTTGAATCCCTTAATGGCGATCCCACCACCGAACCACACGGCATAAACGAAGAGGGCTCCGGCCACGAGAAACAGAAACGGGATCATGCCATACAGCACGACTTTCGGTATGTCGCCATAAGCCGACTGAAACAAGACATCGTGATCGGCGTCGGAAGGTGAATCGGTCGGTGGACTGCCCATTTCAAGAGGCTCTCGGCTTTCGTGGGTTGGAAATGCTCGCCTGCTGAAACAGGTCGGACAGGCGGACTGCGACTTGCCAGAGGCCATCGGCCAGACTCTCGTCAGCTTAGTCACTCACGGCATAGTACACCTGAGAGATCGGCGAAACTTCGATGTCAACTGACCGTAGATGTTGTCCCCCGATCCTCGCCGCCGATCGATCGCGGCCGTCTGCGGTTTCCCCAGCTTCTTGAGCGTCACCAGAATTTCCTGAGCGTTCATCAAAATCTCCTCCCGCCGTTTGGTTTCAGACCGTCGATCAGAAGCAATTCTCACCCGGCAGTTCCGATGCCTGCTGAATCCAACTGGCCACGAGCTTCTCGTCGAGCGGTTCATTCTCGTGGATGTGGAGGTAGCGCACGTCTTTCTGCTTGGACTCGACGGGAGGGAGTGGCCGCAGCGACGCGCCGCGGAAGAACGCCACCTTGACGTACTTTGTGATGCAGTGGAAGCCGAGGAACCAGCCCTGGCCCTCGATGCCATAGAAGGGTGTGTTCCATCTCACGACCTTGCGCACGTTGGGGACGGTGCGAACGATGAGCGCGTCGAGTCGGCGTCCCACGTCGCGCTTCCAACCGGGCATCGCCGCGATGAAGGCCCGCACGGGAGCCTCACCGTCGCTCTTTGCGATCTGAGGATTGCCTCCCGCGAGGAGGACCGGCTTCACCTGCACCGACGGAGCCTTAGTCTTGGTGGCAGAGGATTGCTTGCGTTTGCCAGCCGTTCCCGTGGGTTTGGCTGCGGCGGGTTTCTTGGATTTCATTCGATGTAAACCTCGGTTTAGAAAACAGGCCAGAGTCCACCTTTCACCACCATCACCGGCACGGCCAACAGCCACACCAGCACCACGGCGATCGTCCCGAGGGTTCGCGTGAAGGCGGATCGCTGAACGTTCTCACCATGCTGCTGCAAATGGATCTTGCCGCGGAAGACATTCCACGGAACCACTGCGCCCATCCAGAAGCCAATCGTCCCAGAGAACCAGGTGAGATATCTCCCATCGCCGGGATTGATCTGAGGGTCGGCGAGAATCCTGTTTGGAAACAAGAAGGGAATGTGGGCCATCAAGGCACCGATTCCCAGCCAAACCAGAAAGGCCCAGGCGATCATTCGGGCGCGGGCCGAGTACTGAGAAGACGTGAACGCGACGGCGGTTGCCGGAGGTAGAGAAAACCCCAACGATCAATTGAGGCCCATTCAGTCCTCTCAGCATGATCATTGAAGCCGCTGCTGTCGGCAGTGCCAGGAGTCCATGCCATTTCAAATGCTTCGCGAGACTCATGAACTCGTCCCGGCCGGTTTGCGGCGGTACATCAGTTTTGCGGTGATCAATGACGGCAGCAGACTCACCAGGATCGTCGTGATGACGAACGAGGTGTTGTGAGCTTGCAGCCAAGTTAGTGAATCGACCAGCCAGTGTCCCTCGAAGAAGGCCTTCGCCACGTCGTCGTTGGCGTGTAAGGCCGAGGCACCTCCGCCGAGAGCGATGTCGTGAGCGATCGCCGCTCCGCCGAACGCGGCGTGATAGGCCATCACACCACCTCCGCCTGCGAGATCCCAGCCCAGTGCGCCTCCGCCGCAGGCTTGCCAGCCGATCGCTCCGCCTCCGAACGCGAGGCCGCCGATTCCGAGTCCTCCCAGGGCCAGCGCGCCGATGGCCAATCCGCCGAACGAGCAGACGCCGATCGCGATGCCACCGCAACTCACGACGCCAATCGCCATTCCGCCGATCGCGATCAAACCGCGAGCCTTGCCGCCGATCGCCAGCAAGATGCCATCCGCTCGGTCGCCGATCGCGATCCAACCGCACGCACGCAGCCCGCCAGGTGTGGCTGATCCTGATGACGATGCGTTGGGATCGCTGACGCGAATGTCGATCAGCGGCAGGCCCAAGAACGTGGCCGAACTGCGATAGACTCGCCCTTCCCAACGATTCAGCACACGCTGCGCGGCCACGGCCATCCGAGCGGTATTGCGATCGGAATCGGCTGGCGTCTCGGCTCGAATTTGTCGTATCGCGCGATACGAGAGGTGGCTCTCGGTCCAGACGTAGACTTGAAACAACACGATCCAACTGATCGTGGCGGCGGCGAACAGAATTCCGTTCGCGCGCGTCGAGATGCACAGCCAGATGATGCCCAGCAACAGCACGGTCGCGATCGCCGAAACGATGAGCATTCGTCGTCCCGCACGTGACAGAAGTTGTCGCTCGCGATTCGTTGGTGCGAGCTGCGCCGGCAGCCACATTCCAAACCAGCCTCCCGCCAAGCCGGCGAGTGTTCCGACCAAGGGACTCAACAGTCCCACCTTGCCGGCCGCCGCCACGCCGCTCGATAGCACTGCGGCCGAGGAAACGTGCAGCGACGCGGTTCCCGCGACAGCGGACTTGGTTCCCGCCGAGAGCGCCGTCAACCCGGCGATGACTGCGGTCGTGAATGCGGTTCGTGGACGACTGCTCTTCAGCGTCCGCTCGACCAACTCCGCGACTTGCTCGCGCAGGATCTCGCGTCCGCGCGACAACCGCTGCTTCACCGCATCGGGGGAAAGTTCGAGCGTCAGCGCGACTTCGGCCACCGATTGGTGCTCGCGATGAAACAGAATCAGCGGCTCGCGGTACGTTTCGGGAATCTCTTCGAGCGCCTGCCAAACCAGCGATTGCTCTTCACGCGAGGCCGCTTCGTCCGACGGTTCGGGCTTGCCGCCCGACTGTTCTGACTGCCGGTCGAGCGATTCCGAAGGCCGCGTTCTCCTCATCGCGTTGTTGGCCATGTTTCGAGCGATCCCGCACAGCCAAGCTCGCAGTCGAGTCGGGTCCAGCAGCGTCGCGCGTTCGCGCCACGCGGCCCAGAAAGTTTCCTGAGCGATATCCTCGCTGAGCGTCAAATCACCACAAGCGCTGTACGCGACCGCCGCCACCGCCGACGAATGCCGCCCCACCAGCTCGGCAAACGCTCGCCGGTCGTCACCGCAGACCAACTGCCACAATGCCACGTCTGAGCCAACTTCTGCCGTCGCCATGATCCCGCTCCGAATCGTGAAAACTCACCGCCCCAGCATAGTGGCGCTGACGGACGATTCGGTGACAAAATTGGCTGAATTAAGGCCGGCGTCGAGCGACGCGACGGCATGCGTTGGATTGTCCATCATGCTTGGCGAGCCGATGACGTGGCTGGCGGACTCGACGGATTGATCAGGAGACTGGCGGATGAGACTTTCAAAGCGTGAATCGAATGGATTGTTGATCTTCGTCCTGATGTTCGCCGCGCCGTCGGCGATGGCCGCCGAAAACGCGCGGCCCAATGTCATCTTCATTTTGTGTGACGATCTGGGTTGGCGAGATGTCGGCTGCTTCGGTAGCACGTTCCATGAGACACCAAGCATCGACCGGCTCGCATCGCGCGGTGTGAGATTCACACAGGCGTATGCGGCGAGTCCGCTCTGTTCGCCGACGCGGTCGAGCATTCTCACCGGGCTGTATCCGGCACGTATCGGGATCACATCGCCGGCTTGTCATCTGCCGCAGGTGCAGTTGGAGAAGAAGCTGCAAAGCTCGCCAGCGAATGTGCGAGTGCTCAACGCGAACACGCTGACGCGGTTGAAGACCGAGTACGTCACGCTCGCCGAGTCGCTGCACGAGGCGGGGTACGCGACGGCTCACTTTGGCAAGTGGCATCTGGGCCACAACCTGCCGGCGAACGACGGCGATCGCTACGAACCGCGCGATCAGGGATTTGACTTCGACTTCCCGCACACGCCCCGGGCGGCGGGACCGGGAGGCGGGTATCTCGCGCCGTGGAAGTTCATCGACGATGTCGCCATCAACGGGAAACCGGGCGAGCACATCGAGGATCGCATGTCGGCCGAAGCTGCGAAGTACATTCGCGAACACAAAGACAAGCCGTTCTATCTCAACTACTGGGCGTTCTCGGTGCATGGCCCCTGGAACGCGCGCGGCGATTACATCGAGCACTTCAAGACAAAGGTCGATGTGAAGAACCCGCAGCACAATCCGCTCTACGCCGCGATGGTACGCAGTTTGGATGACGGCGTTGGGCGATTGCTCGCGGCAGTGGACGAGGCGGGGATCGCCGATCGGACAATCTTCGTGTTCTTCTCCGACAACGGCGGCTGGGCCTATCCGCCGAGGGCCACTGATCCCGCAGGCTTCGAGAGCGTCCCAGCGACCAGCAACCTGCCGCTGCGCAGCGGCAAGGCATCGCTGTACGAAGGAGGGACTCGCGAGCCGTGCATCGTGGTCTGGCCAGGGAAAGTGAAGGGGGGAACGACGAACGACTCGCTGCTGCAAAGCACCGACTTTCATCCGACGCTGCTCACGATGTGCGGGCTGAAGCCGCATGAAGGCTCGAAGTTTGACGGTGTCGATCAGACCGGCACGCTGCTCGGTCGAGGATCGTCGCGTGATCGAGTCTTCTGTCACTTCCCGCACGGAGGCGATGGGCAAGCCAAAAACATTCCCGGCTTCCTGCCAGGCACTTATGTCCGCAAGGGAGATTGGAAGCTCATCCGCTTATACGCCGACAACGACGACGGCAGCGATCGGCTCGAACTCTACAACTTGAAGGACGACGTCGGCGAATCGAAGAACCTCGCCGCTGAGAAACCGGAGATCGCTCGCGAGCTGAACGAGCTGATCAGCGGCTTCCTGCGCGACACCGAGGCGGTCGTGCCAATTCGGAATCCGAACTACAACTCGAAGACTCCGCCGAGTGACAACAAGCCGAAACCAAAAGCCGCCGCTCAAGCCGCAGACGACGATCCGAAGCTGCAAGGCTGGAAGGCTCGCAACTGCACGGCGACCGTGAAGGAGGGCATCATTACGGTGACGGGCAAGAACGGCTCACCATTTCTGGGTGTCGGCGCGGGATCGAATGGACCGGCGGTCGTGAAGTTCAAAGCACGCTGTGCGGACGGAGGCGACGGCAAGATCGAATGGCTCGCGCCGGATGCGGACGCAAACGTGTCGAAGTCGGTCCCCTTCACGCTCAAGCCAGGCGATTGGCAAGAAATCACGGTCGACGTCCCGGCCGAAGGGGCGATCGGCATCTTGCGAGTCCATCTCCCGGCTCAGAAACAAGCGGTCGAGATCGACTGGATCGAACTGAAAGCCGCTGGAAAACCAAAACGCTGGGAATTTTGAGATTCGCGTGTAACTCGTCTGCGGCAATCCCTCAGGTATCAGAGAGCGTGTTTGTTTGAGTTTGCCGTTGGACCTGAGGCGCGGATGACCATGAGCGAGACTGTGGCGGAATTGAAATGTCCTCGGTGCGGTGTGGCACTGGATGCGTCGGTCGCGAACGCGATTTGTCCCGCCTGTTTGCTGAAGCAAGCCGCGCTGGGAACCGGCACCGATAGTTTTCCCGCGATGCCTTGGACTCCGCCGAACTGGCATCAGCGTTTCCGCAGCTTGAAGTGCTGGAACTCATCGGGCATGGCGGAATGGGGGCGGTCTACAAGGCTCGGCAGAAGTCGTTGGGGCGGCTGGTGGCGTTGAAGATTCTGGCTCCGCAGCACGCGGCGAATCCGGATTTCGCGGAGCGGTTTGCTCGCGAGGCGAAGGTGCTGGCGGAGGTCAGTCATCCGAACATTGTCACGGTGCATGATTTTGGTCAGGCCGGTGAATTCTATTTTCTCACGATGGAGTTCGTGGACGGCGTCAACTTGCGGCAGGCAATGAAGGCCGGGCGACTGACTCCGCAACAAGCGCTGGCGATCGTGCCGCCGATTTGCGAGGCGCTGCAGTTCGCTCACGATCGCGGCATCGTGCATCGAGACATCAAGCCGGAGAATTTGCTGCTCGACAAAGAAGGGCGAGTGAAGATCGCGGACTTCGGCATCGCGCGAATGCTGCGTGTAGGTCAGGCTTTCCAGCCTGACGAGCCCACGTCCAACGCAGGTCAGGCTGGAAAGCCTGACCTACGGCAACTCGGTCTCACTCAAGAATCGGTGCTGGGCACGCCGTCGTACATGGCTCCCGAACAGCGAGAACATCCTTCAGCGGTCGATCATCGGGCGGATATCTTTTCGCTCGGCGTCGTGTTGTACGAGATGCTGACCGGCGAGTTGCCCGGATCGAAGCTACAAGCGCCGTCTCGCAAGGTAGAGATTGATGTTCGCTTGGACGAGATCGTGCTGCGAGCGTTGGAGCAGCAGCCGGAACTGCGGTTCCAGACGGCGGCGGAGTTTCGCACGCGAGTCACCTCGATCGCGAATGGCGATGCGGCCAAGCCTGGATCGGCAAGTCTCGATGTCATTCCGCAGTCTGCCACGCAGCCGTTCAGCGCGCGAACGTCAGGAGTCCTGATGCTTCTGATTGGAGCGTTCTTCGTGCTGGCCTTTCTTTTTGGCGGCGGCGTGGCGACCAGTACCCAAGGCGGAACAGCGGTGGCGATCTTCTTCGTATCGTACATTTTGGGACTGCTCTTTCCGGGGCTTCTGGTTTATCAATCGGCCGTGGCTTCGACCTGTCACGTCGGGACGCCGCAGCCTGTGTCGGCGAAGTCGAAGCGGCCCATTCAATGGCTGGCGATCGTTCTCGCATTTCTTTGGATTCCCGTTTCGATGGCCTTCTTTCATTCTGAGGCATTCGCGACGCCGATCGGCCAAAACGGTTTGCTCATCTTTATTGGGGTGTGCCTGGCGCAGTTTGTCCCACTGGGGTTGGGCATGCTGCATCGTGAGCCAAGGCAATCTAGTAGCGATGAAAAACCTCACAGACTCTTCGCGGCCGATTGGTCGATTCCTCAAGCGATGGGCTTGGTGGCGTATCTTGTCGGACTTGTTGTCCTCACGGATCTGGTGCGTTGGCTCCTTAATGGAGCTCCGGTTCGATCCATAGAGCATGTCGCTAGTCTCGTTCTGGGTGCCTGTTTCGCGATCGCGATCTTGATGGGAGCAGTCGCGGCAAGGTTGTCGCTGCTGAAAGCTTCGCGACAGTGCGCGAGTGAATCGGATCGCGCAATCCTCCGTTCGTGTCTGCGAGCGGCATCGGTTGTGGGCTTCTTGATTTCGCTTCCCGTCATCGGCTTCGCCGGCTTCTTTGCCATCGAGATGATGAGCGAAATCGGGCATTGGAACCCCAGTCCTCCCGAAGCGATCTTTGTGCCGCTGACCTGGGTGGGAGCCATCGCGTTGCCTTGGGCGAGCATCAAGCTGTGGCGAGTGAGTTCTCAAAACCGTGTTGCAATGGTTGGAGACTCGGCTCGTTGCGAAGGTCAATCGTCCAATGACTTGATCGCCGACGACCGCTCGCAGCGTCACAAGATCGCCATCGCGGCGTCGATCGTGTGGCTTGTCACCGGCATGGTGGTGGGGACGGTCACGGTGAAGGGGGCGGAGGTTCGCTTTCGTTACGACTTCGAGTGGTTGGCGCTCACGCTCTTCCTGCTGTCGACGGCGGTGTTGGTGGGGATCTCGGTCTCGAAGTCCATCAAGCGCTGGTGCGAGAAACGCGATCGGCACAGCAGGTCGTCGCTCTTCGGCTGGCTGCGAGCTGTCGCGGTGTTGGGGTTCCTCATGATGATCCCCTTTGTGATGTTCACGACAGGATTGCTCGGTGGATTGGTGTCGCAACTCTTCGCTTGGGAATGGCGAACGGTCGCAGTGCTGTTTCCGATTGGACTGATCGGTTTCTTCGCGCTGCCGTGGGCGAGCGTGGTGCTGTGGCAAGCCCGGTTCCTGTTGACTGCGGCGACCGATGATCCACTGGTTGATGATGCGCGGCGAAAACAGCATCGACTTATCGTGATCGGGACAGGTCTGGCGATGCTGATTGCGGTGGTGATCAGTGTCCCGTCGAGGCCGCAGCCGGTTGAAGTCACGACTCGACATGCGACGGTGGAGAACGGTCATTACACGTTCGAGTACAGCGTGCAGACCGTTCCCGGTTGGAATGTCTGGCTGACGTTGGAGAACGCTCAGTTGTTTCAAGACGACGGCAATACCGATGAACCACGCGGGCCGGTCGTCGTCAGTCGCTATCAAGCGAAACTGGTCGGCAACGGTCGCGTGCGAGTCCCGCTCGAATACCTGCCGACGACCGATGAAGAACTCGGCAAGATGCGAGCGTCGATCGGGCCGCATGGCGGTTTCACTTGGCACATGGCACCCAAGCACAATTTGAGTGTCTTGGC
Source organism: Planctomyces sp. (assembly GCA_005778115.1). Taxonomy (GTDB): domain Bacteria; phylum Planctomycetota; class Planctomycetia; order Planctomycetales; family Planctomycetaceae; genus SXKJ01. Next base: position 1,876 of record SXKJ01000353.1, on the reverse strand, counting down.
GTACCAAACTGAATCGCTCATGCGGGTGTGGGCAATCCTGATGATGCTGCCCGAAGGACAAACTCCCGATTCGCTGCTGGTCAACGAACCGACCGGATCGCCCGCCTCGCCCCGGTACAAAACGATCGAACCGCCCGCTCAGCCGACGCTGGGTCCGTTCGAGGGAGCCTACGATCAAGGCCGCGTCGAGCTGTTCGCGTTGGGCGCTCATCCGCCGAACGGTCAACCGTTTTGGAAACCGAACGGCGAACTGCTGGCCGAGGCGGTCCCGGAACTCGGTGGATCGAATACGGCGAGCGGCAGAGTCATGAAAGAGATCGTCGTTCGTGTTCACAGTGCAACGGGATTGGCAGCGACTCCTGTGATCCGATTTCGCCCGAACTCGGGCTACTCGGCGATGGGGGGAGCGTTTCATCGCCCCGACGACAAGCAACCGTTTGCGATGTTTCACGGCGCAATTGCCTGTCCGCCGGATGCTCGCGAGATGACCGTCGAAGTTGGCGTGGCCGACGGCGACTGGCACAAGGAAATCGAATTCGCTCGTCTCGACGGTCATCCTCACAACAGCTTGACGACCACCGGCAACAGAACTCACGGAACGTGGTCAGGTGTCGTTCGATCGGCCAGCATCGTTGGCAACCGAGTGCCGATCGCCTTCAGCTACTCGCGTCGAGACGACGGCTCGATCGTGCCGCTCATCGGCGAGGGTTCTGACGGCAACGGCGGTATGATCAACTCACTCACAACGCTTCCGGTCGCCGAGTTCAAGAGCATCAAGCACTTCCGTGTGGAGTCACGCCGCTACCAATGGATCGAGTTCCGCAACGTCTCGTTGCAACTCGGCCACCGAACGCAGGTCGAAGTGCGATAGACTCAAACCCTGGAGTGCTGCGGCTCGACGCAGCCCTCCATCCCTCTGAAATAGCGACTTTCAAAATTCAGAAAGTGCTGCTACGAGATTCGGCTAAACAGTCGGCGTTCTTTTGATCGAGCAACGTCGTCATTCCAAATGAACGGAGGGCTGCGTCGAGCCGCAGCACTCCAGGATTGTCCCCATCATGCCCGACCGTCCCGAAAATGCGTTTCACACGACACGCTGGACTTAGGTGGTCGCGGCTCACGGGAAGACTCCCGAAGCGAAGCAGGCTCTGCGCGAGTTGTGCGAGACGTATTACGCCCCGGTTGAACTCTTCGTCCGGCGGTCGCGCGGTGGAACCGATGACGCTCGCGATCTGACGCACGAGTTCTTCGCGAAGCTGCTCGAAGGGAACAGCCTCGACAACGCGGATCGCACGCGAGGTCGCTTCCGATCGTATCTGCTCGGAGCAGTGAAGCATTTTCTGAGCGATCAACTCGATCGCGATCAGACCCTCAAACGTGGCGGAGGCCAAACGACGCAGTCGCTCGATCAACCGCTGCGAGACGGCGAGCCTCTGACCATCGCCGATCCGGCCGGCTTGCCTCCCGATGCGTACTTCGATCGCCAATGGGCGCTCGCCGTCGTCGAACAAGCGATCGCCACGCTTCGCTCGGAAGCCGAATCGAACGGCGAACTCGAACGCTTCGAGGTTCTGCAACGCTGGCTCGTCACGCCATCGAGCCACGACACGGCGATCGAAGCCGCCCGATCGCTCAACCTGTCGGAGGGTGCCTTCAAAGTCGCCGTGCATCGCCTGCGGAAGCGCTTCCGCCACATCGTCGTCGATCGCATCGCTTCGACAGTCAGCGATCCGGTTGGTAATCGTTCACGGAGTCTAAAAACGATCTCGCGTCATTTGGGTTTTTCTGCGATCAGTGTGTGATGTCGTCGGTCGTCACGGAAGAACTGATTGCGAGACAATCGCCTGAAGCGCAGGCGATCATTCGGTTGTTGCTG
>SXKJ01000352.1 GCA_005778115.1 Planctomyces sp. | reverse complement strand
GCGGACCGAGGTTGACTCCAAAGTAGGCGAGACAATTCAACAACAAAAACGTGGCTGTCGCTTCGTCGAAGTTGCCGGCAAACGGCACAACGTCGGGAATTAACTCAAAGATTCCCGCTCCGATGTTTAACAGGTACAAAGCGGACAAGACTCCCAACACCAACACAAAGAAACTTTTGACGAATTGCTTCATTTCACCGGACTCGATTACCGCCCGCGTACGCCGTGGTATTCCAGCGGCATGTCGTAGTCTTTGCGGAGCGGATGGCCTTCCCAGTCTTCCGGGCAGAGGATGCGTTTCAGGTTTGGATGACCCGTGAAGTTGACGCCGACGAGGTCGTAACATTCCCGCTCGTGCCAATCGGCGATGGCCCAGACGGGCGTAACCGACGGAACTTCGGGAATCGTCTTGGTCGCCTCGTCTTTCCAGCGTGGAACTTTGACCTTGAGCGTGATGCGGTGTCGCAGCGCGTAGCTGGTCAGATGGTAGACGACTTCGACGTGCGGCTGATGATTGAACTTAGCGGCTTTCTTAGCGTCCGGCTCACAGTAGTCGACGCCGCACAAGTCGTTGAGATGATCGAACTGGGTCCGCTCGTCGTGCTTCAGAAAGCGAGCGACATCGACGATCGTGTCGGCGGCAATTTCGAGCCACGGATCTTTGGCGGTGAAGTTGCTGCCGGTGATTTTGGACTCACCGAATTTGCTGACGAGAAGCTTATGAAAGTCTTCGGCGGTCATGGGATTTGAGATTTCAGATTGAGATTTCGGAGTAGTGCAAAGGCCCACGAGCCACCGAGGCAAGCCCGGTGGGGTAAGCAAAAAACTAAGCAGCAGTTTCTTCGACAGGGCCGGGTGCTTGGTAGGCTCGAACCCAATCGAGGTCTCCCCGTTTCCAGACGTAAGCGAAGCCGACGAGCAGCACGGTGAAGAAAACGGCGATGTCGATCAGGCCCGCCCAACCGAGTTGCAAGGCTGTGCTGGAGGAGATTGCTTGTGAGGCGTCGAGCGTTCCTGGGGTGATGTTGAGCAACTTTTCGGAAATCTGCGTCCGAGCTTCTGTCGAGAGTCGATCGTCAGCGAGCTGCATGGCACCACCGAAGACCGAGGCCCACGGATAGAAGAAGGCGACTTCGACGTCGAAGATGATGAACAGCAAGGCCACGGTGTAGTACCGAAGATCAAACTGAATGTAGCTGGATCCGATGGTCGGCTCGCCGCATTCGTAGATCGAATCCTTCTCAACGGTGGGTAGATTGGGGCGGACGAACCAGCCGATGACCAACGGCACGAGCGCCATGCCGATTCCAGCGAGGATGAACAGGACAATGTGGCTGACAAGGTCGGTCATGGGCGATCTCGTGGCCACGCTCGCCAGAGCGTGGGAGAGGTTGTTTCACATTCGCCCACGCTCTGGCGAGCGTGGCTACAACTAGGATTTTGTGGGACTGAATCGGGGTTGAGGTTTGAGGCCATCCACCGACTGACGGCCCTGGACGCCGGCGGTCAGTTCGTGCCAGAAGCCGACTTCAGGCTCGCCGAGCTTCCAGCATAAGTAGGCTTCACGATCATCGACCAGCGTGGGGAAGTCGATCAGGCCGATGTTCGGATCTTTCAACTCGATGCCGAGCTCCGCTAACTCCTGAGCGAACACATTAAGCCGTTCCACATCAGCTTGGATGTCGGCCTGCATTTGTTCGAGCTCTTCGGTGTACGGCGAAGCGACTCGCTTGGAACCGAGTTGGTTCCGTTCAATCAGGTCGATCAGCCGCTGCCGCCGATCAGTCACATCACGAAACAACTCGACGATGTCGCTGACAATCGCGCGGACCAAAGGCAGCCGTTGATTGGCCTCGGCGAGCGTGAAATAACGCTTCGCGGGATCGTTCGTCATTGGAGCAGCGGTGGCTTCCATGATTTAGTGCTCACTGGCTTCAAAGCCGAAGGGGCTGGGTTCGCCTTTGACCCAAACCGGTTCGTACAAGACCTTCGATTCGGATACGGCGGCCGGATTGAGCGTAGTCTGGCCCCAAGCGGTTTGCAGCGGCAGCTTCGCGTAATCGACGATGCACCCATCACGGCTGTAGCAACTCAGGTCGAAGTTCGACCCCATGAAGATGCAATCCACCGGACACGGCTCGACGCACAGAGCACAGAACATGCACTTGGTGTAGTCGATGGCGAAGCCGTCGATGCGGAAGCCCTTGCCGACCGGGCTTTTCACCTTCTCGATGTAGATGCAGTCGACCGGACAGGCTACGGCACATTTCTCACAGCCGATGCAGGTCGTCAGATCAAAGCGATGGAAGCCGCGATAGCGAGCTTTGACCGAAACCGGCGATTCCGGGTACTCGAAGACTTCCGTGAAGACGGGCCGGCGGTATGTCTTGAACATGGTCAAGCTCGTGACCCACATCCCTTGCAGGACTGTGCTGACGGCTAACCAAACATTCCGAAACCAATTGAACATGACGTTGGCAACGCTTTCGTCTGATTGGATTTCCTGACGCGATGATTTCCGGCAGCCCGGAAAGAGGCGTGGATTATAGGTGCGGGGCGAAGAGACTCAAGCCAGCCGCGAGACGACTACGTTGACAATGCTTGCGTCAATTCGGCAAAGCGTGCAAGCAGCTTGTCCGTGTTGCCAGAATCGAGTGCCGCGGCTGCTCGGCCGGCGGCGATGAGCGGTTCAGTTTCAGCATTGGCGGCGATCAGTGCGGCGGCAGCATTCGCGACGATGATGTCGCGTGCGGCCGAGCGTTCTCCACCAAAGACGGCTCGAATGCGAGCGGCGCTTTCGGCGGGCGTGCCGACTTGCAGTTCGTTGACGGAGCACTCCGAAAGGCCAAAGGTCGCGGCAGTCCAAGTGTGGAGACTCACTGATCCATTTCCGACTTCGAAGATGGTCGTTGGCCCCCACAGGCTGACCTCGTCGAGTTGATCATTGCCGCAGACAACCAACACGCGGCGTCTGCCGAGCCGCGCCGAGGCTTGTGCGAGCTTTTCGGCGGTGACGATGCGGGAGGCTCCGAGCAACTGAAACTCGGCATTGGCCGGGTTCGTGAGAGGACCGAGCAAGTTGAACAGCGTCCGGAATCGCAACGCCTTGCGGACCGGTGCCGCGTGTTTCATCGCTCCGTGAAAGACCGGAGCAAAACAAAACCCAATGCCAACTTCATCGAGGCAGCGGCCGACTTGAGCCGGCGTCAAAGACGTCCGCACCCCCAAGGCTTCGAGCACATCGGCTGAGCCGGAACTGCTCGATACGCCGCGATTGCCGTGCTTGGCGACCGGCACTCCGCAGGCCGCCGCGACGAAGGCGGTCGCGGTGCTAATATTGAAGGTCCGCAGTTCGTCGCCGCCGGTGCCGCAAGTGTCGAGCAACCCGGTTCGCGAGGTCGGCACTCGTTCGGCCCGCTCACTCATCGCGCGAGCGGCTCCAACGATCTCGTCCACAGCTTCCCCCTTGACTCGGAGAGCGGTCAGGAACGCGGCGATCGAGACCTCGTCGCACTGCCCGTCCATGATCGCACCAACCGCCGCTTGGCAGATCGTCACGGGGACATCGTGTTGCTCAAAGACGGCGTTCAAAGCGGCCTGGATCGCGTCGTGCATCGCTGGTGACTCTCCACATTTTCAGGGCGTTTGGTGAGCGGCGGCTGACGCGGCTCGGCGGCGGATGATATGCTCCGCCCCGCTTTACGGCAGAGTGTGGCCGTCAATGTTTTTCAATTCTTGAACGGTTTCTATTCTCTCGCTCATCAAAGTGCTGGGGCTCGTGTCACGTGGCGAGTCTTGTCAGATATGTTGGGGGCGTTTCCATTCATTCTCCAAATCATTGTTCTGTTTCGCGGGAGTCTTTTCATGCGTCGTTTCACGTCGTCCGGTTCCTGTCTGAGTCTGATTTTGATCGCCGCCGCCAGCCTAATTGGCTGCGAAGATGTTGCGACGACACCGCCAGGCGCGCCAATCGTTCAGCCAGCGGCCGATCCCTCCACACCTCCGGTCGTCCAGACAATTAAGCCGCAGGCACCAGCTCAACCTCAGCCATCCGCCGAGTTGGAAGACCCGCGCGCCATCATCAGCAAATTCCTCAATACGCCGACGACCGAGCGGAAAGACACCGACATCATGCGCGTCTGCAATCTTTCGTCGGGGAACGATGACTTCAAGGACATGGACCTCAATTCGTCGTCGGTGACGGATGAGGGAATCAAGCATCTGGCCAAACTCAAGAATCTTGAAACGCTGAATCTCACCAGCACGAAGATCACTGGGGTGGGCTTCGCCGCGACGCTCGAATTGCCGAAGTTGCGGAGCGTGAATCTCACCAACTGCAACGTGACCCCGGCAATTTTGGAGACGCTCTCCAAGTTGGAGAGTCTGGAGGAGCTAGCGCTGGAACGGACCAACGTTGGAGACAACGATCTCGCGGCGTTGGAGAACTTGGCAAACTTAAAATCGCTCAACTTGAGCTACACGCAAATCTCAGACATGAGCTTCAAGTCCCTTAACAAGATCACGGGACTGGAGTTACTGAAGATCGGCAACACCGGCGTGCAGGGCCAAGGCATGCAGTTCATGAAACGAAAAAAGGGGGAGCCGGGCCTGCGAGTCCTGGATGCGCAGCACTCGCGTTTCGGATTGTTTGGCCTGCAACACCTCAAAAACTTAGAAACCCTGGAGGAACTGGATGTCAGCCAGGCTGAAGTCAGCAACGCGACGTTCCAAGGGATCAAGGGGAACGTCCACCTCAAGAAGTTGAACCTTGGATTCAATCAAATCAACGATGCTGGACTCGCGGCGCTCGGCACCCTGAGAGGTTTGGAAGAGATTTCTCTGCGGAATATCTCGATGGTCAGCGACGTCACGCTCGGCAATCTCTCCAAATGCAAAGATCTGCGAGTCGCAGACATCAACGGAACCACCTGCTCGCTCAACGGAGTAGCCAGATTGAAAAAGATCCTGCCGAATTGCGCCATCAAATTCATGGGGACGGATCAGTAGCCACGTCTCGATAAAGTTGCTTACTACTTAAGTCGCTGGCCTGACATTTTCCGCCAACTTCATTCGTCCAAGGAAGAGTTGGCGAAAGATTTGGGGCGAAAAATAAAACAACCGGTTCTGAACTCAGAGATTCCTTTCCCTCGAACATTGAGACTCTCGCACCATGATTTGTATCTCGGTTTCTCCGGAATCCCGCACGCTGGCCAAAGTCGATTTGTTGAACGCGGCGACACGCTGCGACATCGTGGAACTGGGCCTCGACAAACTCCTCAAAGAGCCGAATGTGGCCGAATTGATGGAGGACATTCCCAAACCGATCCTGCTCTCCTGCCGCAACAAGGAGCAAGGGGGAGCGTGGGAAGGTACCGAGCAAGAACGGATCACGCTGCTGCGACAGGCAATCGTCTCCGGGCCAGCGTACATCGAGTTGGATCTGGAGACCGCCAAGTCGATCCCCCGCTTCGGCAAGACGAAGCGCGTCATAAGCTACACCAGCTTGGATCGCCCGCTGACGACCAACATCGAGTCCATTTTCGAACAAGCCAAAAAGATCAACGCCGATGTGGTGAAATTCACCTGGCCCACGCCGACACTCGAAGCCGCATGGCCGTTGCTCTCCGCCGTGTCGAAGAAGCGTGACATCCCCGTGGTTGGATTGGGCCTGGGCCGCGCAGGGCTGACCTTCTCATTGCTGGGACGGAAATACGGTTCGCCCTGGATTTACGCCGCGCTCGAAAAAGGGATGGAGGCGTTCGAGAATCAGGCCACGGTGTTTGAACTCGATGAGACGTACGGTTGGCGAACGATTAACGCACAGACACGGCTCCTGGCGGTGTGTGGTCTGGGCCAAGCGGAGGCTGCGACGGTCCGCACCATGAATAAGCTCTTCGACAAGATCAATCTCAACATGCGCTGCCTGCCGGTCGCTACCGAGAAGTTCGACAAGTTCAAGCAGATGCTCGACGCTCTGAAGATCAACGTCTTGGTCGCCTCGGGCAGCGCCGCCGAACACATGCTGCCGCTGGCCGAGAAGATGGAAGAGGTTACGCAGATGTCGCAGCATGGCGACTTGATGCTCAAGCAAAACGACGTCTGGACCGCCTACAACAGCCTTTGGCGGAGTGCGGTCAAGGCTCTCGAAGCGACGTTGGGCAAGGGAAGCAGTGACGCGCGCCCGTTGGACCGCCGCAACATCATGGTCATCGGCAGCGGCGGGCTGGCCAAGTCGATGATCTTCGGCATCGCAAAACGTAAAGGGTTGGTCAGCATCTCGAGCTCCAATGACAAAGAAGCCCAAGCTCTCGCCGTTCAAATGGGAGTGCGGTTCGTCCCTTATGCGAATCTATACAACACGCTGGCGGACGTCGTCGTCTTCGCCGATCCCAATATGCAACTCGGCGGAAAGAAGGAGGAGTTCAATCCCGGCTATCTCCGAGGCAGCATGATGGCGCTCGACGTGACCACGATGCCCGGCGTCAGCCCGGTCATGAAAGAAGCTCGCGAACGAGGAGCCAAGACAGTCGATCCCGTCGACGTCTATGCCGAGCAACTCGCTACGCAATTCAAATCAGCCACCGGCCAAGACCTCCCCGCCGCCGACTTCCGCAAAGAGCTGACGACGATCCCGGAATGATCGCCCCGTGAGCCGCAAGGCGCTGGCCCCGGGTTTCAGATTCGTTCAAAACCTGCGGCTAGCGTCTTGCCGCTCACATTTATCCTCCCGCCGCTTTCACCGCATCGTTGAGCATGCTGACGTACCACGTGAAGAAGCGGAAGATGAAGAAGACGATGAAGAGCGCGACCGTCCCCCAGACCAAACCAGAGAACGTGATGGTCAATGCTCGCAAACTGCGGCGGGCTTGATCCTCGAACTGCGGGCTGAGCCGATGCAGCATCTCCGGCACGGTGCCTGATGTTTCCGCGACCGAGACCATGTGCATGTAGTCTTCTGGAAACAGGCCGCTCTGTTCGAGCACCACTGACAAGTTCTCTCCTTCCCGGATACCAGCACAGATCATCGGCGTAGCATTCTGAAACGCGCCGTTCGTCGTCGCCTTCAAGCTGGCGGTCAAGCTGCGAACCATCGGCATCCCAGATTGCTGAGTGAGATAGTACGCCCAGGAAAACCGCGCGATCGCAAACGATCGTAAGCACTTCCCCAACACCGGCACGCGCAGATAAAGCGGATCAAGAATCCTCTGAGCCGAGAACAGCCGCACAGCGACTTGATACCCGACCCAGAGTAGACCGGCTCCGCCGAAGGTGCAGGTCAGCCAGATGACCGCCCCGCTAACTCCTGTCAGGCCGAAGACCAGTTGCTTGATGTTTGGCCCATTGGGGTCATCGGGAATCATGCCGAAGACCAGGATCAGCAGTGCGATGATCAGCACCGCCGCGATCAGTTGAAACATCGGCCAGGCAATCGAGCCGACAAATTGCCGACGCAGCGTCAAATTGTTTTCGTAGTGCTCGGCCAGATGCGTCAGGACTTCGGGCAGCGAGCCGGTCCCTTCCGACATCTCGATCATGTCGGTCATCAGTTCGGGGAAGGTTCCGGCCTGCATTCGCATCGCCGCCGATATCTCATTCCCTGCCGCGATCTGCTGACCGATCTCGGCCAGTGCCTCTCGGCTCCGGCCGTCACTGGTCTTTTTCGCCGCCAGAGTGATGGACTGCCGCACGCCCACACCGGACTCCAGCAACGTGCTCAGCGAGCGGCAGATGTGAGCCAGCGATTTCATTGGCAAGGCGGCCATGGTGAGAGGGGCTAGGGGTTAGGGGCTAGCGATTGCTTGGTCGGCCAGCACACAGCCAGCGCCGCGATCAAGCACAGCAGGATGTCGACGGAGTTAATCCGTTCCGACCAACGATGGAGTTCCACAAAGCGAGCGTCGCGGACAGCGGTTGGTGACGTGACGATCTCATACAACGGCGTGTAGATCGCCACGTAATCGGCCACCATCAGCATCAGCGCAAGCACGAGCGACGTGACGATCACGGCCCAGCGGTGTCGCTGTTCTGTGCGGCGGACGCCGATCACGCTCCCGACGAAGCCGGTGCCGACCAGTCCGAACCCGAACCCGTAGTACCACGGAAACCGGACCGCCGCGAGCGTGTTCTTGATCCCCGAATCAAACGCCGGCGCAATCTGCTCGGAAATCGAAGTGCAGACAAATAACGCCGCCGCACCTATCCAGGCCGACAGCGCAAACCGAGCGATCATTAATGAGAATCGTTGCATGGCCGCAGTCTAAGGAGGTAATGGCAGCGTGCAACGATGAGTTCTCATCCGACGAGAGACAATCACTCGATTGCCGACTTTCCCGAATCGTAATTCATCTTCACAATGCCGCAACCACTCAGGAAGGAGCCTCTAATGTCTGGACGAAAACCAACGAAACCGATTCGCGCTAGCGGACGTTCCAATGCCTCGAAGTCGTTACGCCGATCCGGCCGAAACGCCGACAAGCCAGTCGCTCGAACCAAGCCGGCCAACCGCGGCGGCCAGCAAACCATCGGCGGGTATTTGATCCAGCGATTGCAGGATTACGGCGTCACGGACGTGTTCGGCATCCCCGGCGATTTCGTGTTGCAGTTCTACGGAATGCTGACCGAGAGCCCAATTCGAGTCGTCGGCACGACGCGTGAAGACTGTGCCGGCTACGCGGCCGACGGCTACGCGCGAGTGCATGGACTCGGTGCCGTCTGCGTGACGTATTGCGTCGGCGGCCTGAGCCTCTGCAATTCGATCGCCGGAGCCTATGCCGAGAAGTCTCCCATCATCGTCATCAGCGGTGCGCCCGGCGTCGAAGAGCGACGTTCCGATCCGTTGCTGCATCACCGAGTCCGCGACTTCAACACGCAGCGTGAAGTTTTTGAAAAGCTGACCGTCGCGACTGCCCTGCTGGACGACCCGCTGACCGCCTTCCGCGAAATCGACCGCTGCTTCGAGGCGGCGGTCCGCTTCAAGCGTCCGGTGTTCCTCGAACTCCCTCGTGATCGGGTGCGAACCCCGGCTCTCTTTCCGCACAAGCCGAGCAGCGAGAAGCCGCGCAGCGAGCGAGAAGCCTTGCGCGAAGCGCTCGAAGAAGCGGCGAACGCGATCAATTCGGCCAAGCAACCGGTGATCATTGCGGGCGTCGAGATCCATCGCTTCGGCCTGCAAGACCAGGTCGTCAAGCTGGCCGAGAAGCATGGCATCCCAATCTGCGCCACGCTGCTGGGCAAGTCGGTCGTCAGCGAAAAGCATCCGCTGTACCTCGGCGTTTACGAAGGGGCGATGGGGCGCGAAGATGTGCGGCAGTTCGTCGAGAACAGCGACTGTGTGATCCTGCTGGGAGCGTTCATGACCGACATCAACCTCGGCATCTTCACAGCGAACCTCGATCCAACGAAATGCGTCTACGCGACCAGCGAGAAGCTCCGCATCCGGCATCACCACTTCCACGATGTGCTGCTGTACGACTTCATTCGCGGACTCGGCAAGGCCGATCTGCATCCATCCAAGAGCGTTCTCCCACGCCACCGCGACGAAGAAGACGGCCCATTCGTGCTACGGCCAGAGGCGAAAGTCACCGTGCGACAACTCTTCCGGCGTATCAACGAGATGCTCGACGAGACGATGGTCGTGGTCGCCGACGTGGGAGATTCGCTGTTCGCTTCGGCGGACCTGACGATCCATCAGCACACCGATTTCATCAGCCCCGCGTATTACACGTCGATGGGCTTCGCGATCCCGGCCGCGATCGGAGCGCAAGTCGCCAATCGTGATCGTCGTCCGATCGTGATCGTCGGCGACGGAGCTTTTCAGATGACCTGCCTCGAACTCTCCACGGCGGTGAAGCTCGGCTTCAATCCGATCGTGCTGGTCTTGAACAACAAGGGCTACACCACCGAACGCTTCCTGCAAGAAGGCCCGTTCAACGACATTCCCAACTGGGACTATCACCGCCTCCCCGATCTGCTCGGCGGCGGCTGGGGCTTTGAGGTCCGCATCGAAGGGGAACTCGATCAAGCCCTCAAAGCCGCGCTCAACAACGAAGACAGTTTCAGTTTGCTCAACATCCATCTGGAGCCGAATGACATCAGCCCTGCACTGGCTCGCTTGGCGAAGCGGCTCTCGAAGAAGCTGTAACGCGACAACGAAAGTAACCCTTGCCCTGCAACTCAAGGAACTCACCTTATGCCGACCGCACCGTTTCATTTTCAAGAACTCTTTGAACTCGGCCCCGATGACACCGAGTACCGTTTGCTGACCGCCGAGCACGTTTCCGTCCAATCGTTCAACGGGCGCGACGTGCTGTGTGTCGAACCGCAGGCACTGACGCTGCTCTGCTCGCAAGCGTTTCACGACATCAACTTCTTTCTGCGACCGAAGCATCTCAAGCAAGTGGCCGCGATCCTGGATGACCCAGAAGCGTCCGACAACGACCGGATGGTCGCGTTGACGATGCTCAAGAACGCGGACGTATCGAGCGCCGGCGTGTTGCCGTTCTGCCAGGACACCGGCACCGCCATCGTCATGGGCAAGAAAGGTCACGCCGTCTGGGCCAGCGGCGATGAAAAGGCTCTCGCTCACGGCGTCTACAACGCCTACACCGAGAACAATCTGCGGTACTCGCAGAACGCCGCGCTCAACATGTGGGACGAGAAGAACACGAACACCAACTTGCCGGCCCAGATCGATCTCTCGGCGGTCGACGGCAACGAGTACAAGCTGCTGTTCATCGCCAAGGGGGGCGGCTCGGCCAATAAGTCGTTCCTCTTTCAAGAGACGCGAGCGGTCCTCAATCCGAAGTCGCTCGTCGAGTATCTAACCGCCAAGATGGTGACGCTCGGCACGGCCGCTTGCCCGCCGTATCACCTCGTGTTCGTCATCGGCGGCACGTCCGTGGAAGCGACGATGAAGACGGTGAAGCTCGCCTCCGCAAAATATCTCGACAACCTGCCGACGACCGGTAACGCTCACGGCCGAGCATTCCGCGATGTCGAACTCGAAGCGCAGATGCTGGAGCAAGCTCGGAAATGCGGCATCGGGGCGCAGTTCGGCGGGAAATACTTCGCAGTCGATGTCCGCATCATCCGTCTGCCGCGTCACGGAGCCTCGTTACCGATCGGCATGGGCGTCTCGTGCAGCGCAGATCGGCAGGCCAAAGGGAAGATCACTCGCGACGGGGTCTTCATCGAACAGCTCGAATTCGAGCCGCTGAAATACATCCCGGAAGAGCTACGGCATCGCAAAGACACCGGCGCGATCAAAGTTGACCTCAGCCGTCCGATGAAAGAGATCCTCGCCGAGTTGTCGCGCTATCCGGTCACGACACGCTTGCTGCTGAGCGGCCCAATCGTCGTCGCTCGCGACATCGCGCACGCGAAG
>SXKJ01000351.1 GCA_005778115.1 Planctomyces sp. | reverse complement strand
TGGCCACCCTACGAACCCTGAAACCGGCCATCCATCCTCAACCAGCTTTTCCGAAGTTCAAAATCACATTCTCGCAAACCGCACTCGCGACCTGATCACGCCGCTCGCAAACGACAAACCCAGACTTCTTCAACAGGCTGTTAAGTGAGAGGGGATGCGCTGACAGCCAACTCAACCGCGCGCCGTCTAACTCAAAACGCCGAACGGGCTGACGCCATTTTGTCGGTGAGACGATGTCTTTTTTGGATTAAGAAGTCAATCGCTTGTGGTTAAGAAGTGCCCTTTAAGTGTGTTATTTGTCGAACTTCTTCAGCGCGCCGTCTTAGAGAACGAGAACCGAATCCCATGCGATACCTCTCCATAGCATCCGCCGTCTTTTCAAGCTGCGCGGCGAGTTGTTCGTCGGAATTCCGTAGTTCCAAAGCCTCTTCTTCCAAGACGCGAGCCTTTGCAATTGTGCGCGCATCATCTTCGGAATCGCATGTGAGCCAGACGTCATCGAATTCCGAGATCAAGACTTGCCACGGCCCATTGGGAATTTCTCGAACATCCAGGGGAAATCGTCGAGGGTAGATGCATAATTCCTCGGTGGCCAGGTTACCGATGCGTCTGCCGTGATAGTGTTTTGGTTCTCTAATTGGATTCGGATTGCGATCACGTAACGTGACCGCATCACGGGCAATCGTATCCGTTTCAGTGATAACCTTGATCTCGGATGGAGAGACCGAGCAATCAGGGATTTCGGTCAAAGCGGCATAGACAATTCGGTACGCCTCATTCAGTTTCTCTGCACGAAACGACGAGGTGGCAATATAGAGATACCACAGGCCGGCTTCAGTGCGCTTGACCCAGAATGCAATTGTGACCGCGAATTGCCCACGAATCAGTTGCCGAATCAACGTAGCGCCATCGTCAACCTTGTTTTCTACCAGTAAGTCCGTATCCATTGCAGCACTCCGTGTGGTTCATCGGCGATTGCGGCATAGAGCTTCTTAGCGTCTTCATCCGTTTTCGCTTCATACCGGCTCGTGACAGTCCACTTTTCTGCGGTGGCCCAATTGGCCGCGAATTCTCCGCCAGCCGCAGCACTGGTCTTCAGAATTGCGTTTAGTTGATCCGTCAATCCAGCCAATGAAACAAGTTTGCCAAATTCGTGTGTCAGACAATCTTTCGCGACCCACTTGTCTTCAAAAACCCACGCGGTGTGGATCATGCGGGCGAGGATACACGACTTCAACGCGCATTCCACCGCATATCCGGCTGCGTAGTATGAAAACTCCCAGCGACTGCCGTCGATGAGCGTTTTGGCGTCCTTGAGTCTCTCCTCAGCCATTTTTTGTAACTGTGCTTGGTTCACCGCAGCCCCCTCATTACCAAACATGACCTTGCCCGGTCACTTCCTCGCCAGAATCTCCTTCAGCAAGTTCGGCGGTGACATCGGCAGTTTCTTCATGCGGACGCCGACGGCGTTGGCGATCGCGTTGGCGACGGCAGCAGGTGGCGGGACGATGGGGACTTCGCCGACGCCGCGGACTCCGAAGGGGTGTTCGGGGTCGGGGACTTCGACCAGGATCGTTTCGATCATCGGGACGTCGTAGATCGTCGGGATGCGGTAGTCGAGGAAGCTCGCGTTGCGCATCACCCCTTTGTCGTCATAGAAATACTCTTCGTTGAGCGCCCAGCCGATGCCTTGGACGACTCCACCTTGCAACTGGCCTTCGACGTAGCTGGGGTGAATCGCCGTGCCGACGTCTTGGCTGATCGTGTAACGCAGGATTTGAGTCTTGCCGGTGTCGGGATCGACTTCGACATCGACACAGTGCGTCCCGAAGGCTCCCCCTTGGTTGGCTTCAGACGAAAAACCGCGGCCGATGACGGGGCCGCCGCAATGATTGACCTGCTCGGCAATGGCCTTGAACGTAATCGACTTGCCTTCGGGACCGATGAGCGAAGCGGTCGCGACGTCGTAGCGGACTTTGCTCGGATCAACGTCCCACAACACCGCCGCGCGTTGGACCATTTGGCGTTGGATGTCGAGTCCCGCTTCGTAGGCGGCGATGCCGGTGGCGAAGGTGACTCGGCTGCCGCCGGTGACGTCGTTGTAGCCGACGGCGTCGGTATCCACGACGTTCGGGTTGATGTCGGTCGCCGTCAGGCCCAGCGTCTCGGCAAGCTGCATGGCGATGCTGGCTCGCGAACCGCCGATGTCGGTCGTGCCCAGCGACAGAGACACGCTGCCGTCGGTGTTGACGGTCGCGAACGCGGCACTCTTCAAGCCGCAGTTGAACCAGAAGCCGGACGCGACTCCGCGCCCCACCTTGCCTCCGAATTTTCCTTTTGGCAGCGGTGTCGAGTAGTGCTCGCTCTTCTTCAGGTAGTCCACCGTTTCCCACATGCCGATGCGCGGGAAGACCGGGCCATCGACTCGGCGAGTTCCTTCTTTCGCGGCGTTCTTTGCGCGGAATTCGAGCGGGTCCATGCCGAGCTTCGCGCAGATTTCATCGATGACGGTCTCGACGGCGAACGCTCCGTTGGTCGCGCCGGGGGCTCGGTAGGCGTTCGTGCGGGGCTTGTTGACGCAGACGTCGTAGCCATCGACGCTGCCGTTCGGCACGTCGTAGCAGGCGAAGGCACACATCGCCGCCATGCCGATCGGCGAACCTGGGAACGCGCCGGCATCGAACGCCATGTAGGCGGTGCCGGCCGTGATCTTGCCGTCCCCATCGACGCCGATCTTGACCTTCATGTACGAGGCCGGAGTCGGGCCGGTCGCTTCGAGCACCGCCGTTCGGTCCATCACCAGCTTCACCGGCTTACCGCTCTTCTTGGACAGAACGCACGCGACCGGATCGATGTAAACGGAAATCTTCCCGCCAAAGCCGCCGCCAATTTCGGTCGGCACAACCTTGATGTTCCCCAGCGGCACGCCGAGCAGCTCTGCACACTGCTGCCGCACCGTGAAGCTCCCCTGAGTGCAGCACCAAATCGTGATGCGGTTGTCCGGGTTCCAAGTGGCGGTCGCGGCGTGCGGTTCGATGTAGCCTTGATGCACGGTGCCGGTCGTGAACTCACGCTCGACGACGACTTTTGCCTTCGCGAATCCGTCGGCGAGGTTTCCCTTCTCGAAATGAAAATGCTTCGCGACGTTGGTTGGCTTGTCGCTCGTCGTGCCGGCTCCGACCTCTTCGCAGCGGACGTCATCGTTGAGCACAATCGCCGACGGCTTCATCGCCTCGCGAACGTCGAGCAGCACCGGCAGCGGCTCGTATTCGATCTCAATCAACTTCACCGCTTCCTCGGCGATGTGAATGTTGTCCGCCGCCACCGCCGCGATCGCGTGCCCCTTGTAGAGCACCTTCTCGCGAGCCAACACATTCCGCGTGAGATGCGCCATGCAGACGGCTCCCTCACCAAGCTGAGCAATCCGGTTCCCCGGATTCGGCAAGTCCGCCGCCGTCACGACCGCTCGCACGCCGGGCAGCTTCTCGGCCTTCGATGTGTCGACCTGCTTGATCTTCGCGTGAGCGTGCGGGCTGCGCAGCATCGCCGCGTAGAGCATCCCTTGAATCTTCGTGTCCGCTCCGTAGCGAGCACGTCCGGTGACCTTATCGACGCCATCGTGCCGAACGGGACGAGTGCCGATGACTTTGTATTTGCTGGCTGTGGCCATTGGAGATTCCTTGAAGGTCGTAGTCGTAGTCGTAGGGTGGGTCGAGTCATCGAGACCCACCAGAAAGATCGTGTGCAATCGTGGTGGGTTTCGATGACTCGACCCACCCTACGGATCAGTGGCAGCCCTTTTCGTGGCAGTTCTTCATGTAGTGGTCTTGCCATTGCGTGGCGGCGTCTTGGACGGCTCGGACGCTTTTGTCGTAGCCGGTGCAGCGTC
>SXKJ01000350.1 GCA_005778115.1 Planctomyces sp. | reverse complement strand
CTGAGCGTCTCAACCTGAGCGTCTCAACCTGAGCGTCTCAACCTGAGCGTCTCAACCTGAGCGTCTCAACCTGAGCGTCTCAACCTGAGCGTCTCAACCTGAGCGTCTCAACCTGAGCGGGGCCAACTTGAGCCATGCCAACCTGTGCGATGCCAACGTCGAAGGGACGGTTTTTGCACAGACTATCTTCGCCAATGTGGACCTTTCCAACGTTCGTGGGCTGGAATCGATCAAGCACTGGGGTCCGAGCGACATCGGCGTGCAGACGCTCTACAAGTCTCACGGCAAGATTCCCGAAGTGTTCCTGCGCGACTGCGGCGTGCCGGAGGATTTCATCACCTAACTGCCGTCGCTCATCGGGACGATGCAGCCGATTCAGTATCAATCGTGCTTCATCAGCTATAGCACCAAGGATGACGAGTTTGCTCGGCGGCTGCATTCGCGGATGCGCGAGGACAAGCTGCGGGTCTGGTTCGCTCCCGAAGATCTCAAAGGGGGCGACAAGCTCTTGCCGCAGATCGACCGGGCCATCCAAGTCCACGACCAGCTGCTGCTGGTCCTCTCCGAACAGAGCCTGAAGAGCGAATGGGTGAAGACCGAAATCCGCAAGGCTCGCCAGGCGGAACACCGCGAACACCGCCGCAAGCTGTTCCCGATCCGGCTGGTGAGCTTCAGCCGCCTGGAAAAATGGCAGTGCCTCGCCAGCGACCCCGACGAAGACCTCGCCGCCGAAGTCCGCTCGTACCACATCCCCGACTTCTCGAACTGGAAAGACCACGACGCCTTCGAGTCCGCCTTCGCCGACCTGCTCCGCGACCTGCGGGCGCAGGCCTGACTTCGTAGGGTGCGATCGAGTCATCGAGACCCACCATCGTTGTGATGATATCGGTGGGTCTCGATGACTCGACCGCACCCTACGGGGTGGTGGGCCGCGATCAATTGCTACCGGCGGACGGTGGCGGGAGTCTTTAGCTCGCGGTTGGCTGAGCGGAACAGGAATGAGGGGTCTTTCGGATCGTTGGTGACTTTCCAAACTTGGCCATTGTGCATGTAGACACGGCGTTGCTCTTCGAGGTTGAACGGTCTCGCTCCGATGCGGCCGAAGACGCTGAGTTGGTTGCCGGCTTCATCGACGGCTCGGTCGCGGTCTACCCCTTCTGAGATGCACACGGCGTGGCCGTCTTTGGGGAGCTTCCGTGTGGCGATGAGCTGCGGCGTCGGCCGAGTGGCAAAGCCCGCTGTGCCGGGAGTGTCCGCATTCGTGAGCTGCACAACGTGCATGCCGTTGTGGCCGTCGGCGAGGTACGCGAATTCGCTGTTGCAGGTGATGCCCAGCTTCACGTCGTTCAAGTCGCCGATGCAGCCGTTGGCGGTGTAGATCTGATCGACCTTCGGTTCCAGCGGATTCTTGACGTCCACGATGATGAGTCCGTCGTGGCCGCCGGAGACGTAGGCGTAGGTGCGGGCGACGTAGACGTTACGAGCCTCGTGCAGATGCAGGCTGGCTTTCGGTTCGGGAGACGCGAGATTGGTCACGTCCAGAACCTTGAGTCCGTCGTCGTCGGCGACGAAGGCATATCGGAACTGAACTTGGACGGCCTTCGGATTGTTCAGGAACGGTGCGCCGATGACGGACTCGACACGTGGGTTGGTCGGGTCGTTGAGATCGACGACAACCAGGCCGACGTCAGCACAGATGTAGGCATAGGTGCCGACGATGGTGATGGCTCGTGCTCCGCAGAGGACGCCGTTGGGATTGAAGGTCAGCGCTCGCTCCAGGAAGTTGTTGGTCGGATCACCGTCGAGCAGTGTGCCGGCTCCGACGAGGATCAGGCCCTCCTGGCGATCGGCGACGTAGATGAAGGCGTAGAGCATGTGAACTTTCTGCTCTTCATTCTCCGGGTCTTGTTTGCGTGTCGGATCGGGAGCGGTCGTGGCCGGCGCGGCGATGGCGGCGGCATCTTTGGTGGGGACGTAGAACCGCTGACCGAACGGTGACACGGGAGCGGTGGTGATTCGCTCGGCAAAGCCCTTGTGGTCGATGAAGGCGGCGTCGTAGACGCGGAAGCCAGCCTCACCGCAGGCGGCGTACACATACTCGCCGCGAAGCTGCAGACTCTGGATGTTCGTCTTGCGTCGCGGATGCTTGATACGGTCGGCGACATCGTGACCCGGGTGCTCATGAGCGTGTTCAATTTCGAGACCTCGCTCGATGTGCTCGTGATAGTTCTCCGGGAACGCGAGCTTGTGCAGCGTGCTGCCGATGACGGCTTGTGGCTCGTCACGTTCGGTGACGACGACTGCCTCCATACCGTGTTCGCCGGCCCCGACCCAGCAGTACTGGCCAATCCAGTTCGTGTAGTTGGTCCCGTGCATCAGCAACTGAGCCATGATGGCGTTGTTGTCGTCGGTCTTGCTGAGATGGCAGTCGTTGCACTGCTTGGTGCCGTCCTTGCCGCGGACGGTGTGTGGCACGTTCGTCGAGAACGCGATGCCGCTGAGGCCGTCGGCGGAGATCGTCTGCTGTTGCACGTAGATCGACTCACGGTTGTTGTTGTAGCTGCTGACGTGAACCGCACAGGCCGATCGCACTGGGTTAATGCGGTTGCCGGTGACGGTGCTGTCCTTGGCCAGCATGTAGACGTCGTCTCGCAACGTTTGGAAGTTGTACGAGGTGTAGTTACGGCTGACGTCACCCTCGTTGTGCAGCGCGGGCATCTTCATGTTGGCTCGCTGCTTGAGGTGGCAGCCGTAGCAACTGGGGTTCCAAGACGAATGGCAACTGGCACAAGACATCTTCTTGTTGTCGTGGGCGCAGCTGGCAGGATCCTTGGGACGATCGCCCCAAGTGATCTTGTCATCCTCGAAGCGGACGGTTTTGGCGAGATGCGACTTCTCGTTGTATCTCGGATGACCTGGGGTGATCGTGTCGATGACCTGTGGGACGTCCCACTGGCGCGGTTGGTCGCCGTTCTTCTCCACCATGGCCGTTTGAATGATTTTGCCATTCGGTCCACCGACGCGACGGAATCGCGGTTTACCGGACGGCGTGGAGAGCAGTTCCAGATTCGTGCCCCCGTCCGGAGCGGCGGGACCGCTCGTGCGAAGCGTGGCTCGCTGATACGCGGTGCCGTGGCAGTCTTCGCAGGTGATTTCGATCGCGGCACGGACTTCTCCGTAGAGCTTCGTGTTGCCGTGATTGTCCTGCTTGAAGTGGCAGTCGATGCAGTGCATTCCTTTTTCCAAGTGGATGTCCATGAAATGCACCGGCATGCCATCCTTCTCGACGCGGCAGTCGGGATGCAGCATCGCATAGTTCAGTTTGGCCGTTGTTTCGTCCTCAATGATCTTCCCCTTGTGGTCAAGCAAGTGGCCCTCGCGATCCCGCTTGAAGACGGCTCGGAAGACCCAGCCGTGGCCGTGGAAGTCGGCGAACTGCATGTGCTTGAGCTGCGGATTCAGATCCGCCGTATTCGCGAGGAACTCAGGGTCAGACCATTTGCCGCGCAACGAACCCTCTTCTGGATTGTTCATGGCAGCGCGAACGAACTCCTCGGCCGTCGGTGTCTTCTGATGTTCTGGGTACATCAACTCGCCGTCGGTTTCGTTGTCCCACCACATCATGCCGAGGTAACTCTGCAAGACGGTGGTGCCAGGGTGCATGTGACAGACGACGCACTGGCTGGTCGGGATCGCGGTGGTGAATTCGTGCCGGATGGGATGACCGGGCTCATCCTTGGGAATCGTGGGATCCGGGTTCTGCGTCAGGCTTCGATTGCCCGCGCTGGCATACGGCCCGGAATGGACCGGCGAGCGATCGTTGGCATAGATCACATGACAGGCGGTGCAACCGCTGGAACGGTAGTCGCCGGGATGATCGTTGGTGCCCAAGAAGTTCAGGGTCGGGTCGAGCAAGCGAGTCTTGGACAGTCCGATAAAGACCGGGTCCGTGCGGTTTTCAGTACCGAGGCCACGGTTACTAAGTCGTGTTCGCGGACGACCAGGCTCCTCGTCACGCGTCGGGACACCGACATCGGTTCTGAATCGACCGCCGCGCTCGAAGATACGCAGCACGTTGCCGGGGTGAGAGACTTCAAACCGGGGCAGCGGATCAAGGAACGGGACGACCCCTTTGTGCTTCATCTCCCACTCCGTCGGAGCGGGGACCGTTTGTAAGCGTTGCGGAGTGCCGTTCATCGAGTAGCTCTCGCCATAGCTCGAGCGTTTGTTCGGAATCGCGCCGTTGTTGTAGAGGGCCGCGCCCCACAACATGCAGCCGTGAGTCATCATGCTCTTTTTGACTTCGAGCGTTTCGCGCGGATGACAGCCGGCCGTGCCGCAACTGAGGTGCGCAACGCGCAGGTCACCTGGATTCACGAAGCGGATGAAATCGGGGCACTCGTGGTTCAACACGGTGTAGGAGCGGACGGGATTTCCCGTTGAGGCCCAGACCTCCGGGAAGCGCGGCTGGACATGCGATTGCCACTTGTTGGTCGTGCTCGCGTCACCGCCGTGGCAGTCGACGCAACCGAGGTTCAACGTGTTGGGCTTGTGCATGTCGCCGCAGTTCTTGTGGCACTCGACGCAGCTCCAGCTTTTGGCGTGCGCCTCATCGGCCGTTTGGCGCATCAAGCTGAATTGGTCCAGTCGGGCCAAGTCCGCCGCACGATCGGCCTTCGTGCCATGCGGAGACTTCACCTTTTGCGGCGGATCTTCCGGAGATGGCGGCAGGTCAATCAGCTCTTTGAAGCTGACCGGAGTGACGCCCTCCGTAGGATCGGACTTCGCGGCAGGCGCAGTCTTGGTTGGCTTCGGGGATTCCTTTTGGGCGACGGACACTCCCAGCAGTTCTTTGAAGCTGCTGGGGCGGGAAGTCCGTTCCGGCTTTGGCTCCGCGGCGGTCGCTGTCGTAGCGATGGTGGCGCAAAGAATGGTCAGACAGAAGACAGGAGTTCGAAGCGGCATGATCTCGTCCATGAAATCTCGTGCTTTAGATATGCGTAAAGGCATCAAGCGATCGACAGGTCTTTGCTGACGTAGCCGCGTTCGCCAGAACGCGGGTGGCCCGCACTCTGGCGAGTGCGGCTACGAGAGCATCAGTAGGTGAAGTCAATTTCCAAGAAGCTGGCGAAGAGTCCGCCCGGACTATCGTTGGTGCGGTGGTACAAGTCCTTGAATCCAGCTCCGGGAATCAAGCTGGAGACACCTCCGACGATGACGACGTTGTTGTTCAAGAAGGGGCGGTACTCGAAACCGGTGCTTAAGTCCGTTCCGATGCTGTGACCGATGTGCTCCTGGAAGGTGAACGTCTCCAGAACTGTGGTCTTATCGAACCATAGGAAGTTGCAGTTGTTGATAAACCGCAGCTTGGGGGTGATGTCGAAGTCCATTCCCAAGTTAACCAGGAACAAGCCCGGATTGACGAAGTTCGACTGTCCTTGAAACTTGCTGGACCGCAAATCCGGGACAAGGCTCTGGCGGTTGACCAGGTTCACGCCGAACAGGCCGATGGTCTGACGCTGCCAATAGCTGAATCCGCCGCCGCCGAAGTTCGGGTTGTCGAAGATCGTGTCAAAGCCTCTGGCCTGCGAGTCGTTGATGTTGTTGTCACCGCTGGACCAGAAGAACGACGTGCGGAAGCGCGCCCAGTCTCGGTCGTAAGACAATTCGAGGGCGGCCATCTGCGCGTTGATGTGCTGCTTGGTTCCGGACAGTGGGTTTTGCGAGTCTTGCCCCAACGCCCAATAGAACGCATGACTGATGTTGAAGCGGTTGATGTGCCCGTCACCCGCCCAGCCCAGGTAGTACGACTCGACTCGGTGCGGTTGGAACGAGCCAACTCCGTCCGGGCGAGCCAAGTTTCCGTTCTTGTCCAATTCAAAACTGGGGCCGTCGCGGTTGTAGTGGAAGCTGACTTCCGCCGTGTAACCGGGCCAGATGAAGTCCTGGCGGTAGTAGTTGGCGATGATCGTGTTTTGATGCCGATCGTCCAACGTGTTAAGCAAGCTGTTGGACTGCTTCTCGGTCTGATCGAAGAAGATCAGGTTGAACTGGTCGCGATTGGCGTTGTTCGTGCCGAACAGTCGAACCGCACGGTTGGTGTCGCTGAAGATGAACCCGCGGAAGTCGCTGCTGAAGAATTGCGAACCGGCACGCACCGAAACGAAGTCGTAATACGGACTGGTGTCAGCGAGCTTGGTCTCGAAGAACCATTCTTCCAACGCGCCATCGCCTCGAGATCGCGTCGAACCGTTACTGATGTTTGGACTGGTGATTCCCAGTTCGTTGACGTCGAGGTAGTTGAAGTTGACGATCGGAGTCAGCTTGATACGCCAGTCGGCCGGCTTAAACGCTCCATCGCCGTGTACCAAATCGAACGACATGATGAAGTTCTGCACGTACAGAAATTGATTCGGGTTGCCAAAGAACTCGTTCTGATCCGGGCGACCGGTGCTTTCAAAAGGGGTCGTCGGCGTCGGAACTTGCCGGGCTTCCAGAATCGAAAGGCTCGTCCCAGTGAGAGTCAGAAACGTGTGCTGGCCAATGATCGGGTAGTCCCCTTTGAGCACGTTTTGGTTGTAGGGGTCGATCATGCTGCCTTGAACATACGGGTAATCGTCCACCCAAGGATGACCTTTCCCGTAACGGTCCCAGGCGGGGAAACCCATCCGCCAGCGATCCTCAATCGGAACAAAATGGCTGCTCTCCTGGCCTTCGCTGGGAAGCACGCTGGACGGCCCGCTGAAGCCCAGCGTCGCATCCATGGGATAGCTAAATAAGGCGCCCGGCTCCAACGGCATCTCGGGAACCAACAGCGGATCTGTCTCGGTAAAGGTCGGCGACAATGGTCGCCGCAGAACCGGCGGTTGAATGTTTTCGGAGTCGGGCGACGGCGGGACCGAGTCCTCTGATTCCGTTGCTCCCGTCATCTGGATGTCGGGATCGAATTCGGAGTCCCCGTCTTCAAAGAAAGCCGGTGCGACCTCGTCCGTGTCGAGAGCCGGCGGCTCGGCGAATGAACTCCGCCATGCGACCAGGGACAGCAGGCTCAGCGTGATGCACACACCACTGACACGCCAAACGGGAGAGAAACGAAGTCCTCTCGCAGTCCAACATGTGAGCCGTTCGGGGTTCTTAGTTTGATGCGACACGTCTCGCCTCATTCCCTGAGGACGCGGCCTTTCCCCCCCCATGAGGAAACTGTCGGCGTCCCTGCCACAAACACAAAGTCGTCCCGTGGTCGCCCGAATGACCACGGCTTTTCCGCTCACATCGGTTCTTCCGATGAAAACAAATCAATCTGTTCTCAACGGTTCTAACTTCCGATGAAGGAAATCAGTCCGACGTGCTGGTCCTAGAAAGCACAAAACTCAGGTAGCTTCGGGTGTTCTGGCTGAATAGTTTGTGCGAGTCCTCGCAGTTTTATGGAATCTTCGGGCCAAGGAGTGTTTCGCTCATGTTCTTCCCTTCCTTCCGCCGCCAGCCCCGCCGCCGCCGCCAATCGACACACCAAATCGAACAATTGGAGCCACGCGAACTGCTCGCCGCCGTCGCGCAATTGACGGAAACGGAAGTCACCAAGCTGTTGGATCGAGCCTCAATGGCGACGTCCACGGACGATGCCATTATTGCGGTCGTCGATCGCAGCGGTCACATCCTGGGAGTTCGCGTCGAGCAAGCCGTGCTCGACGGAATCGACGATGACATCGCCAACGGAGGCGACAACAACGGCATGATCGACACCGCAGCGGAAGTGAACACCCTGGTCTATGCCATCGACGGTGCGGTGGCCAAAGCGCGGACGGCCGCCTTCTTCGCCAACGGCACCGCAGACTCTCGAATTGTCCCTGACGAACCCGACCCCACCACCGGAAAGATCACACCCACGGTCGGCCCCTTGACGTCGCGAACCATTCGCAACATCAGCCAGTCCACGATGACGCAACGCGAGGTGCAGTCGAATCCCAACATCACCGACCCCAACTCCACCCTGCGCGGCCCGGGATTCGTCGCTCCGATTGGGATCGGGCAACACTTCCCACCCGGAGTGCCCAACACTCCGCAGGTCGATCTCTTCGCCATCGAGCACACCAATCGCGATAGCATTGTGCATGCCGGCTTGGACAGCATTCGAGGCACCGCCGACGACATCGCTCTCCAGCAACGATTCAACATCGACCCCGCGTTCGTCCCCGAAGGGAAAACCCTTGATGCACCGGAGAGCTATGGGTTCACTTCGGGACTGGCAGTGAATGCTCAAGCCCGCGGCATCGCAACGTTGCCTGGTGGATTGCCGATCTATCGCATCTTCGATCCCACAACGAATGCCCTCGTGGGGCTGGATGTGATTGGTGGCATTGGAGTCTTCTTCCCAGGCACGGCGGACATCGACGGTGCGGGACCAGGTCGCATTGGCGATGCCACGTTCGAGCAAAACTATCCGAATGCCCAAACCGAATTGGAGCGAACAAACGCTCCCAAAGTTTTGGAAGCGGAATACGCGGCGTTGTTTGCCATTGGCGGCGGCGTATTTGGCGGACTCAACATCAATCAAGACCGCTTTGTCGGCGGCGACTTCCCGATTCCGTTTGGACGAATCGACCTCGTGGGCATAACGCTTCAGATCATAGGTCCGACCCCTGGTCTCTCTGGATTCCGCACCATCCGGTCCATCGGCGACACGATTCAACAAGGCGACGTGAAACTCACCGCGCGGATCAATGCCGCCACCACCACGATCACGGTCAACAACTCAGCCTCGCTGCCAGCGGTTGACGCGAACGCGGCATCGGTCGATTTCCGAGTGCTCATCGACAACGAAATCCTGGAGGTGACCAACGTCGTGGGGAATACGCTCACGGTCTTGCGCGGCAAGAACGGCACGACCGCCACCGCGCACGCTGCGGGACGAGCGCTCATCCAGGGAACCGTTCAACTCACGACTGCCGTCAATAACTCGGCGACAACAATCACCGTCACCGATTCCACCGTGCTGCCAGCGTTGGATGCGAACCCGGCCACCGTCGATTTCTTCGTTCGCATCGAGAATGAGATCGTGGGAGTCAAGAATGCGGTTCAGAATCCCAACGGAACAGCAACTCTGACGGTCGATCGCGCTCAGAATGGCAGCGTGGCCAAGGCGCACGCCAAGGGGAAAGAACTCGTCGCTGGCAGCGGGACCAACCAGGCTGTGAAAGTGACTTCCAGTGTCGCGGTCGCACTCGCCACAGGAGCGACAACGCTCGTCGTTCCGGATGGGACCGTGTTTCCTCCTGTCGACGGCAACCCAGCCTCAGTCGACTTCTCAATCACGATTGATAACGAACAGATCGCTGTGACCAATGTTACCGGGAACACATTGACGATCCTCCGCGGGCAGAATGCCACGACCGACGCGCCCCATGCCATTGGCGCGACGATCCGAACCGTGGCTGACTTCACCGCCGTGAAAGGCCGAGTCATCGGCGAGGGCTATCTCGTCACGCCACATGACTCCCCCTTGTTGACGACCACGACCTCCAGTGTGTCCGTCGCATTGGATGCGGTGGCGACAACTATGACGGTGCCAAACGCCTCTGTGTTCCCCACCGTTGATGGAAATGCGGCTTCGATCGACTTCTTCATTCGCATTGAGAACGAAGTGATCGCCGTGACAAACATCACCGGAAACAGTTTGACCATCCTTCGAGCACAACGCGGGACCGTGGCCGCTCCTCACGCCGTCGGGACGACGATCTTCACCGCCGAACTCACCGGGGATCAGGTACGCCAGATTATCGAGCAGGGAATCATTGTCGCTGCCGATACGGAGACACGGCTGGACCTAGACAATAACGGGACGCCGGACCTCACCAGTGACAATCGCCGAGTGCGTGCCGCGATTCGGTTGCAGGTCAAAATCGTCGGCGACCCATCAACGTTGCGAGGCGACACTCAACAGGAAACGAACCGAGTGAAGACCAGCCCCGGTGCTTCCGCGATCATGGTTCTGGCGGTCGCGGATGCCGATGGAAACGTGCTGGGGCTTTATCGCATGCACGACTCGACGATTTTCTCGATTGACGTGGCCGTCGCCAAAGCACGCAACACGGTCTACTACGCTGGACCGGATCTTCAATTGGTTGACCAGGTCGATGACAACAACGACGGGGTCGCCGATGTCCCAACTGGGACCGCCTTCACGAATCGAACGTTCCGCTTCCTGGCCGAACCACGATTCCCTCAAGGCGTCGATGGCAGCCGCCCAGGTGACTTCTCGATCCTCAATGAGACCGTCGGTGGAGTGCCAGTGACTCAGACCGAGTTTCTCAGGTCGAAACAGCCACGGATTGGCGTGCGTGCGGCGGACAATAACCCGTTGCTCGGCCCGGTCGCCGCTTCCGCTTTCCAGACGGTGCTCGGTTTTGATGCGTTTAATCCCGGCAGGAACTTCCGTGACCCGAACAACATCGCCAATCAGAACGGCATCGTCTTCTTCCCCGGTAGCACTCCGGTCTATGCCGGTGTCGGCGCGCTGAACGCTGGCGCTCTCAACGGCGGCTTTGGGATCAGCGGTGACGGCGTCGATCAGGACGACGTCGTCACGTTCTACGGAGCAGCCGGCTTCCTGCCACCCGACTCGAATGTGATTGCCGACGAAGTCAAAGTCCGAAACATCCGCTTGCCGTACCAGAAGTTCAACCGCAATCCGTTTGGGTAACCAATGGTGCCGCCGTTTCGGGCAGACCACTCAACCTCGTTTTGACACATCCGCCTCGCCACGAATCGGCGAGCGAATCAGGAGTTGCCATGATGGTCAAATCTCATCGAACCGCATTCGGAATTCGACTGCTGCTCGCCACCGCTTTGCTGGGAGCGTTCATCGCGCCACTCAGCGCGAGCGATGAGCAATGCCCCAACTGCGAGTTCCAAAACCGCCATGCGTGCGCGGGCTGGCCGCAATGCATTTCGCCGTGGGCACGCCCATCATACGGCTGCCACGAAGGGGGCTACTACGTCGGTGGCGGTGCTCCCGTTCATGGCGACTACCGTTGCGCGCACGAAGGAACGTGGGGCTGGGACTATTACGGCCGCCTCTTCAACAAACGGATCGCACTTGGTTGGCACCACGGACGCCGCGCGCAAGGTGGCTACGGAGCCTACAAGTCCGACGGGCCACACATTCTGCCTGAATAAGTCCATTGAGCCGTCGCTTGCCGCCAACACGCCCCCTGACCAGAATCGCCGCTCGTCTTGTTGTTCGGGCTTCAGATTCTTGTCAGGAAGGTGCATTCATGCCGTCGTGCGTTTTGGCTTATTCCGGTGGACTCGACACGTCCGTGATTCTCTGTTGGCTGCAAGAGCAAGGCTACGACTGCCACGCGGTGTATGTGGACCTCGGTCAGCCCTGCGAGGATCGCGAGGCGATCATGCAGAAGGCCAAGAATTGCGGAGCCAAGTCGGCTCAGATCGTGGACGTGCAGGAAGAGCTCTGCCGCGACTTCGCGTTTCCGATCATGCAGTTTCAAGCCAAGTACGAAGGCTGGTACTTGCTGGGAACGTCGATCGCTCGGCCGCTGATCGCAAAAGAGTGCGTCCGCATCTGCCGCGAAGTCGGGGCCGAAGCGTTCGCTCACGGAGCCACCGGCAAGGGGAACGATCAGTGCCGCTTCCAGCTCGCGGCCGAGGCGCTCAACCCGGCAGTCGAAATCATCGCGCCCTGGCGGATCGAAAAGTACCGAGCCGCATTCCCCGGCCGCACCGCGATGATCGACTACTGCGCCGCGAAGAACATCCCGGTGAAGGCGTCCGTCTCGAAGCCATACTCGTCCGACGAGAACTGCTTGCACATCAGCTATGAAGCGGGCCAGCTCGAAGCGCTGACGACCAACGGCGTCGAACTGGTCGAGTTCGGCATGTGCGTCACGCCGATGGCTGCTCCCGACAAACCGGAGACACTCACGATTCACTTTGAGTCCGGCGTCCCTGTATCGCTCAACGGCCAGAAGAAGTCGGCGCTGGAGATGGTCAAGGAACTCAACACGATCGGCGGCCGGAACGGAGTCGGCATCATCGACATGGTCGAGAACCGCTTCGTCG
>SXKJ01000349.1 GCA_005778115.1 Planctomyces sp. | reverse complement strand
GACGTTGACCCGTTTGAAGATCATCGCGAGCGACCAGTTGCCGAGCACGTTGAAGACTTCCGCTCGTTCCTGGAATCCAAGGGGGGCACCGCCGCGCACGTCGCGTTGACGATTCAACGTCTTTCGGGCGTGGTCGATGGTTGCAAGTTCAAGAAACTGTCGGACCTCAACGCGGGCAGAGTCGCCGGCTGGCTGGCCGATCGTCGAAAACCGAAAACCGACAAAGAGGGTCACGACCTCGCCGGCTTGAGCGTCGCGAGCAGCAATCACTATTTGGTCGCGGTGAAGTCGTTCGGCCATTGGCTCGTGAAGGATCGACGCGGGCCGGTGAATCCCTTCGCTCACTTGTCCCGGATGAATGCTCGCGTCGATGTCCGTCACGAACGGCGGGCACTCACACAAAAAGAACTAGGGGGGCTGATCGGTGCCGTCGAAAAGAGTGACGAAACTTTCCGGGGGCTGGATGGCTCAACGCGAGCAATGCTGTATCGCGTGGCCGCGATGACCGGATTGCGAGCGTCTGAACTGGCGAGCCTGACGCCGGCATCGTTCGACCTCGCCGCTGACGTGCCGACAGTCACCCTGGAAGCCGCCTACTCGAAACATCGCCGCGAAGATGTTCTGCCGCTTCACCCGGACCTCGCCGCACGATTGCGTCAGTGGCTCTCAGAACGCGAGCGGGCACAAGACGGCCAACGAGTCACCCTGTCGTTGCATCGTGCGGCTGACGTGAAGCCAGAGCGTCTGTTTTCGGGAACGTGGTCGGAGCGAGCCTTCAAGATGCTCCGCAACGATTTGGAAGCGGCCGGCATTCCCTACGTCACCGATGACGGCATCGCCGACTTTCATTCGTTGCGTCACACGTTCATCAGCAACCTCGCGGCTGGCGGTATTCACCCGAAGCTCGCCCAGCAACTTGCTCGGCATTCGACCATCGCTCTGACGATGGACCGCTACACCCACTTGGGACTGATCGACATGAATTCGGCGTTGGAATCGCTGCCGACGATTGCCGCCCCCGACTCGCAAGCCATGCGAGCGACCGGGACCACGGATGACGCCGCCGATTTCAGTTGCACAAAAAGTTGCACACGCCCTGCCGAAATCAGCCGTTCTCAGCCGTTTTTAACTGGTCCGATGGCCACCGATTCGGAGTCGGGTCAGAAACAACAAAACCCTCGATTTTCCGCAGAACATGAGGGTTTTGAAGTAGTACGCCCGGAGGGAGTCGAACCCCCAACCTTCGGATCCGAAGTCCGACGCTCTATCCAATTGAGCTACGGGCGCAAAGTGAAATCAAGAAACGCGAGTCGTGAACCGGCAAGCTCATAGCGAACCGAATGACGCACGCAAAAAGTATCGGAGTCAACGAGATGATTTGCAAGCAGGTCAAACTCAAGACTTTTTTGAGAGCCAGAGCTACTTTGTCACTGATGACCGCAACGCCGAGGTCGTCATTGTGTGATTGAAGGCAGCGTCACGGCCACCAAGTCACTCAGTAACCAGAACAATTCGAGTCTCTGAGTAACTCGTCGCCTTGGAGGTTTCGCTGTCCTATCGTTTGACGAACCAGGGTTTCGTCGTCGAATCGGACTCGAAGAACTTCAGCAGCAACTGGCCCACCTTGCGTTGACCGGAGGGGGATTGATGTGTTCCGTCATTCGCAGTGAAGTCGGCAAGTTCATAGGAGAACCCATCCTCGCGCGGCGTTGAGCCGTTTGCCCACAGGTAGGCGCCCCAGCTCAGCCACGGTGCTTTGACTTCACCTTGAGCCGGATCAAAGTTGAGCGACTTATCTCCTTTGATCTGTTGCTCGACCAGCCATTTGACAGAGAAGGCTGACTCGAAAGCATACGGTTCGGGATTCAGGCCGGTGGTTGCGTAGCCGCCGTAGGTGCGGCTCGACAGGTACGCGAGTTTCACGTTCGGAAATCGAACAGGAAGAATCTGTACGATCTTTGCCAACTCGGCCTGCAAGGTTTGAGCGTACTTCGGGAAGCCTTGGCTTGGCCCGGCGTCGGCCTGCTTGATCCACACGACTTGGACTTGTTCGCGTGAGACGTTGGCTTGATTCAGGCGTTGATCGACGGTGTCCCAATACTGCTTGCCGCGTCCGCCATCGTCGGGATTTTGAATCGCTGCGGCGGTCATGTCTCCTTGTGCTCCGTTGACGAACTGCACGCGGGGGTTCAGGTCGGACGCGTCGCGAAGTGCCCGTTGGAATCCTTCGGACGACTGCGACGTGTTGCTCATGCCGACCGACATCAACACGATTTTGCCATTCGGGTCAGGCCTGCCTTGAGCATTTAGCGGTTGCACTTGCCGAGCCAGTTTGAGTCCCGCCGCCTCGTGATCTTTCGGTCGCTCGTTGCTCCCTTCGGGATAAAAGCCTCCCTCGAAGCCGTGGTACCTCTCCCGTCCCAGTTCTGACAACGGTTTCAGCGATTTCGTGTCGGCGGTGATTCGGCGACGTTCGCCATCTTTGTTTCGCGTTGGTTCATTGGCCGGCCGCTGCTCCGCCAGTTTGATGCCCAGCAATACCGAGCGGCCGTCGCTCGTGTCTGGCTTCACGAAGATCGACGCCCCCTCGCGGAAGTCTTTCAGCTTCTCCGCCAAGCCCTTGCCCTTCGCGTCCAGCACGTGCGTGTTGTCGGTCAACGAAAACTCGCGCTGCTTGCCGCCGATTTCGACGACGACTTTCTTGCCGGGAATGTCCAGCTTCTTCAGCGTGCCTCGCTGAATCTCGTCCGCGCGCAACATCGTCGGACATATCCACAATGCCACAACCAAACATCGAAGACAGAATCGATTCATGGCAATGGTCCTGACGAGGGTTAGATTGGGCACTCGTGCTCGTCCCTGAATCGATCAAGTGTAAGACGGACAAGAGTGCCCGTCCTACGAGTCACTGATAATCCTGATGCGTTGGCTTGAGGATCAATTCGGGGACGTGTGCCCGCTTCGGCAAGCACGCGATTGCGACCACGATGTCTGAGAAATCTTCCGGCTTGAGAATCGCCGCGCGATGTTCATCGCTGACCGGCTTCGGGCGTTTTTCGAGGATCGGTGTATCGACCTCGCCGGGATAGATCGTCGTCACGCGTATGCCGTGCTTGCCATCCTCGTTGGCGACGGCAGTCGAAAGACCGGACATCGCGAACTTCGACGCCACATACGCGATGCCGCCGATCGCGAACGCGCGTTTGCCGCTGATCGACGAGATGTTGATGATCAGCCCGTCTTTTCGCTCGCGCATCTGCGGCAGCACGGCATACATGCAGTTGTAGATGCCGGTCGAGTTCGCGTTCATGACGTCATCAAATTGCTCCGGAAGCATCTCGGCCATCGAACGGTTCTTGATGTTCGTTCCGGCAGAGTTGACCAGAATGTCGATCCGGCCAAGCTGCTGAGTGGCCCAATCGAACAGCGCATTGACGGCGGCTCGGTCGCCGACGTCGCAAGCGCGATAAATCATCGCCGGCTGTCCGGCCCATTCTGAGGCTGCCGCCTTGAGCGTCTCTTCTCGCCGCCCCGAAATGGCGACTCGGCAACCTTCCGCTGCCAGCGCCCTGGCGATGCCGTATCCAATACCAGTTGCTCCGCCAGTGACTAGTGCCGTCTTGCCATGCAGTTTCATCGAATGAGTCTCCTTGAGGTCGTTCAATCGTAGAACTCTGCCACAACGTCCGCAATTCCGCGAAATCATGAGCCGCTCCGGTTCCCGCTTGAATTCCACGATCGCACGAGGAATCCCTTGAGTGGCCGTCCGGGAAGGGAGCGGCCTTTCAAAACCTCGAATTTCGGAACCTATCGTGTTTCGGAACACGATCGGAGTTTGTTGCGTGTTGCTGGCTCTGGCCGGATGCGGTATTGGAGCGTCTCCTTTTTCGCCCAACACAACGAGCGAGCGAGCATGGCTGAACCCTGAGGCACGCCGGCTGAATGAGTTAGGGGCGGAGGTTCTACGCCCGACCGATAGGTTCGAGGATGTGACTGCGCGATCGGGAATTGACGCGGTCTACCGAACTGGCCGTGAAGCGGAGTTGCTGACGATTCTGGAAAGTCTGGGTGGCGGCGTCTGCCTGTTCGACATGGATGGCGATCTCGATTTGTATTGCCCCGGTGGAGGTGGCTTCGACAAGACATCGAGGGCCGCAATCGGAGTGGCTGGGAAACTGTTTCGCAACGACAGCGATTGTCGCTTCACAAACATCACGGCTGAGTCGGGCCTCTCTGCTCCGACGGATTATTCGCACGGAGCTGCCGGCCTCCCGATCACACCGCTTGCGCGAAGAATCGGGGCGAGAGTTTTCCGCTCGCTGAGTCTGGCGGCAATTCGTTCCCAGAGTGGTTTTCAAGGCGTCGATGCGGAGCCTATCATCCTTCGCCGATGCTCGACGAATTGCGTCGCGCAGCCCGCCTATTCCTCTGGAGACTTCGCATCATGCGATGCCTGCTCGCCTCGTTGATCTTCGCACTCTGCTTGAGTCCTGCGACCGCCGCTGATCCGCCGATCGACTTCAACCGCGACATTCGGCCGATCCTGTCGAATCGCTGCTGGAAGTGTCACGGGCCGGATGAGAAGGAGCGGCAAGCCGGTTTGCGGTTTGACTCTCGCGAGGGCGCGATCGCGAAGCTCGAATCCGGCAAGACGGCGGTCGTCTCTGGAAAGCCGGACGAGAGCGAACTCATTCGGCGAATCACGACCGCCAACGCGGATGAGCGAATGCCGCCGGCCGGTCATGGGAAGCCTCTCGACGCGCGCGATATCGAGTTGTTCCAGGCATGGATTCGGCAGGGAGCGAAATTCGCGAAGCATTGGTCGTACGAGAAGCCAATGCGGCCAGCGGTGCCGGACGTCTCAAATCTAAAATTTCAAACTCGAAATCCGATCGACAATTTCATCCTCGGTCGGCTGGATCGCGAGGGGCTAAAGCCCTCGCCGGAAGCGGATCGTTACGCACTCGGCCGACGTGTCTCGCTGGATGTGACGGGACTGCCGCCGACGGTGGCGGAGATCGAAGCGTTCGTGAAGGACAATGACC
Organism: Planctomyces sp.; assembly: GCA_005778115.1. Lineage (GTDB taxonomy): Bacteria > Planctomycetota > Planctomycetia > Planctomycetales > Planctomycetaceae > SXKJ01. Next base: position 13,862 of record SXKJ01000349.1, on the reverse strand, counting down.
CGCAGGCTTACGAAAAATTCGTGGATCGGATGCTGGCGAAGGAAAGTTACGGCGAGCACTGGGCGCGGCAGTGGTTGGACCTCGCGCGGTACGCGGACTCAGCCGGGTATGCGGACGATCCGGCGCGGACGATTTGGGGATATCGCGATTGGGTCATCAAGGCGTTCAACAAGAACATGCCGTTCGACCAATTCACGATCGAGCAAATCGCCGGCGACTTGCTGCCGAATCCGACCGAAGAGCAACTGATCGCGACCGCGTTTCATCGCAACACGCTGACCAACAACGAAGGGGGCACGAACGACGAAGAGTTCCGCAGCGTCGCGATCGTGGACCGCGTCAACACGACAATGGCCACTTGGATGGGGACCACGATCGCGTGTGCTCAGTGCCATACGCACAAGTACGACCCGATCACGCAGGAAGAATTTTTCCAACTGTTTGCGATCTTGAATCAGACCGAAGACGCCGATCGAGCGGATGAAACGCCTCGGCTGGAGTTGTTCTCTTCGGAGCAGCGCCAGCAAAAAGAGAAGTGGCTGGCAGATGTGGCTCGGCTAGACAAAGAGATCGGTACGCCGACGCCCGCTGTCTTGGAATCGTTTGCGAAATGGGACGCGGCCTTTCCGCGGTCGCTGGCTTGGAAGCCGCTCAAGCCGGCGAGCGGCAAGTCTGATGGCGGTGTGACGCTCAGCGTGACTGACGACGGAACGATCCGCGCGGACAAAGCTGCGAGCAAGGCGACGTATTCGATCGAGGTTCCGGTCGCGGGCGGCAAGCTGAATGCCGTGCGGTTGGAATCGCTGCCGGATGACGCGCTGCCCGGCAAAGGAGCGGGGTTTGGCGGCGGCAACTTTGTGTTGTCGAAGGTCTCGGCCACGATCGCTCCGCCCAATGGGACGCGGCTCAATGGCCGCTTCGTGCGCATTGAATTGCCCGGTAAAGCTCGCCTCCTGCATCTGGCCGAAGTGCAGGTCTTCGCCGGAAACGACAACCTCGCACCGAAGGGAGAGGCCAAGCAGAGCACGACCGATTACGGTGGCGACGCGAAGCGGGCGAACGACGGCAACACGTCAGGGGACTACGCGAAGAATTCGGTCTCGCACACGGCTCAGGAGGACAATCCGTGGTGGGAAGTGGACCTCAAGTCCGAGCAACCAATTGATCGCGTCGTCTTGTGGAACCGCACCGACGCAACCACCGAGGAACGGATTCGCAACTTCCGCGTGCTCGTCTTGAACGACAAGCACGAGCCGGTCTGGCAGAAGGATTACGTCGATCCGCCGAAGCCGTCGTCCGAGTTCGCGCTCAGCGGCGTTGGCGGCGTGCCGTTCGCGATGGCCTTCGCCGATCACAATCAAGCGGATGGGTTCGAGGCGAAAGTCGTGCTCGCGCCGCAAGCGAACAAAGGCTGGGCGGTCGGCGGGAAGATTGATCAACCGCATGTCCTGACGCTGTTGACGTCGGCACCTGTCGAGGTCGCGGAAGGTTCGACGCTGACGATCACGCTCGAACATTCGTCGTCGTTCGAGAATCACACGCTCGGCAAGTTCCGGCTGTCGCTGACGGACGATCCACGTGCCGCCGAGGCAGCTCGCGTTCCGGCTCCGATCTTAGCGATCCTGAATACTCCCGCCGAGCAACGCAACGAAACACAACGTGCCGAGTTGACGAAGTTCTATCTGACGATCGCTTCCGAATTGGCCGCCGCACGCGATCAGTTGGCGGCGACTCGCAAGAGTCTGGCAGACCTCAAGCCGGCGACGATGGTGCCGATCTTGCGAGAACTCGCTGCCGACAAACGCCGTAAGACGAACATCCAACTGCGCGGCAACTTCATGGACCTCGGCAAAGAAGTGACTCCCGGTGTTCCCGCCGCGTTTCATCCGCTGCCTGAAGGATCATCGCCGGATCGATTAGCCCTGGCCAAATGGCTGATCGACGACAACAACCCACTGACCGCTCGCGTCCTTGCCAATCGCTACTGGGAGACGATCTTCGGCAACGGCATCGTGCGATCCAGCGAAGAATTCGGCTCGCAGGGAGAGTTGCCGACGCATCCGGAGTTGCTCGATTGGCTGGCCACCGAGATCGTGCGGCTGAAATGGGACACCAGAGCGTTGCTCAAATTGATCGTGACATCGGCAACCTATCGGCAATCGTCAAAGGTCACTCCGGAGTTGTTGGACCGCGATCCCGAAAACTACTTGCTGGCACGCGGCCCGCGCTTCCGATTGTCGGCCGAAATGATTCGCGATCAGGCATTGGCCGTCAGCGGATTGCTCAGTCCGAAGATGCACGGCCCGCCGGTGAAACCGCTGCAACCGGCCCTCGGCGTCAGTGCCGCGTTCGGCAGCGGCATCGACTGGCAAACCAGCATGGGCGAGGACAAGTATCGTCGCGGCCTCTACACAACGTGGCGACGTTCGAATCCGTATCCTTCGATGTCGGCCTTCGATGCACCTAATCGCGAGGTCTGCACGCTTCGCCGCGCCCGCACCAATACTCCGCTGCAGGCGCTCGTGACGCTTAACGACCCAGTCTACATCGAAGCGGCTCAAGCGTTGGCTCGCACGATGTCCAAGAGCGGTACGACACCCGCCGATCACCTTCGAGCCGGCTTTCAACAATGCACATCCCGCCCGCCAAGCGACTCGGAACTCGCGGACCTCACGAAGCTCTTCAACAACGCTCGAGAGCGCTTCGCGAAAGATCTCGAGAAGGCCCGCAAGCTTGCCACCAATCCGCTCGGCCCGCTGCCGGAGGGAGCCGACCCGGTCGACCTCGCGGCGTGGACCGTCGTCGGCAACGTACTGCTGAATTTGGATGAGATGTTCATGAGACGATAAAAAGTGTGTCACGCGATGGCACAAAGCCTCGAAGATTGACGATTGGTCTTTCTTCACAGCTTCGCGTCTTCGCATGAGATCGAAACAAAAGGGAAATGGCATGAATCCTCGACTCGAATTGATTCAATCAAAAACCCGTCGGCACTTCTTCCAACAGACCGGAGCCGGTCTCGGCGCGATTGCATTGGCGTCGATGCTGGCCAAGGATTCTCCAGCGGCTCCGGCGAGCAAGTCGATCGATCCGCTGGCTCCGAAGAAGGGGCACTTTGACGGCAAGGCGAAGCGAGTTATCTATCTGCATATGACCGGCTCGCCGCCGCATTTGGACTTGTTCGATTACAAACCCGAGTTGGTCAAACACGACGGCGAGAACTGCCCGGATGCGTATCTCAAGGGAAAGCGGTTCGCCTTCACGTCGGGAGTGCCGAAGTTGCTGGGAACGAAGCGGACATTCTCGCAGCACGGCAAGGACGGAGTGTGGATGTCGGATGCGATTCCCCATCTGCACGGCGTCGCCGATGAGATGTGCGTCATCCGCTCAATGAACACCGACCAGTTCAATCATGCTCCGGCCGAATTGCTGCTTTACACCGGTTCGCCACGATCGGGCCGACCCTCGTTCGGTTCCTGGGTCACTTATGGACTCGGCTCGGAGAACGAAAACCTGCCGGGGTTCATGGTGCTCATCAGCAGCGGAGTGCAGCCGAACGGCGGAAAGAATTCCTTCGGCACCGGCTTCTTGCCGTCGGTGTTTCAAGGAGTGCAATGCCGCTCGCAAGGCGATCCGGTGCTGTATGCCTCCGACCCGGAAGGTATGGACCGCGAGATGCGTCGGCTGAGCCTTGATGCGCTGCGCGATCTCAACGAGCAGCAAGCGAAGGAACTGGGGCATCCTGAAACGACGACACGGATCGCGCAGTACGAACTTGCATTTCGGATGCAGACGTCGGTCCCCGAAGTCATGGACATCACCAAAGAACCGCAAGCGGTGCTCGACGATTACGGTGCAAAGCCAGGCGTGTCTAGCCTCGCCAACAACTGCCTGCTGGCTCGGCGGCTGATTGAGGCGGGTGTGCGTTATGTGCAACTCTTCGACTGGGGCTGGGACTTCCACGGCACCGGCCCAGGCGAAGACATCCGCGACGGACTCACACGCAAGTGCGCGACGATGGATAAGCCAATCGCAGCGCTGATGAAAGACCTTAAGCAGCGAGGGTTGCTCGACGACACGCTGCTCGTTTGGGGCGGCGAGTTCGGCCGCACTCCGTTCCGCGAAGGCCGCACCGCCGGCAGCATGAATCTCGGCCGCGATCACTACCCCGATTGCTACAGCATGTGGCTGGCTGGTGCCGGCGTGAAAGGGGGGACGATGTATGGCGAGTCCGACGACCTCGGCTTCTCCGTTGCGAAGGACAAGGTCCATGTCCACGACTTGCAAGCCACGCTGCTGCACCTGCTCGGCTTCAACCACGAGCGTCTGACGTTCCGCTTCCAAGGCCGCGACTATCGCCTGACCGACGTACATGGCAAAGTCGTGCAGGGTGTGCTGGCATGAAGCCGGACTGTCTGGGATGGACACCGGCAATTGCTTTCAACCAGAGACAACCATCAACCGAGCCTGACGACGTGACGCGGGCTTGGACTTGATGACGATTTGAATGTCTTGGTCGAGTGCATTGAGGAATCGAAACAGGCGATCGGTCGAGAACTCCCGCAAACGTCCGTGCAGAATCTTCGAGACCTTGGGTTGGTCGATTTGCAGAGCCGCCGCGACTTCGGCTTGGCTGAGTCCCTTAGCTTCGATGACCTTGGCCAGCCGTTGAGCCAGCCGAGATTTCAACAGCGTCTCCGGGGCCTGTTCATCGCCCAGGTCGGCAAAGACGTTGCCGCTACTCGACTGGATGGTTGAGTTTCGTTTCATGGCGCTTCTCCCGATGCACGTCTATTCTCCGCATGAGATTCGCGTGCGAGTTTGAGGCGGCTGCGGATCAAGTCCAAAACGGGCTTGGGGGTTGCGATGCCTTTCTTGGATTTCTTCTGAAAGGCGTGCAAAACATAGACGGCTTCGGCGAACTGAACGGTGTAGACCGCTCGGAACGTGTTGCCATCGAAGTCGTCCACGATTTCCAAAACTCCCGCGCCGCCGAACCCCGACAGCGGCTTGGCCGAAACGGACTTACCGCCTTGCTGAGCGATGTCCAAAGAATGTCCCATGACATCTTTGACCTCTTCCGGAAACTCCCGGAGGTCATCTTTGGACGATCCGACCCAGAACAACGGCTTGCGTTTCATCGCCACGTTATGCCAATTCTGGCAACATTCAGCAAGGGGATTTCATCCATGCTCGACAACTTTCGCTGATCTCAATCACAATGGTCTGGACTGCCGTCACCGAGGGGGTGACGACCGCTCGCAGAATCCACGACCTCGCTTGGCAAAAAGGGATCGACATGCAGATCACTCGCGAAGTCTTCGCCGTCCCCGTTCGAGTCGAACTCTCTCGCCGACGCCACCGAGTCCCTCATGCAACCCCCACCACGCGGCGAGAAATCCGACGCGTTTAAGCGGACGGCGCACAATGACCATCGGACGGGCCGTTGATTTCTGAAGCTACTTGGCGCCTCCTGCTTGCCAATTAAATCATCCTCGGTCACTTCTTGCAGTGCTGTGCCACATAGTTGATGCAATTTGTCGAGCTGCTGCTTTCTGGAGGTTGCTTTGAATAACTTTGTCCTACTCGCCCAGGATAACCAAGGAGATGCCGCAACCGGAGGCATTCTGCTACTTGCCTTTCTTGGCATCGGATTTCTGTTCTATTTCCTGCCCGCCTTCATTGCAGGGATGAGAGGTCATCAAAACACCGGGGCAATCTTCGTTCTCACTTTGTTCTTGGGTTGGTCGTTCGTGGGATGGGTAGTGGCCTTGGTCTGGTCGTTCACCGCAGTGGACCGTCGGCGACACAGGAACCGATATGATGACGAGTAAGCTACTCCACTGACTAAAGACTTGCGCCCACGCTTTGATGAACACTCGGATTCTTGTTTTTAAGCACTGAGACGTGTCAAAAAAACACAAGCTTATAAGCGGGCTGAACGGGGTTATCTTTCGCATCGGCGCGAAGTCGAACAAAAACTCGATGCGTCTCGAAGAATGCACTCGGCTCACTACGCCAAAAAGGCAACCAAGATGGCACCTCATGCTGATTACGCACTTGAGAAGCTGAGGGCGACCGTCCGCATACTCGTTACCTATCCAGGCGATATCCGACAGCGGTTACTGTGTGCTGCCGAAGCGTTTCAATTCATTCCACTCGGCGTGATTCCCGACTTTCACGGCGTCCACGATGATCTCAAGTGGATTCAAGCCCAAATAACACGAAATGAGCCGCAATACGAGGGCCAAAGTATTATCGCCGCTAGCATAGACAGAATGCGAAGCAAGCGAGCCGTCAAAATAGCAGAGCGCATCTTAGCTGCTGAGTCAAAACTCAATGCCTACGTCCAAGATGAGCTCGCGCAGTTGCAGCTAGCGGTTACTTCTTCGGCGGTTCCGTCACCTTGATCGTCACCGGGCGGCTGGCCATGGAGACGAGCGTGTTGGGGCGGTCCTTCGCGTCCTTGACTTTGTTGAATGGCACTTGGGCTTGGCCGAGGACGGACATCGTGTAATCGCCGGGGCGAGTGCCGGCCTGCACTGTGATGCGGATTGTCACGTCGTTCGTGTCGGCGGCGATGGTTGTGTTGGGCATCTGGAAATTGCCTTTGAACGACAGCGGGATCAGGTTGATCGAGTTCTTGAATTCGGGCCAGTAGCGTTTGGCTTGGATTTTCAGTTCGGCGGTCTTGCCCGCTTCGATCTCGATTTGATTCGGGACGAGTTCCAGCGAGTACGGCGCGGTCTCGCGCACAGCGATGAGCTGCTCGCGAGTCGGGCGGCTGCTGCTGATGTTGGCTTGGTTCCAGACGCGCGTGTAGGGCCGGACTTCGCGGCGGACGGTCTGTTCGCCGATCTTCGCCGTCGCGATCAGCTTGATCGGAGCGTCGATGTCGGCGGCGTTTTCGTCGGACCAGAAGACAATCGTGCCGCGTTGGTCGTCGGTCGTCGTCGGCGAACAAAACACTCCCGGCGGGAGACCTTCGGCGGTGATTGTGTACGGGCCGTTGTGGCCGTCTCGGAAATGCGTCACGACGTCGAGGTGCGCGGTTCCCCCTTTCCACAGCGTCAGGTGGCCGGGGCCGGGGTTCTGGCTGTGGATCGCGGCGACGTACAGATCGGGCTGCGGCTTTCGCAGCGACAAGACGTACTGGTAGCGCGGTCCGCCTCGGCCGTAACGTTCTTGCACGAGGATGCGGTACTTGTGGTCCTTGACCAGCGAGAGCATCCCGACCGGATCGCGGAGATGGCCGTCGAACGCCTGCTGGCGATGCCCGAAGTCATCGTGCTCGCCCACGCGGTTTCGCTTTTCGTCGAAGGCCACAACGACCGGGTCCGCTCGTCCGCAGAGCCGCTCGCAAAATACCTCGACGGCGTAGTTGCCGTTCTCCGGAACCGTGACCTCGAACCAATCGGCATCGCGCGGCTGATCGAAGCGTCCCGCGACGATCGCGGGCAACGTGATCGGCTGCGGCTTCTCGAACTCGTTGTTCGGCTCGGCTTCGATCGTCACCGGATCGCGAACGACCAGCAGCCGCTGAGCACTCATGGCCGGCCCCACGCCGGGCAATTCCGGCCGCCATTGAAACCCCGTGAGCGTACAGGTTCCCGCCGTCGGCGACACCGAGTGATCGGTCGGATGTTCGAGAAACCGATACGTCTGCAAGTCGAGCAGGTCCGCTGGAGCCGCCAGTGGCAACGTCAATTCGTCGAGCGGCACGTCCGTGATGCGTGCAGCCGACGGCTTCGCCCCACTGCCGAGATTCCGGCCGAGCACCGTCAACGAGGCCGATTGCCCCGCCGTGATCGCTCGCGGAAAGACGTTCTCGACGTGCGGCCGATGCGAGATGACTAGCCGATACGGCGCTCCGCCGTTGAACGTCAGGTCGTGAAACTTCACGAAGAACTCGCCGTCCTCCGGTGCCACGAAATCGAGAAACGGATCGGCCCCGAAGTAATCGCTGTTCGAGGCCAACGGCTTGCCGGCTTTGTTCGTCAGCGTGAGCGTTCCATCCATCGTGGAGTCGAGCCGCATCGCCAAGCACTCAACCGTCACTCGCTCCCCGCGCTTCGCCTCGAATCGAAACCAGTCCTCGCCGTTCTGATCGCTGCTCCCGTTGATCGCCGAGTTGATCACGACAAGCTGCGCCTTCTCCGGTTCATTGTTCGGCTCGACTTCCGCGACATCGGTCAGCCCGTGCGAGACCGCCAGCAATCTCGGATTGCTGACACCGAACCGCCCGACCAACCGCACGTCATACGTCCCCGCTGGCATATCCGCCGCGACGCTGACTTTGAAAAACCGCTCCTTGACGAACTCGGCCTTCAACCCCGGATGATCGAACCGCAACGACTTCATCTCTTCGATGTCGCCGCCCAGCACTTCAATCTCAACCGTTGACCCCGCCGCCGCACCGATCGGGCTGAGACGATCAAACCGGATCAGCGGAAGTTCGGCGTATGCGGCGACCGACAACAGTTCCACCAGAATCAACACAGACAGCGATGAGCGAATCACGTTGCAGGGCATCTCATTACTCGGTCGAGGGACAAGCCAGAGCGGTTTTACGCCAGCACCGAAAGCCTTTCGTGCAAAAACTCCGGAGCCAAGTCCGCTCCGTTGACCCACGCGATCGTGTTGAGTTCGGGATCGAGCCGAAACTGTCGAAACTGCGTGACGTCTTGCAACGACTCAAAGACCTCGCCGAACAACTCGTCTTTCAAATCGACTTCACCTTCCGCCCCGTCATTGAAACGAAGCCAGACGATAAAATCGCGAACGTATCGGGCGTCTTCAACGTGCAGAATCATCGGTCAGTCCAGTGGAGGAATTGGTTTGAGTGGTTTGTTCGCCCTCGCTAACCGCCAGTCTTCCAGCAACTCAGGCTGATGCAGTTCACGCCATTCGTTGACCAGTTGCAACACGCGACGAGACAGGCTGCCCTCGGTAACTCCCGTAGCGATCTCAACTGTTGCCTCGGCTTCACCGTACTTGGCATGAAAATGCGGCGGCTGATGATCGCGATGGTACATCACAATCGAGATGCCGAAGAAACGGCTGATGACCGGCATCGTTCACACCAATTCCGGAATCGGCTCGCCTTCGTTGAGGATTGGCAGCGGGCGTTTGGCCTGGTCGAAGAAGACATGGTGGTGGTCGATGTCGAGCACCTTGTACATCGTCGAGAGGACGCAGCCGGGTGTGTACGGTTTCGTCGTCGGATACTCGGCGCGGGCGTCGGTCGTACCGATGGCTTGACCCATCGTGAGTCCGCCGCCGCCGAAGACGACGCTCATCGCGCCGGGCCAGTGGTCTCGGCCAGAGCCACCGTTGATGCGTGGGGTGCGACCGAACTCTCCGAAGCACATCACCAGCACATCGTCGAACAGGCCGCGTTGATGCAGGTCGGTGACAAGTGCCGCGACCGCTCGGTCGAATTTCGGCAGCAGGTTGTTCTTGAGCTGCGCGAAGTTGTCGCCGTGTGTGTCCCAGCCACCGCCCGCTTGGATCGTGACGTAGGTCACGCCCGCCTCGACCAAGCGCCGAGCCAGCAGGCAGCTTTGGCCGAGATCGTTGCGGCCGTAATGGTCGCGCAGCTTCGGGTCTTCTTTTTGGATGTTGAACGCTCGGACGGCGCGGTCGTTCGTGATCATCTCCATCGCGTCGCGGTAAAACGTGTCGAGGCCAGCGATGTCACCTTGTGTGTCGATGTCGCGGCGGATTGTGTCGAGCTTGCCCATCAAACCTTGTCGGCGTTCGAGACGTGACAGGCTGACTCGGCCGGGAAGTTTCAGGTTCCGGACGTTGAAGCCGTCATTGTTCGGATCGCTATCGGGAGCGAACGGATTGAACGATGCGCCGAGGTACGCCGCTTTGCCTAGCCCCAGTGAGTTCGGCAGGTTGACGTAGGCTGGCAAGCTCTCGGCATTCGCCCCACGCATGCGGGCGACGACTGAACCGCATGCCGGATAGATGTTGTTGTTGACTTCGATCGTCGGCTGATAGCCGGTCAGCATCAACTGCGAGCCCATGCCGTGTCCGGCGTTGGTGTGCGTGGCCGAGCGGACGATCGCCAGCTTGTCCATCACCTGTGCTTGCAGCGGGCAATGCTCGCCTATTTCGATGCCGGGGACGTTGGTCGGGATCGGTTTGAACTCGCCACGGAATTCGGAAGGCGCTCCCGGCTTCAAATCATACATGTCGATATGACTAGGCCCACCGGCTTGCCAGATCTGGATGACCGCCTTACGTCGCGCCGGCTTTTCGTCGGCAGTCGATTCCGCTCGCAGCGTGTTCGCCAAAGTCAGGCCGCCAGCGGCGAGGCTACCAACGCGGATGAAATCGCGGCGAGAAACGCCGTCACAGGTGCGAGTTCCAGAACCAAGCAGGTCGAGCATGTTCGGAGACCTTTTCGGGGCGAGCGATGAAGGCGGGAGAAACGCAGACGCTCGACAGAATACTTCGGCAATCCCGATGGGAAAACGGATTCTGATCTGTTTTTTCGGACGGGCCGAAAGTTTTGAGAGTCCAAGTGGCGTGATCGTGGCGGATGCTGCCAGCATCCGAGCCCGACGCTGGCAGCGTCGGCCACGTCACTCCGCTGCAACCGCTCGGCCAGCAACTGGCTCTTCGACTTTGAATTGCACGCTGCCGCGCGGTGGGACTTGTTCCTCCGGCGAGAGGCTCAGCGGAGCGTTCTGCCAGCCAGCTTTGGAGGCGGCGTGCTTGAAGCCGACGTCGAACAGCTTCTGCATCGTGCGTGGTTCGAACACCATTGGCGAGGACTCTTCGGCCAAGTCACGCGGCACGGCGGTGAGGGCAAACGAAGCTCCGGCCCAGCGGCTCATCAAGTATGTCTTGAGCAAGTCGCCGTCCATCTGAGCTTGCAGCACACCGCCAACTGACTCTTCGATGACAGCCGAGAGTTTGCGTTGCACTTTGCGACGTGGAAGTCGCAATTGCCCGGCGACGATGACGTACACGTTCAGATCGTCGCGCACCTTTGCCTCATCGGGATCGTTCGCCGACATGCCGAGCATCGCGGGTTGCAGGAACAATGACGCGGCGACACCACCATCGACGTGTAACTCCGCATGCCGTTCGCCATCGACGTTGATGTCGATCTCGACTGGTGGCAGAAGGCCGGGGACTGACGCGGACGCCAGCAGCACATCGCGAAAGAGTTCGAGCTTGTTGGGGTCTTTGCCTTCGGCGATCGCTCCCAAGTCCCAGACGATGAGTCGTTTCGAGTCGAGGTCGGTCGTGCCGACGTACAGACGCCGGCCGTCTCGGTGGGCTTCGGCGACTCGTTTCAAAATCGTCGGCGTGATTTCGCTGGCGATCCGCTTCCGCAGCGGACTCGAATCGGCCAGCGAGTCCGCGTAGACCAACGCGGGCAACCAGCGGCGAATGAAGATGTCCCGATCGCGGCTCTCCGTGTAGTTCCGCTTCAAGAGGCCGTCGAACTCGGAACCCAGGAAGGCAAACGGCGCGATTAACGCTCCGGTACTGATGCCGGTGACGACATCGAACTGCGGCCGATTCCCGGCTTCCGTCCAACCGTTGAGAACTCCGGCCGTATACGCTCCGTTGGACCCGCCGCCGGAGAGAACGAGCACGTTGCTCGGCTCGCGAGCGGCCGTCGCCGAGACCATCCGAATCTCCGCCTGCTGCACGCGCGGAGCGACCTCGGCCGGTTCGCCCAGTTCGACCAGTCGAGCCGCTTGTGGCAATTCCAGCGATCCGTAGCGGCGTGAGATCGCGCAGCCCGTCAGTGTGAGAAATATCAGGAGCCACAAGAAGGGATTGATGCGGCGTGACATAGTCGATCGAGTGAGAAGGGTTTGCTCGGATGGAAGACGTTCGACAGAATCCCGCCCCTGAGATTTCCTCGGGAACATAGATCGAATTCGGCAATTGCCCCAAGAGCATTCTTCCCCCACGAGGCTCCATGAGATTCCTGCTGACCAATGACGACGGCATCGACGCCCCCGGCCTGAGACTGCTGACGCAAGTCGCTCGCGAATTCGGCGAGGTGATCGTCGTCGCCCCTAACGGAGTTCGTTCCGGTTGCGGGCATCAAGTGACCAACGACAGACCGCTCGCGCTGACCAACGTCCGCCCCGGCGAGTTCGCCTGCGACGGCACGCCCGCTGACTGTGCTCGACTGGGCTTGATGCAAGTCGCCGCCGATGTCGATTGGGTGCTCTCCGGCGTCAACGACGGCGGCAACCTTGGCATCGACGTCTACATGTCAGGGACAGTCGCCGCAGTGCGCGAAGCGGTGCTGCTCGGCACGCCCGGCATCGCGCTGTCGCAATACGTTGGCCGAAAGGACTCGGTCGATTGGCCCTCGCGAGCTGACCTGTTGCGCGGCGTGCTGTCCCGTCTGCTGGCTGAGTCGCCACCGTCCGAAGGATTTTGGAACGTCAACTTTCCGATCTGGGAGCCGACACATCCGCATCCGCCGATCGTCGAGTGCCGCTTGGACCTCAATCGCCACGACGTGCGGTTCGAGCCGCTCGAAGACCGCTGGCACTACCGAGGTATCTATCGCGACCGCCCCCGCACCGGCGGCCACGATGTCGACGTCTGCTTCGCCGGACAGATCGCGCTGACGAAACTGACCATCGGAGGCTGATCACGTCCACGACCATCACGATTCATGTCCCGCGCGAACTGCGTGTCGAATGCGATGGGGCGAAGGAATTATTCCTTTCCGCCTCAAGCGTGCGTGCCGCGCTGGCCGAGTTGGAACGTCTCCGTCCGAGTTTGTACCGTAACATTTGCGACGAAACCGGCGCGGTCCGGCGTCACCTCAATTTGTTCGTGAACTCGGCTCATGTGCGCGAGCGGCAAGGGCTGGAGTCGGTGCTGGTGCCTGGCGACACGCTCTTCATTCTCCCCGCTGTCTCTGGAGGTTAATCATGCCCGAACGAGTGGTGCTCACGATCGGAACCAAGAAGGGTCTGTTTGTCGCCGAGGGTTCCAAGACGCGAGGCAAGTTCTCGCTTCGAGGCCCGTTTGGAAATGGCGTGCCGGCGTACTCGTCGCTGATCGACACGCGCGGGACTCCGAAGATTTACGCATCGAGCTGCAATCCCTGGTTCGGCATGAAGGTGCTGGTCTCGAACGATCTCGGCCAGAAGTTCAAAGAGACGAAGTCCGCCCCCGCGTTCCCGAAGGAAGATGGCCGAGCGCTCGCCAACATCTGGTCGATCGAGCCGGGACTCAGCAAGAAGGATTTGTTCTGCGGCGTCGAGCCGGCGTCTCTCTTCCACAGCAGCAATGGCGGCGACTCGTGGGAGTTGGTCTCCGGCATCAGCAATCACGATCACGCCAAGCAATGGCAACCGGGTAACGGTGGCTTGTGCATGCACACGATCTACCGATCCGGCAATCGGATTCATCTGGGCATCTCCACCGGCGGCCATTACCTGAGCGAAGATGGCGGCACGACCTTCCAAGCGGCGAACAACGGAGTCGGCACTGGCTTCTCTCCCGATCCCTATCCAGAGTTCGGCCAGTGCGTCCACAAGATCGCTGGACACAAGGATGCTCCGGGCCGGCTCTACATGCAGAATCACGGTGGCTGGTCCGAATGGACCGGCCCCGGCGGGTCGCGGCCCGACATCGCAACGCCGTGAAGAATTTTTAAGCGGCGATGTTTTCATTCGTGAAGTTGGTGAGTTGCTTCTTTTCTTGCGGAGAGAGCGGGCGGAGTTTGGGATCTCCGAGAGGTTTTTTATCAGGGTTGGGGGGATGGTAGCGGGCTCGTTTCGAGCCTTTGCGAACATAGGCATCCGTCACCGCCAAGCGCAGGCGGGACGGCAGATCGTGACCTCGTGTCGGGAATTCTT
>SXKJ01000348.1 GCA_005778115.1 Planctomyces sp. | reverse complement strand
CTGTGCCTGTGCCAACAACTCCGCACGCCGAACCTCAAAACGCCCGTCCATGGCAAACTCCCCTCCTGGTTCAATAAAACCCTGAAGAGACTGTCCCACAAAAACTTAGATTCGATAAAGACCAACGGACAGTAGAACTAGCAGTGTATGAATTTTTCGTCGTACTGAGTTCGGAGAGCGTCTCGCTGCATGAGTGCTTCCGCTCGACGGCGATCCGTGCCGTCTTTGATTTCGTCGCGAATTCTGTAATTTTCAACGCGTAGTTCCTCGACGGTTGCTTGGCGACGCATTCGCATGGCCTCAACGGCAAGCTGCTGTCGCTCGTGAACCGAGGTCACGAAATCCGATGCGCGATTTGACAGTTCGGCTCCGATCGGCAACGCGACACATCCGGATGCGGCAAAGCACGCAAACGCGGCAACAACCATTGAAGCGCGCTTTCGGATTGCCAAAGTCGTTCTCCTTGAAATGGCAGCAGGCATCCTGACGGAAGTGATGAGTTTTCCGATTGTTATCGTGGTACGCTCCTTATCTACTTGATGCGTGACTCACGATCTACTTGATGCGTGACTCACGGAATTCGTTTAGTAACGGTCGGGAGGACTATGACCGTTGGCTGGAGTTTGACGTCCCGGATGACTCGTGAGGGGAACCTACTGCGCGAGTCGCCGGCTGCGATCGGCAGGACTGAAGTGCGAGGTGCTCGACATTTCATGCCGACTTCATTGTCGGGGAAGATGATTTGAGATTTGTTCCCTGGCCGCGCCAAAACGCCGACCATATTCGCGCTGAACCACTCGCCGCATCACGAAAATGAAGTAACCCCGCATTTCGGCGGGGTTACTTCCGTAAAGCTGGGCGATACTGGATTCGAACCAGTGACTTCCACCGTGTGAGGATGGCACTCTAGCCGCTGAGTTAATCGCCCGATTTATCGAGAGTGGCGCGCGGCACGCGACGGGTTGTACCGTCTGTCTATGGGTCTCGCAAGTTTCTGAAATCGGGCTGAGAGTATGACTGACTTTGGGGTTCAAGTGGCCGTCGAGATGACTCCGTCAATCGCTGCAAGCCCTCTCTTGAGCACGGCTGCGGCGGTTTCTTCCGTGACGAAAAGTGTCGGACGAACGATCGCGATTATGCCCGCCTACAATGCTGCGGCGACGCTTGAACGGACGGTGGCTGACATCCCCTCGGGTGCTGTTGATGAGATCATCCTGGTGGATGATTGCAGTCGCGACAACACGGTGGAGATTGCTCGGCGATTGGGGCTGACGGTCATCACTCACGAAAAAAACTCCGGCTACGGCGGGAATCAGAAGACCTGCTATCGGCACGCGCTGGAGCGGGGAGCCGAGTTCATCGTGATGATTCACCCGGACTATCAGTACGACAGCCGAGTCATCGCCGTCGCCGTCGAGATTCTGAAACTGGGGATCTGTGATGTGATCTTAGGCTCGCGTATTCGTACGCGACGCGAGGCACTCGATGGCGGAATGCCGAAGTGGAAATACGTCGCCAACCGCGGGCTGACCACCTGCGAGAACATTGCGCTGGGTCAAAATCTGGGTGACTTTCACAGCGGGTTCCGGGCTTATCGCCGTGACGTGTTGGAGACGATTCCCTTTGAGCGGAACTCGGACGATTTCGTGTTCGACAGTCAATTTCTAGCGCAGGCGGTCCACTTCGGGTTCAAGCTGGGCGACATTCCGGTGCCCGTGCGTTACTTCGATGAAGCATCGAGCATCAACTTCGGGCGCAGCGTGACATATGGCCTGCGGACGTTGCAGGTGCTGTGGCAGTTCTGGCTGCATCACATGGGCGTTTGGCGGAATCCGCTTTTTCAAAAGCGTGAGTCGCAGCTCCCGACTGCTTGAATAGCTGCACTTGCCAGAGTGGGGGGGGCCGCGTTCTGACGAACGCGGCTACGACCCGGCGATGCGACTCACCTCAGTACCGCTCCGAGCTTCTCCGCGCAGGCGTTGATGACCGACTTCACGGCGGCATCAACTTCGTCGTTCGTGAGCGTGCGGTCGGCGGCTCGGAACGCGACGGTCAGTAAGTAAGACTTTTTGTTGGCTGGGATTTGTTGGCCTCGGTACTGGCCGCCGAATGTGGCTACATCGAGCGACGAGCCGGCGGCGGAACGGACGACTTCGAGTAGAGATTCCCAAGTGACCGACTCATCGATCACGAAGTTGAGGTCGCGGGAGATACTTGGAAAACGCGGCAGTTCGGCAAACGTGGGCACGAGGTTGGGGGCCGCTTCGAGCGTCGCGAAATCCAGTTCGGCAGCGATCACGGCGTCGCGCAGGTCGAGCTTGTCCGTGAGCTCGCGAGACAATTCACCGAGCCAGCCGAGTGACTGACCGTTGAGTAGAACCTCGGCACCTCGGCCGGGGACGAAGTGGGGCAGATCCAGTGGGCGAACGGTGACGAGGGACTGCGGGTTGATGCGGCGGCCGAGCGTTTCAATAACCCCTTTGGCTTCGACGAACGATCCGCCGATGACGAAGGCGACTCGGCGCGGTTCGGCGGTCGGATCTCCGGGCCGCGCGGCGAGGTAGACACCGGCAGTCTCAAAGAGTTTTGCGTTGAAGTTCCCGTGACGTTCGTTGTCGCGGCGGACGACGAGCAGGCTGGGGATCAGACTTTGTCGTAAGGTGTTCTCTTGCCGTCGCGATGAATGATCGACGCTGAGACAACCGTGGCGGACGCTGCCAGCGTCTGCTTCCACCGCAAGCTGCGAAGGCCACGGGGTGATCAGGTCGGCCAACTCACTGCTGACGAACGACAGCGTGATCGTCTCGAAGAAGCCGGCGGCCGTGAGTGTATCGCGAACGCGGTCGAGAACCCGTTCGGTCAGTGTCTTCTCGCTGAGCGACAATGGTACGAAGACGTCTTCGGGAATCTTGTCGTAGCCGTGGATGCGCGCGACTTCTTCGATCAAGTCTGCCTCACGAGAGAGATCACGTCGCCAACTGGGAGCCAGGTAGTGTCGCGTGCCGTCCGCATCGGACTGGTCGCTGCTCGGCTTGAGTCCGAGTGCGACGAGGATGCGATTCGACTCTTCGGTGGGAATGTCGATTCCCAGGATGCGGCGGAACTGATTGGAACGGATCGAGACCTTCGTCGGCTCGGCGACCGGAGGTTGACCGGCCCAGATCGAACCTTCGAGCAGTTCGCCGCCGGCGACTTGTTGGATCAGCTCGCAGCAGCGGCGGCTGGCCCAATCCATTTGGTGGGCATCGACGCCGCGCTCGAAGCGATAGGACGACGGGCTGTGCAGATTCAACTTGCGAGCGGTTGCGCGGATTGACATCGACGAGAAGTCCGCGACCTCGATCAAGACGTTCTTGGTGGAAGAACTGATTTCGGTGGCGGCTCCCCCCATGACTCCGGCGACGGCGACGAGGCGTTCGGCATCGCAGATCGCGCACATGTCGGGAGTCAGCGAGTATTCGTTGTGGTCGATGGCTTGTATTTTTTCACCGGGCTTTGGGCGGCGGACAATGATGCGGCCGCCTCGCAGTTTGTCGAAATCGAACGCATGGAACGGCTGGCCGCTTTCCATCAGGCAATAGTTGGTGACATCGACGACGTTGTTGATCGGCGTGATGCCGATCGCTTCCAGCCGGTCGCTCAGCCACTTCGGGCTGGGGCCGATCTTCACTCCGCGAATCAGGCGAGCGACATAGCGCGGGCAGAGATCGGGGCACTCGATGGCGACGGACGTGGCTTTCTCAATCGGCTGACCGTTGGACTTAACGTTGGCCGGCGGAATTGTCAGCGGTTTGTTGAAGAGGACGCTGGCTTCGCGTGCGACGCCGATGTGCCCCAGGCAATCGGGGCGGTTGCTGGTGACTTCCAAGTCGATCGCCTGGTCGTCGCCGTGAGGTTCGATCGACTCCAAATTGAGCCCGGCCATCATCAGCCGTTCAGCGACCTCGGATGGGGGAGCATCGAGAGAAACGTAGTCCTGCAACCAATTCCAACTGACGATCATTTTTGAATTCCGAGCGTCCAGGCGAGCGGCAGGGCGTTAGCCCTCCGAGGATTTTCCAGCCACACAGGCGATGACTCGAAGGGCTAAGGCCCTGCCGCTCGCCCGTGGAGTCGTGTAAGGGCGGGTAATCTAGGAGGCCCTCTCCCCTTCGCCAAGTTGAGGGTCACAAACTACAACGCTCGCCCAAACGAAAGGCGAAATCAAACATGACTCAGACAGACGTGGCGATCATTGGTGGCGGAATCGTGGGCCTGGCGACCGCCTATCGGTTGCTCGAACGATTTCCCGGCACGCGTGTGACGATTCTGGAGAAGGAAGCGACGCTGGCGTTTCATCAGACGGGGCGGAACTCCGGCGTGCTGCACAGCGGCATCTACTACAAGCCGGGATCGCTGCGGGCGACGAACTGCCGCGAGGGCAAGAAAGCGATGGAGGAATTCTGCCAGCGCGAACAAGTCGCCTACGACATCTGCGGTAAGGTGATCGTCGCGGTGACGGAGAACGAGCTTCCGAAGATGCAGGACATCTTCGCTCGCGGACAAGCCAATGGGGTGCAGTGCGAACTGATCGGGCCGGAGCGGTTACGGGAACTCGAACCGCACACGGCGGGCATCGCGGCGATTCATGTGCCGGAGGCGGGGATTGTCGATTACCCCGGCGTCTGCGAGAAGCTGGCGGTACGGATTCGTGAGAAAGGGGGCACGATTCTGTTCAACGCGCGTGTGACGTCGATGTCGCGATCGAGCGGGCGGATGATCGTGCAGACGACAGCTGGAGAGATTGAAACGCGATACGTCGTGACCTGCGCGGGCCTGCACGGCGACCGAGTCGCGAAGCTCAGCGGCACGCCGGTCGATTCCAAGATCGTTCCGTTTCGGGGCGAGTACTTTGAGCTCAAGCCGGAGATGCAACACCTTTGCCGTAATCTCATCTATCCGGTCCCCGATCCGAAGTTTCCGTTCTTGGGCGTGCATTTCACGCGACTGGTTCACGGTGGCATTGAGTGTGGCCCAAACGCCGTGCTGGCGTTTGCGCGTGAGGGCTATACGAAGCTGGACATCAATCTGCGAGATCTGTTTGAGTCGCTGACGTACCCCGGTTTCCTGCGCATGGCGGCAACGCATTGGCGGACCGGCTGCGGCGAGATGTGGCGATCATTCAGCAAAGCGGCGTTCGTCCGAGCGCTGCAACGATTGATGCCAGAGATTCGCGCCGAGCATCTCCATGCCGCGCCGTCGGGCGTGCGGGCGCAGGCGCTCGGTCGTAATGGCAAGTTGGTCGATGATTTTGAGATTGTCGAAAACGATCTGGTTGTGAACGTGCTGAATGCGCCGTCACCGGCGGCGACGGCGGCACTGAATGTTGGGCGGCTGATCGTGGACAAATTGGCGACGCGATTAAAGTAGGTCAGGCTTTCCAGCCTGACCAGAATTGGCCAAAGACGCACAATACCGTTCGGGTCAGTCTGGAAAGGCTGACCTACTCGCAACGCAGCAGCGCAAACTTCAAGTAGCGAAACTCCGGCATCGCGAGCGGTGTCGGGTGATCGACAGGCTGCGATTGCATGGCCAGGAGCGTGGCTCGGCGGCGTGCTTCGGAGATGCCTTCTTCGCACGATTCCAGAAACGATGTCATATCGATGTGACTGGAGCACGAGGCCAGCGCGAGCAAGCCGCCACGCTCGGTCAGCGTCGCACCATTGAACGCGAGTTTGCGATATGCCGAGATCGCACGGGCCACGCTGGCCTCCGAGGGAGCAAACGCGGGCGGATCGATGATCACGACGTCCCACTTGCGACGCTTGAGGCGTGCCTCGTCGAGGAATTCAAACGCATCCACCGCAATGCCGGCGTGAGCATCGGCGGGCAAGCCGTTGAGCAGCCAGTGGGCGTCGGCCGCATCAATCGCCGGTTTGGCGGAATCGACGGACGTGACGTGCTTCGCTCCGCCGACTCCGGCCATCACCGAGAAGCCGCCCGTGTAACTGAAGACATTCAACACGCGCGAGTCGGCACACATCCGCCGGATCGTCTGCCGGTTGTCTCGCTGGTCGAGAAAGAAGCCGGTCTTCTGGCCGCTGAGGACATCGGCCGTGAACTTCACGCCGTGCTCAAGAAACTCGATAAGCGGGGAGCGTTCGCCGATCAACCACCGCCCTTCCCTGCCGCGCTGCTTGCGACGCTCGACGACGGCACTGACTCCGGCGTGTTTCACGAGCCACTCGGCGATGCCGTCGATGTCCCAAAACGAGCTCGCGGCTGGGCCATCCAGCTTGATCACGGCGACATCGGCGTAGCGGTCGCAGACGAGTCCGGGAA
Source organism: Planctomyces sp. (assembly GCA_005778115.1). Lineage (GTDB taxonomy): Bacteria > Planctomycetota > Planctomycetia > Planctomycetales > Planctomycetaceae > SXKJ01. The sequence continues at coordinate 9,582 of SXKJ01000348.1, read as the reverse complement.
CACCGTCTCCTTCGCCGTTGAAGAGTCGGTAGCCGGTGGTCTGCTCATCGAATAAACGGCGACGCAGAGCGAGGGCGTTTTGGAATCGTTCGGCAGCCCAGTCGTCGTTCAGGCGTAGTGGTTCCTCAACTCGGCAGGCACGAAACGTGACCGAGCTTTCCGGGTCGTAGTAGCCGACGGCAATCGGTCGGCCGCGAGTGTTATCCAGCAGCAAGGCTTGAGCACCCGGCGGGGCGGCCGGGAGTTCTCTTAAGGCATCGACGAAGACCCACGCATGGCCTCGCTTCACATCCCGTGTCAGGTCGCGTGAGAGTCTCAGGGTGAGTCGGGACGGTTGGCTGCGAAGAAGAGTCATGGACGAGTTGTAGTCGCGGCCTCCGAGCGGGTGTAGCTCCGCCAAATGATGCCGCATGGCCTCAAACTCACCGCCGCCTACCACCGCCGGTTGGGTCGCTCCAACGCGACGCTGCGTGTACTCGAAAATGTGGCGAACGGGGCAAAACGGAGCCTTGTTTCCGCTCAAAGTGAGCAATGGAATCTCGCCCCACAACCCCGGCCGATATCTAGCCGGAGCCTTCAACAACGGGCGGAAGATTGTCATGCGAGCGTTGTCCTGGTGCCTGTCGTTGTGGCTGCGAGCGTTCGTTCGCCGTCCAGCACGAACCAAGGGCCGCGCTCGTCCGCGAGCCGAACGGCTGGAAGCGCGGCAACTGCTGACGATCACCATTCAATTCGATTACAGCCAGGACGCGAATCATTTCTTTGACGATCTGGCTCGCCAACAGATTTTGGAATTGGCGGGGCAGTCACTGGGGAGTCGGCTGAACGATCAGTTGCAGGCGATCATTCCCAGTGGCACGAACACTTGGACGTTGAACACCACGAATCCGTCCGGGGCCAGCAGCTTCTCGTTGACCGACGTGACGATCCCCGCCAATACGCTGATCGTGTTTGTTGGTGCGCGAGCAATGGGCCCTCTGGGAATTGGTGGTCCCGGTGGGTACTCATCATCGGGTTCCAGCGAGTGGCTCAATCGAGTGGAGTCGCGCGGCCAATCCGGAGCGTTGAATGATCCCCAAACGGACTTCAGCCTGTGGGGCGGCTCGATCAGTTTTGATCTCGATGCCAATTGGTACTTCGGCACGTCGGAAGCGGGACTCAGTTACAATCAGCACGATTTTCTTTCTGTCGCGACGCACGAACTGGGTCACCTGCTGGGGATCGGCACGGCCGACTCGTGGGACCGATATGTCTCCGGCGAATCTTTCGTGGGGCCGAATGCTCGTGCGGTGCATGGGGGCAATGTCCCGCTCTCTGGTGATGCCCACTTTCGCGAAGGACTGAGAGACGGCGGACAGGAAGTCGCGTTGGACCCTTCGTTGCTGCAAGGGACTCGGAAACTTTTCACGCAGCTCGATTTCGCCACGCTCGCGGACATCGGATGGGAAGTGACCAGCGGCAACGGCACCGGCGGAGATAGCGGCAGTGGTGACAGTGGCAGTGACGAAACACCGGCTCCCGCGACGCACTCCATTCAGATGACGTCGGGCCGCGCGCATACGCTGACCATTCGAGACAACGCCGATCCGAACGATGGGCAGTCGCAACTGATTCTGGATGGAGTCGTCTCAGAATTCATCAACCCGACCGACGAGTTGATCATCACCGGCGGCCTGAGGAACGATGTCATCCTGATTCAGTCGCTCGAATCGACTTTCACCGCGCGAATCACAATCAACGCCGGTGCGGGGCATGATCGAGTCGATACGTCGGCGGTCTCGGTGCCAACCTATCTCTGGGGGAGCACCGGCCGAGACACGTTGATCGGCGGCGCGGGCGGTGACACGATCGTCGGCGGCAACGACAGTGACAGCTTAGTCGGCAACGGCGGTGATGACTCAATGGCAGGAGACGCTGGCAACGACACGCTCGTCGCGGGTGATGGGCACGATTCACTTGCAGGCGGAGCAGGCAACGACAACCTGCAAGGTCAAGCGGGAAATGATTTCCTGCGAGGCGGCAGCGGCAATGATTCGCTGTCTGGATTGGACGGCCTCGATACGCTGAGAGGCGATCTCGGCAACGACACACTCAACGGTGGCGCTGACAGTGACTCTCTGCTAGGAGGTGACGGAAACGATTCGTTACTCGGCGATCTCGGAGCGGACACGCTCAATGGCGGCACGGGCAACGATACGCTCAAGGGGGGCGTCGGCGACGATGCGCTCTCTGGCTACACCGGCAACGACAGCCTGATGGGTGAGGAGGGCAACGACACACTCATCGGCGGGGATGGAGACGATCGTCTTCGCGGAGGTCTCGGTGACGACTTGCTACGCGGAGGACTCGGCAATGACCGCGTGGATGGCGAAGCCGGTAGCGATGTCCTCTCTGGAGGCAATGGTGCTGGAAAAGCAGTGCGTGACACGGTCGTCTCCGATACGTCCGATCTGTTGGATGAGTTCTTTGTCTTCACGCGAGATTGGATCGACGCGATTTGAACGCACGACCCTTTGTCTTACAGCGGCGGCAGCACGTCCGGCACGATTTGATATCCCTCGGCCAGCGCGTTCGTGCTGTTGAACAACGCCACGATCGCCAGCACCTCACCCAACGCTTCGACGTTTAACCCCAGCTTCCGCACCGCCGCCGTTTGCGAGTTCACGCAGTAGCTGCAGCCGTTCGTCGCCGATACGGCCAGCGCGATGATCTCGCGCGTGACCGCGTCCAACGGCGATGTCCGCCCCGCCGCCTCCGGGTGCATCAGCGCTTTCAGTCGAGTCCAAATCAATTCGAACTGATCCGGATTCGTCGCCAGCACACGCCAGAAGTTTGGCACGAAGTCGATCTGCTTCGTTCGCTTGATGTCCTCGAAAATCGCAGCCACACGCGGCGAGGCGGTTGCTTCATTGATCGGCAAAACGGTCGCGATGCGGTCGGACATGACTCACTTCCTGAACTGCCACGGACAAAACACGGATTGAACACGGAAAACAACGCTTGGTCGCTCACCGAAATCCGTGTTTCGTCCGTGTTTGATCCGTGGCCAGAATTACTTGTTGTCGATCGTCACGCCCGGCCAATCGTCGGTGCGGAACGGAGTCAGCGGCAATCCGGCCGACGAATACATATTGACGACCGGGTTGTCGGCCCAGCCGTAACGGACCGAGGCGGGTTCGGTGACTTTGTCGCTCCAAACTTCGACCCGTCCGTCCGGCAGAATCTTGGCGGAAGCCCATACGAATTTCTTGTCGGCACCCGCGATCGCAAAGCCACGCGGTTCGTTGACGTCGAAGGGCCGCCAACCATTCGCGGCCGGAGCGACGTTGTCGAACGTCAGCACAATCTTATTCCCGGCCGTCTCCATCGACTTGTAGAGCGGACTGCGGGCCGCGATGCCGGGAACCTTGTAAGTCTCGGCCAACGCCCAGCGAGCCAGTCGGCGGCCGACATCAACCTTGTTCTTAGGATGAATGTCCTTGCCCTCGCCGATGTCGATGATGACCGCTTCGCCCGTGTTCTTCAGCCGCTTCATCGTCAGCGTCTGAGCTTCTCGCAACTCGGCCCACGCGCTGTCGCCCGGTTCCGGTTTCTCGCCTTGGAAGTCGGCGAGCTGCACCCAATAAAAAGGAAAATCTCCCTGACCGAAGTCATCGCGCCAGTTTTGAATCATTAGCGGAAACAGGTCGCGGTATTGATAGGCTCGGCCGGCGTTCGATTCGCCCTGATACCAGATCGCGCCCTTGATGCCGTAGCCGATGTGGGAACTCAGCACGCCGTTATAGATGTTGGCCGGGCGAGCGTTGCCGCGCATCTGATTCTGCAATTGTGCGAGTTGTTTCTTCTGATCCTCGCTGAGGTCCGTCTGCTTCGACAGGTCGGCGAACGCTTTCTCCTTGAGAATCCAGCCTTCCATCATCGGTCGCATGGAGGCCGTCTTCGTCAGCAGATCGCGATTGACCCATGCCTCGCAGGCCGAGCCGCCCCAGGCGTTGTTGATCATGCCCACCGGCACATCGAGCGTCCGCTGCAACTGCCGAGCGAAGAAGTATCCGACCGCCGACCAATTTCCGATGGTCTCCGGCGAGGCGACCTGCCACTGCCGATCGGGGTGCGACCAAATCGGCTCCTGAACGCCGATGTTTGGAAAGTTGATCATTCGCAGCTTCGGGTGCTTGGCGGCAGCCTTCTCCAAATCGGGATCGTTGGACGAATTCACCGACCACTGCATATTCGACTGGCCCGAGCAAATCCAAACCTCGCCGACGAGCACATCGCCCAGCTTGATCTCGTTCTTCCCTTTGACGGTCAGAGTCAACGGCTCGCCAACCTCCAGCGGGTCGAGCATCACGCTCCACGCACCATCGGCTCCTGCTTTTTTCTTGTGGATCTGCGAAGCGATGCTGACCGTCACCTCTTCATCGGCGGCGGCTTTGCCCCAGACTTTGTTTTTTTGGCCGCGTTGCAAAACCATGTGCTCGCCAAAAATGTTCGGCAGAGTCACATCGGCCATCGCCGAACTGGCTCCGATCAACGTCGCCACAATTGCCAACCAAGCTCGCGAGCGAGCCGCCGATTTGAGAAAACTGAGCATGAATCGAGTTCCTTTTCAAAGGTGCGGCACAAAGATCTTGGCCTCAGAGACCGACGCGACGGAAGCTAATCCACTGGTCTCGCCAGGGCAAAGCTGGCGTTGGCAGTTCGCAAACCGGACGAAATAATGCTCAGGCCCGGCGCATCGCTTGGCGAAGCTCGGTGTTTGAACTGCTGGCTCGGTCAATCAAAAGGAGCGGTCATGGCTCGATGGCTTGTCACGATGGGAGCATTCGCTGCATTTGGCGGAGCGGCCTTGGCCGTCGCTGCCGACGCGGTTCCGGATAAAAAGGGGATCGCCTTCTTCGAGAAACGGATCCGCCCAGTCCTGGTCGAAAGCTGCTACGAATGCCACTCGACCAAAGAAGGAGCGAAACTCAAGGGCGGACTCGCTCTCGACTCGCGTGAAGGATTGCTCCAAGGGGGCGAGACCGGCCCCGCTATCGTCCCCGGTAGCCCGGAAGACAGTCTGCTGATCGAAGCGATCCGGCATGACGGCCTCGAAATGCCTCCCGAAAAGAAGCTTCCCGACACCGTCATCGCCGACTTCGTGGCGTGGGTGAAGATGGGTGCTCCCGACCCGCGCGAAGGTGGCAAGGTTCCGTCCCTCAAGAAAGAGATCGACATCGAAGCCGGCAGACAGTTCTGGGCGTTTCAGCCGCCGAAGACAGTCACCGCACCGAACGTCAAAGACAAACAGTGGGCCAAGTCGGACATTGATAAGTTCGTGCTTGCGGCCTTGGAGAAGAATAAACTCAATCCCGTCGCCGATGCGGATCGCCGGACCTGGATTCGTCGAGTCACCCTCGATCTGGTCGGCTTGATTCCGACTCCGGCCGAGGTCGATGAGTTCGTCAACGACAAGTCCCCACAAGCGGCCGAGGCCGTCGTCGATCGACTTCTCGCGTCGCCGCAATTCGGCGAGCGTTGGGGCCGGCACTGGCTGGACGTCGCGCGATTCGCCGAGTCCAACGGCAACACTGATAACGTCACGTTCCCGCACGCTTGGCGGTATCGCGACTACGTCATCAACGCCTTCAACTCGGACAAGCCATTCGATCAGTTCATCCGCGAGCAACTCGCTGGCGATTTGCTGCCGTCGGAGAACTTCCAGCAGCGTGACAAATTGCTGGTCGCCACCGGCTTCCTCGCGCTCGGCTCAAAGCCGCGTGCCCAGAACAATCCCGATTTCCAAATGGACGTCGTCGCCGAGCAGATCGAAGTCGCGACGACCAGCTTTATGGCGTTGACGGTCGCATGTGCTCGCTGCCACGACCACAAGTTTGATCCGATCCCGACACGCGAGTACTACGCGATGGCCGGCCTCTTCACGAGTACCACGACGCTCTACAGCGCCGGCGGCGGACAAGGGAACGGACGCCAGCAGAACACTGGCTTCCACGAACTCAACGGCGAGCCGAAAATGGCCGAGGTCCGTCAGAAGCACATCACGGAATTAGCGGAACTACGTGAGCAGCGTCAGAAACTGACCGCTGAACTCAAACGGATGGGAGCTGTCGAAAAGGAAAAGCCCGCCAACAAGCCCAAACAAAATCCGAAAAAGGCCGCCAAGAATCAGCCCCCCGTGAAGCCGGAAGACATGCCGCCGGTCGAGGTCAAAGTCCCCAAGAACGCCTCGCCCGAAGAGGCCGACAAGATCAAGCAACTCAGTGATGACCTGCGGCATTGCCTCGATGAGATCAAAGACCTGCAAGCCAACGCCCCACCAACCGGCGAGTTGGCGATGGGGGTCCGCGATGCAAAGAAACCAGACGATTGCCAGATTTGTATTCGTGGCGATTCCAAAAACCGCGGCGCGTCCGTCCCACGCGGTGTCGTCTCGGTGGCCACGATCGGCGAACTGCCGAAGATCGGCCCCAACGATAGTGGCCGACTGCAACTCGCCGATTGGATCGCGTCGCCGAACAACCCGCTGACCGCGCGCGTCGCCGCCAATCGAGTTTGGCAGCATCTCTTCGGCCGCGGTCTCGTCGCCAGCGTCGATAACTTCGGCGAACTCGGCGAGAGAGCCAGTCATCCGGAATTGCTCGATCAACTCGCATTGCAGTTCGTGCGCGACGGCTGGTCGATCAAGAAACTGGTTCGCTCACTGGTGCTGACACGGACTTATGGACTCGCCAGCACACACGTCGCCAAGAGCTACGAATCCGATCCAGACAACATTCATCTCTGGCGACACTCGCCGCATCGCATGGACTCGGACCAGATTCGCGACGCGATCCTCGCCGCCAGCGGCCAGCTTGACCTCGAATCCATGTCCGGTTCAATCGTGTCGAAGTCGCCTGAAGAAGTTGTGCAGCAAGGCCGCTTGAACCCCGCGACGTTCTCGGATGCCAGCGTTCGCTACCGCAGCATCTACCTGCCAATCGTCCGCAACGCGATGCCCGAAGCGCTCGAACTCTTCGACGCACCGGACCCGTCGCTGGTCATCGGCGTCCGCGATGTCACGACCGTTCCTTCGCAAAGCCTCTTTCTGATGAACAGCCAATTCCTCGTCCAACAGTCGCGGCACTTCGCCGAACGCCTGCTGGCCGTCGGTGACCTGGGCGACTCGGCTCGTGTGGCGATGGCCTTCCGCATCGCTTTGAATCGTGAGCCCTCCGCGAAAGAATCCGCCGAGTCAACCGACTTCATCAAACGCTCCGAAGCGGCCATCGAGAAAGCCGAGAAAGATAAGGAGCAACTCCGAGTCCGATCCTGGGCCGCCTTCTGCCAAGCCCTGTTCGCCTCAGCCGAGTTTCGATACGTGGACTAACTACCGTACCACGACCGTTAGGGAGTGGCCTCATGAGGGGCCGCTTCCTGACGGGCGCGGTACTGCACCGCCTTTTTTCAGGAGATCCGTCATGAGTTGGTCCCGTCGCGAAATGTTGCAGCGCGTTTCCAGTGGCTTCGGCATGATGGCCTTCGCCGGCCTCGTCGGTCAGCGAGCCTCCGCCGACTACACCAACCCGCTGGCTTCCAAGGAACCGCACTTCGCTCCGAAGGCCAAGCGAGTCATTTATGCCTGTATGCGCGGCGGTCCTTCGCATGTGGACACGTTTGATTACAAGCCCGCTCTCGCCGAGCGCGACGGCAAGGGCGCTCCGGAGCAGAAGGGCCGCACACTGATGGGCTCACCGTGGAAGTTCGAGCAACAAGGGCAGAGCGGCCTCCCGATCTCGGAACTCTTCCCACACGTTGGCAAGCACGCCGACCAGATGTGCTTGATCAACAGCCTGTGGACCGATGTGCCAAACCACCCGCAGGCATTCTTGATGATGCACACCGGTGAGTTCCGCTTCGCTCGCCCCAGCATGGGAGCCTGGTCGCTGTACGGCCTGGGCACGCAGAACCAAAACCTGCCCGGCTTCGTGACGATCAACCCGCCCAACAATCTCGGCGGTTCACAGAACTATTCGAGCGGCTTCCTCCCCGCGATCTATCAAGGGACCGCCATCGGCCGCGAGGGCCAAAAGGTGGCCGACACACGCATCGGCAACATTACCTCCAAGCACCTGCCCGGCTCGCTGCAACGCGATCAGCTTGACCTCGTGCAGTCGCTCAACCGCGATCTGCTCGGCCGGCAACATGTCAACGCCGAGATCGAAGGGGTCATCGAATCCTACGAACTCGCCTTCCGCATGCAGGACGCACTGCCGCAAGTGCTCGACCTGACGAAAGAGTCCAAGGAGACGCTCGATTCGTACGGCATCGGCGGCGGCCCGACTGACAACTTCGGCCGCCAATGCCTGATGGCTCGTCGCTTGGCCGAGTCCGGCGTCCGCTTCATCGAAGTCACGCACGCCAACTGGGACCAGCACAGTGGCCTCAAGAACAACCTGACCAACAACTGCAAAGCAATCGATCAACCACTCGGAGCGTTGCTCGCCGACCTCGAATCTCGCGACATGCTGAAGGACACGCTGGTGATGTGGGGCGGCGAGTTTGGCCGCACACCGCACGTCAAACAAAAGGACGGCCGCGATCACAACGGCACTGGCTATTCCATGTGGGTGGCCGGCGGCGGCGTGAAGGGTGGCCTGCGTTATGGAGCGACTGACGAATTCGGCATCAAGGCAGTCGAAAACAAAGTCCATCCACACGACATGCACGCCACGATCCTGCACCTGCTCGGCCTGGATCACGAGAAGCTGACATACCGCTACGGCGGCCGCGACTACAAGCTCACCGGCGTCGGCGGTGCACGCGTGCTCGATGACATCATTGCGTAACGCTCGTGCGTCGTGGCACGCACCTATTTACCGTCACATGAGGATTCCATTCATGTCTGGTTTGGCACGATTCTGTTTAGCATTGTGCATGGTGTGCTGTGCATCAAGCCAACTGCTCTCGGCGGGTGAGTTCAACGAAGTCTTGAGCGTCGGCGACAAAGCTCCCGCCTGGGCTGATCTGCCCGGCACTGACGGCAAGAAGCACTCGCTGGTCGAACTAAAGGACAAGGATGTCGTCGTGCTGGCCTTCACCTGCCTGAGCTGTCCGACGGCCGTGGACTATGAAGACCGCCTCAACGCCCTCGCTAAACAACACGCCGGACCGAACGGGAAGGTGGCGGTCGTCGCTGTCTGCGTGAACCTCATCGAGGCCGATCGCCTGCCCAAGCTGCAAGCGCGAGCCAAGGAAAAAGACTTTGCGTTTCAATATCTCTCCGACGATTCGCAGAAGATCGCCAAGGAGTACGGAGCCATTTTCACGCCGGAGTTCTATGTGCTCAACAAGGCTCGCCAAATCGTTTACATGGGCGCGATGGACGACAGCACCGACGCAGGCAAGGTTCAGCAGAAGTATGTCGAAATCGCGATCGCCGCCGCTCTCAAAGGCGAAAAACCCGCCGTCACCGAAACCCTCGCCCGCGGCTGCCGAGTCCGCTACGCCCGCGATCGCAAGTAGCGCAGGCGAGCGGGGCGGCGTCAGCCCCCCGGTGTATCCATCCTTCGCAGGAACCGGGGGCTGACGCCGCCCCGCTCG
>SXKJ01000347.1 GCA_005778115.1 Planctomyces sp. | reverse complement strand
TGCACTCTGCACTGCGTTTCTCGCAGTCCTTGTCTTACTGCCTCATATCAGTACTGTCGTCAGCCAAGAACCTACGCCGCCAAAGCCCAACCTCGCCAGCGATCAGGATGCCATCAAGGCTCGCTACAAACGCTTCAATCTCACGCTGCAACAGATGGCGGAGATCCTGCGCAAGCAAGATCCCGAACGAGCCGACTTACTGTTCCGCGCCCTCGGCAAGTCGCAGGAGACACGGGTCGAAGACCAGATGCAATTGATCTACACGCTGCTCAATAAGGAGCAACCGCAGCTCGGCGAAGCGATTGAACGGCAAGAGGAGTTGGTCGCGCAGCTCAAGAACCTGCTCGACCTGTTGCAGTCCGAGGATCGCCGCTCGGAGATCGAAAAGGAAAAACAGCGGCTGCAAGACTTGCTCAAAGACATCAACAAGATGATCGGCAAAGAGAAGGACGTCCGCGCCGGCACCGAACGGGGCGACGATGCCAAGAAGCTCGCCGATAAGCAGGGTGACATCGCCAAAGAGGCCGACAAGCTCGGCCAGAAGATCGACAAACAGGATGCCGAGAAAAACGGTGAGGCTCCGCCAAATTCCAAGAACCAAGAACTAAATTCCAAGTCCGGCGATCCCAAGAGCCGCGATCCGAAGCCAAACGACAAAGAAGGCAAACCGGGTGACGACAAAAAGCCCGGTGATGACAAGAAGCCAGGCGATGACAAAAAGCCGGGGGACGACAAGAAGCCCGAAGACAAAGAGGCAAAGCCCTCCGACATGAATAAGGGGGACAAGCCCAAGGACGGCTCAAAGCCCCAAGACAAAGAGGGCAAGCCGTCGGATAAGAAGCAGGATGGCAAACCGCAGGATGGTCAGCCACAAGAGGGCCAGCCGATGCCGATGCCGGAGGGGGATCAGAAACAGGACGGCCAGCAAGACAGCCAACAACAGGACGATCCGAAGAAGCAAAAGACTCCCGGCCGCAAACAGCTTGAAGAGTCTCGCGACGCAATGAAGCGAGCAATCGAGGAACTCAAGAAGCAGAAGCGAGACGACGCCTCGAAGGAACAAGATGAGGCCATCAAGAAGTTGATGGAAGCCAAAGAGAAGATCGAAGAGATCCTTCGCCAGCTTCGCGAAGAAGAACAGAAGCTGATGCTCGCCGCGCTGGAAGCTCGCTTCAAGAAAATGCTAGCCGCGCAGCTCATTATCTATCACGACACCGTGCGACTCTCGAAAGCGGGCGAATCGGAGAAGGCTTCGGTTCAAGCTCGCGCCGTGAAGCTGGCTCAGGGAGAGCAGGAAATCCTGATCGATGCGGACAAGGCGTTGATCCTGTTGAAGGAAGAAGGCTCGTCGATTGCGTTTCCAGAATCGGTCGCCGGCATCCGGCAAGACGTGCAATCGCTGGTCGGCTGGTTGCGTGACGCAAAGGTCGGCGAGCTGACCCAAGCGGTCGAGAAGGATGTCATTGAGGCCCTCGAAGAGTTGATTGAAGCGCTCCAAAAAGAGATGGAGAAGTCGGACGAAGAGAAGAAGAAGCAACAACAGCAACAACAACAGCAACAGGAGCAGTCGCAACCATTGGTCGATCAACTCGCCGAACTGAAAATGCTCCGCTCGTTGCAACTGCGAGTGAACCGCCGCACGAAACAACTCAGCCGCACGTTCGAGGGCGAGCAAGCCACGCAGGAAGAATCGGTGCAGCAACTCCAACAACTTTCGGGACGCCAAGCTCGCATTCAGCAAGCCACGTCCGATTTGGTGAAGGGGAAAAACAAATGAACCACCCAGCGTCCAATTCGGTTCGCCAATGGGCCGCGGTCCATCGGCTCAAAGTCTCTCCCACCACCGCCGCATCCGCTCTCTCAGGAGGCGGCCCCGTTTCCAACGTGAGCGGTCAATTCGGATCCAAGCCGCAAACCGTGCCTCCCGATAGCGCGGTCGTCCGGCTGATGATGAACGTGTCGCTGTTCTTCAACCGAGCGACTTGGTTTTCGTTGTGGCTCGTGTTGCCGTTGCTGGCTGCCAGAGTCTCGGCGGCTGATGCCGTCTTCGCCCCGCCAACTGCCGCTGACGCGCGGACGCAAGCGTTGCAGTGGGTCGCCGAACGTGGCATCTCCGACAAGGCCGTGCTCGAACGAGTGGCCCAAGAGTGGACGCTCGGAGAAGCGCCGCTGACCACCGAAGAGATCTTTCAACGAGTCATCCGCACGCTGACCACGGCTGATGCCGATGCCAAGAAGATCGTGGACGCCTGCCAGGAAGCGACACCGATCGCCACTTGGCCGCGCGAGGTCATCCCGCAGACGGACGCGATGGCCAATTTTGCTCGCCAGCATCTGCGGCTGTACGTTGGCCGATTCCTCGCTCAGCGGCAGCTATACGAGGAAGCGTTGGAAGTGCTCGTCGCCGTCGATCCCAAACAGATCGTCGATCCCGCCAGCTACTTCTTTCAACGAGCAATCTGCGAGCATCAGCTTTTGAAAAAGGGAGACGCGATGCGTTCGCTCGGCAATCTGCTCGACAACACGCAGAACGTCCCCGAACGGTACAAGGCGGTTGCACTGCTGATGCGGCATGACCTGGAACTACTCAAAGACGCCTCGCTCGGCGAAGTCGCCAAAAAGATGCTCGACGTCGAACGCCGTCTGACACTCGGCCGAGGGGGTGAGAAGACTCAGAAGGTCGAAGAAGAAATCGTCGAAGCGCTCGACGAGATCATCAAGAAGGTCGAGCAACAGCAACAGGGGGGCGGTGGCGGAGGTGGTCAAGGCGGCAACCAGAATCAATCCGGCGGCGCGGCCAACGACAGCAGCGTGAAGGGAGCGACCGCTCCGGGCGATGTTGATAAGAAAGACATCGGCAACAAAGCTGGCTGGGGCACGCTTCCTCCGAAGAAAGCCACCGAAGCCAAAAACGTCATCAACCGCAACTTCCCGTCCCACTACCGCGAAGCGATCGAGCAATACTTCAAGAAGCTGGCGAATCGCCCCGCCGGGAAAGAGTGACGAGCAATACGAAACCAGCACGACGCGCCAGCGAGTGGCCGATCTATTGTTGAATGCAATCACTCGCTGGCGCGTCGTGCGAATTTGGAATCCTCAGCGAGAGACGACCGATGAATTTGCTGTCCGTTGTATTGCTCACCGTCCTCGCGGCACCGCAAGTCGAAGTGGTTTCGTTTCAGGGTGAGCCTCGGCTCGGTGAGTGGCGCGGGTTAAGCGATGGCCGAGTCAACTTGGTGATTGCCGGTAAAGAAGATTCGGTGCCACTCAGCGAGGTGCTTGAAGTCCGGTTTCGTGGTGAGCCGGCGAAGTTCGACAAGCCGGCGGCGGTCGTGTCGCTCTGGGATGGCTCGAAGCTCGGCGCGGCGCAGACGCGAATCATCGACAAGCAGTTGAAGCTGACCTCGGCGACGCTCGGCGAGCTGTCGCTACCGCAGGGCGAGATCGCCAGCGTCCGGTTCTCTGATCGCTTTGATGAGGACGACCAGTGGGTGAAGCTGGTCGAGAAGGCCAGCAAGTCGGATCTGCTCGTGATTCGCAAAGAACAGACGCTCGACTTCCTGGACGGCGTGGTGGTGGAGGTCACCGAGAAATCGGTGAAGTTTCTGCTCGACGGCGAGGAAGTTTCCACGAAGCGAGAGAAAGTCTTCGGCCTGATCTTCGCTCGGCGACCGAGCAATCCGAAACCGCCGGCCGTGCGATTGGAATTGAGCAACGGCGACGTGCTCATGGCCGCGTCGGTCGCAGGGACCGACAAAGGCGTCGTGGTGACGACAGCATCAAAAGCGGAACTGGCCTTGCCATTGGAACAGCTCAAGCGGATCGACTTCAGCCAGGGGAAGCTGCGGTATCTCTCGCAAGACCCGCCGCGCGATGTGAAGTACACCCGCGGCATTCAGGACGGCCCGGCCTTCGTTGCAGATCGTGCGTTCTATGCTCCCGAATTGAAACCGATCGGACTGCGAGCATTCTCTCGCGGGTTGTGCATCCGGCCGCAGACTTCGCTGCGTTATCGGCTGGGGGGCGATTACCGTCGCTTTCAAGCGATCGTCGGCATTGATGAGAGTGTGAAGGATGGCGGCGGCGATTGCGATCTGCTGATCTCCGGCGACGGCAAACAGCTTTTGAAACTGCGGATGACTTCGCGCGATGCGGCTCGGCCGATTGATTTGGATGTGACCGACATCGTCGTTTTGGAGATTGTCGTTGGCTTCGGCGGCGACGCGGCGACGAACGTGGACCTTGGCGACAACCTCGATCTGGCGGATGCCAAATTGATTAAGTAATTACGAACGAGCCTCGGTTGACCAAAAGTTTTCGCGGTTGCGCGAGCGAGTCGCGGTTCTCTGCCCGCAAGATGACGCTCGACAAGCTACGGCGAGTCATCGCGGCCGAGGTCGCCAGGTTGATTCTCGAAGGATGTCCCGCTCGTAGGCTTTAATGATTTCGACTGCGGCTTCACGATCATCGGGTGTCAGCGCTTCGATGATGCGAAAAATCGCGGCTGCCGTCTCCACGGCAGTCATCGCTGTTCGCCGGGAGACATCACCAACCAAATCATAGTCGGCTCTGTTGCGTTGACCGCGAAGCTGATTCAGGTCGGAGCCGGCAAGACCCAACGAAGGGTTGCCGCAGGTTTGCAACCGCTTCCACAAGAACGCATGCGCCAATTCCCCGCGTGGAACTTCAAATCCCAAGGCTTGCAACAAGTCGCGAGCCCGATGGAATGCGGCGTAATAGGCCCGGCTCACCGCGCAACGCCATTCCGATTCGCTGGTTCCCAGGCAGAGTTTCTCAGCCAAGCTCAACAAGTCGCGGTCGAGAATCATGGACGCCAGTCCGTGTTGAGTCGAAACGCCGGTGCCAAATGTGGCAGGCAACAGTCATACAACCGGCGATGCCAATGAGCGGAAACGTGAACCAACTCATGGGCGTCATCGATGGTGTTTCTCACCACGATGGCCAAGCAGAGTTCATCAGCGATTTCCGGGTCTTCTTCCACCTCGACCTCCAGCCGAGCGTCCGGGAAAACCGACCGCGTCATCTCAATCACTTTGGGAAGGTCTCCAGCGACACCCAACTTCGCGGCGAGTCGCTCGACATCAGCAGACAATTCGATTTCCGACGGAACCAATGACGACGGCATGACGATCTCCTTGAACATCACC
>SXKJ01000346.1 GCA_005778115.1 Planctomyces sp. | reverse complement strand
TCGCCTTCTTGTCGGCGGCGGCTTTTTCTTCAGCAGCTTTCTTCTCTTCAGCAGTCTTCTTGTCTGCGGCGGCCTTTTCTTCAGCGGCTTTCTTCTCAGCGGCGGCCTTTTTGTCGGCTTCTTCCTTGGCCTTCTTATCAGCAGCGGCCTTCTCTTCGGCGGCTTTCTTCACGGCAGCGGCCTTCTTGTCGGCCTCTTCTTTGGCCTTCTTCTCGGCAGCGGCTTTCTTCTCGGTTTCTTCCTTCGCCTTCTTGTCGGCGGCGGCCTTGGCTTCGGCCGCTTTCTTCTCGGCAGCGGCTTTCTCATCGGCGGCCTTCTTCGCGGCGGCACCGTCTTCGGCTGGCGGTGGCGGAGCGGCCTTCTCTTCGTACTGCTTCGGCTTGGCGTCGCTCGGCGACGGAGCGAGCGGAGCGGCTGCACCGGTCGTCGCACAAGCTGCGGCCGGCTGGCAGCAGGTCGCAGCCGCTTGTTGGCAGCACGTCTGAGCCACTGGCTTGCAGCAGGTCATTTTGACCTTTTTGCACTTCACCGGTTTGCAGCAATCTTTGGCGGAAGTCGCCGCGGGAATGAACAGGCCAGCTCCCGCGATCAGGCACCACATTGCACGCTTCATGAAATCATCTCCTCGGGTTGTTAGTGTCAGGTTGCGAATCACATTTGGAACGGGGCGAAGCTCAGCGAGCACCTCCTGATCGTCGGCGACACTCTCCGACGCGCTGTCCATCGACCGAAACGGCGGCATGATGGGAGGTGACTCGACCCTCGGCAAGGGAGTGGGTGGGGATTGCCACGAGCGACACTCCCGCCGGTCGAGTCGTGACGATTGGACCGAGAGACAAGGTTTGTGGTGAATTCGCCCAAGCTCGTAGTGACCCGATTCATCGGATCGGAGTCTTATCGGGTCAGCGTCGCGGCCACGACCCCATCAATGGGGGCACTACAAGCCAGCCGCGCCTCGAAGTCCGTCTCGGTCAGCACTGGCACGCCGAGTTGTTGAGCCTTCGTCAGTTTGCTGCCGGCGTTCTCTCCCGCGACGACGAACGATGTCTTCTTCGACACACTATCCGAAGGCTTGCCGCCGTGTTGGTGAATCAACTCTTTGATCTGGTCACGCGAGAACTTCGTCAGCGTGCCGGTGACAACGATCGTCAGCCCTTCGAGCTTTCGCGCTTCCGCATCAGCCGGCCGTTCGGGAATCGGCTCGCCGAAGTTCAGTCCGAAGCCGCGCAGCTCTTCGATCAACTGGCGGCCGGACTCGGAGTAGAGTTCCTCGTGTATCGACTTGGCGATCACTTCGCCGACCTCATCCACGGTCGCGAGTTGTTCCTCGCTCTGCTGCATGATCTCGTCGAGCGTCCCGAACCGATCCGCCAGAATCTGAGCCGTCCGTGTGCCAACATGCCGAATGTTCAACCCGACGAGCAGACGCCACAGCGAACGAGATTTCGAGTCTTCAATTCCCTTCAACAAACCGTCTGCCGACTTATCGCCCATGCGATCGAGCGCCAGCAGTTCCTCGCGTCGGTCACGCAGTCGATAAATGTCGGGCAGTGATTTGACGAGGCCGCTCTCGGTCAGTTGCTCGACCAGTTTGGCTCCAAGCCCTTCGATATCCATCGCTCCGCGCGATGCAAAAAACCGCAGCCACTCGCGCAATTGCGCCGGACAGGCTGGACTCGGACAGCGGATGCGAACGCCCCCTTCGTCTTGTACCGCCTCGGCCCCGCAAGCTGGGCAGTGAGACGGAAACTCAAACGGTTGCTCACTGCCGTCGCGGCGATGCTCTTCGACACGCACGACATGCGGAATGATTTTCCCGGCCTTCTCGACAACCACCCAATCGCCGATCCGCAGGCCGAGCCGTTCGATCTCGTCGCGGTTGTGCAAGCTCGCGCGCGAGACGGACGTGCCGGCAATCTCGACCGGCGCGAGATGCGCCACCGGAGTCAATGCGCCCGTCTTGCCGACTTGGACCTCGATCTCTTCCAGACGAGTCGTCGCTTCGTACTTCTCCCATTTGTAGGCGATGACCCACTTCGGAGCCTTGCTGGTCTGGCCGAGTTGTTCGCGCTGTTCCAGCGAATCGACTTTGATGACCAGGCCATCCACCTCGAAGTCCAACTCGTGGAGTTCCTCCATCAATTGATGCGCGTACTCCAACGTCGCGTCCATGTTCAGCAACGTTGCCACGCGAGGGGTTGTCGGCACTCCGTATCGCCGAGCCGCCTGCAAGAAGTCGGCATGAGTCTGATGCGTCGCCCCTTCGCTGTAGCCGACGCTGTGTGCGAAGAACCGCAGCTTTCTCGCCGCGCTCAGCTTCGGGTCGAGCAGCTTCAGCGCTCCCGCGCAGGCGTTGCGAGGATTCGCGAACGGTTCGTCACCGGCGGCGATTTGTTCGGCGCGAAGGTGCGCGAAGTCTGAGTTCGCGATGTACGCCTCACCGCGAATCTCAATCACCGGCGGGACACCGTCGCCGCTGAGCCGCAGTGGCACGCCGCGCATCGTCCGCGCGTTGGCCGTGACATCGTCCCCACGCCGGCCGTCGCCGCGAGTCACCGCTGTCTTCAGCACGCCGTGCTCGTAAATCAATGCCAGCGAGACGCCGTCGATCTTGAACTCAATCGTGTACGCCGGCTGGACTCCCTCGCCCAACCCCTTGCGAACATCCGCGTCGAACTTGCGCACGCCCTCTTCTTCATAGACGTTTTCAATCGAGAGCATCGGCACGCGATGATCGACTTGCGTGAAACCCTCGATCGGCTCGCCGCCAACCTTGTGCGTCGGGCTGTCCGGCGCGTCGAGTTCGGGATGCTCCCGTTCGATCTGCTCCAGTCGCTTGAGCAGCCGGTCGTATTCGAGGTCCGAGATCTCCGGCTTCGCCTCGACGTAATACAACCGATTGTGCCGCCAAAGCTCGGCCCGCAACCGTTCGACTTCCGCATTTAGTGCCGACATGCAATCCTTTCAGCGCCGTTGATTTGGGCTTCACCGTCGCATCATGCCGCTAATAGTTGCGTGACTCAACAGTCCGTGAAATAGGTGACGCCGACGGTGACAGTTGGAGAGCGAGCAATGCGACGTCGAGATGTTCTCACAATGGGTGGCATGGTGGGACTGACCGCGAGTCTTCCCGCATGGCTGCGTGCTCAAGAGCGAGGCGGTTCGCAGGCTCCCGTCGAGAGCCGCATGTTCGGCAAAGCGAAGTCCGTTTTGATGCTGTTTTTGTCCGGTGGTCCTCCTCAGCATGAGACGTTTGATCCAAAACCGGATGCCCCCGCCGAGATCCGCGGGCCGTTCAATCCGATCAGCACATCGGTGCCCGGAATCAATTTCTGCGAGCTGCTGCCACGCACCGCACTGCGAGCACATCGGCTTGCCGTTATTCGCTCGATGTTCACGAACAACAACATTCACGGCGGCAGCGGCTATTGGGTGCTGACCGGCCGGCAGCTACCCAGCGGCGATGGCGAGAACGCTCTGCCAACCGATTGGCCGAACATC
Organism: Planctomyces sp.; assembly: GCA_005778115.1. GTDB lineage: Bacteria > Planctomycetota > Planctomycetia > Planctomycetales > Planctomycetaceae > SXKJ01. The sequence continues at coordinate 5,566 of SXKJ01000346.1, read as the reverse complement.
GCGTCGATCGTGAAGCTGCTGCGGCCGAGCGAACGCTTGCCGTCGCTCTCGGCCGTCACGCTGCCGGAGTTGTTCATCGGCAACGGCGGCAATATCGAGTCGGGCCAGTTCGGCGGCATCCTCGGCCCGCAGTGGAGCCCTGAGTTCATCGAGTGCAAACCGGCTGACAAAAACTTTCAACTTGGCGGCATGTACTCGCCGCGAGTCTCCGGTGAGCAGATGAAACACCGTGTGACCTTGCTGGATGCACTCGGCCGCAGCTTCGAGAGCTCACCTCGCAGCGTCACCGTTCAAGTGCATGACAGAATCACGCACCAAGCGCTTGAGTTGCTCACGTCAGGCGGCGCTCGGCAAGCGTTCAATCTGCATGAGGAACCGGACTCGGTCCGAGACCGTTACGGGCGATATCCGTGGGGGCAAAGCGTTTTGCTTGGCCGACGGCTGATTGAAGCGGGAGTCCGTTTCGTCACCGTCAACTGGCCGCGAATCCCCGGCGACCGAGGGGTCGATAACCCGCTGTGGGACACGCACGCTCGCAACGCCGACCGCATGGAGGATGTGCTCGCGCCGCAGTTCGATGTCACGTTCGCCGCGCTGCTGGACGACTTGCAGGATCGCGGCTTGCTTGATGAAACGCTGGTCGTCGCCGTCGGCGAGTTCGGCCGCACGCCGCGCATCAATGGGAACGCGGGGCGCGATCATTGGGGACCGGTGATGAACGCGGTGCTCGCCGGAGCCGGCATCGCGGGAGGCCAAGTCTACGGCAGTAGCGACAAGCAAGGGGCATATCCCGCGACCGATCCGGTCAGCGCCGGACATCTCGCCGCGACGATCTTTCATCTCGTCGGCATCAACACGCTGGGAACGTTTCGAGATCGAGTCGGTCGCGAACTGAGCATCACCGACGCCGAACCGCTCTTCAAACTGCTGGGCGAAGAGCCGGCGACGTTGCAACGGATCGCATCCTCCGGTGACATTCTTCAGGTGCCGCCGTTCAAAGAAGGCTCATTGAAACATCCAGACTTCTCGACTACCGAGACCCTGCTTGCCGCAGATGCTCCGGCCAGTCCGAAAGGCTGGCGAGCCGCGCCAATCGTGAATACGCCAACGGCTCTGTTTGGAGCGAAACTGCTTTCCGTAGGTCGGGCACTCTTGCCCGACTCTTCGCGGAACAGCCAGGACGGGCAAGAGTGCCCATCCTACGTGGGAATCGGCCTCTGGCCGAATCGTTCCGCTGACAACGCGACGATCCCGGCTCAAGCTCAAACGCTCCTCGCTCAGCAAATCCTCGATCCGCAAGCCGGACACTTCACCGCCAAAGCGATCCTCGCCGGTGACGGCTCATCGCGAGATGCCTTCGAGCAATTCTTCCTCAAACATTTTCGTTGCCGTCTGACGCTGTTCCGCTTCAATGAACCCTCGAAGTCAGCGCTAAAACGCACCGAACTCGCGTCAATCGAGTTTGCTCCGATTTGGCTGGATGCCAAAGCCGCGAATTGGCAAACCATCACACTCGAAAAACAACTCGCCCCCGCCGCGCTCGGCGCGAACTTTTCGTTTGGCCTTGGCATCGGCGTCGCGCTGCTCGTCGAACGCAAGACCGAAGGCCCGCTGCCCGTTCCTGCGGACCTCGGCGATGCCTTTGTAAGAGTCCAGCGCATCGACGTGAAATTCGACGGCTGGAAGATCGCTTGATCCACGTAGGTCAGGGTTTCCAGCCTGACCCGAATGTTCGTTCGACGTGGCAGGTGGGTAGAGCGATCCGGTCAGCCTGGAAAGGTTGACCTACCTTGGCGACTCCTGCGATCACTCGCCGTTGAGCACGCTCAGGTGCAAGGCCACGCAGTCCGCCAGTGCGGTGACGTTGTAGCCTCCTTCGAGCAGGCTCACGACTTTGCCGCCGCAATGCTCCTTCGCCACGCCGAGCACTTGTTTGCTGAGCGTGGCGAAGTCTTCGGTCTCCAAGCCCAGTGAGCCGATCGGGTCTTGAACGTGGGCATCGAACCCGGCGCTGATCAGCACTAACTCTGGACGACAGCGTTTCGCCGCATCGTTCAACATCGTCTCGAACCGCGTGAGATACTCGCGTCGAGCCGTGCCAAATTTGACCGGCAGGTTGAAGATCGTTCCCAAGCCCTTGCCTTTGCCGGTTTCGTCGGCGTCTCCGGTGCCGGGATAAAACGGTGAGCGATGCGCTGAGAAGAAGTGAATCTCACCGTCCTCGTAGAAGATGTCCTGCGTGCCGTTGCCGTGATGCACGTCCCAGTCCACGATCAGCACGCGGCGTAATCCATGAGCGACCTGCGCCTGCCGAGCGGCGATCGCCACGTTGTTGAACAGGCAGAATCCCATCGGCCCGCCAGCGAGCGCGTGATGTCCCGGCGGCCGGATCAAGCAGAGTGCCCGGTGATGTTTGCTGCCGACCGTCAGCACTTGATCGACTGCGGCACAGGCGGTGCCGGCCGCTCGTTCGGCGACCTCAAAGGATCGCTTGCTGCAAACGGTGTCGGCCTCGATGCGTCCGCCGCCGGATTGGCAAAAGCGTTCGACGCGGGCGACGTGCTCGGCCGAATGGACGCGCTGCAATTGTTCGCGCGTCGCCGCCACGATCTTGCCGGGGGCGAACGACTGATCCAGTTTTAATTCGGTCAGCTTGGCGGTGATGCTGCGCAGTCGCTCCGGCTTCTCCGGATGCTGTCCCGTGTCGTGTTCGAGGAAGAGCGGGTCTGTGAAGAGCAGCGTCATGTCTCGTCTCGTTCAGAGGAGCCGGAACGCGCTAGCGTCCGGTTTGTTGTTCGTCCGTGTGTCTGAACCGGACGCTAGCACGTTCCGGCTGATCCAGCGGTCCAACGAAGACACGCCGTTTCGTTCGTTTCAGGCCGGGAGCTTGGGTGTAGAGATGCGTGTGCTCATAGCCCAATCGTTCGGCGAGATTGCGAATCAGACTTTCTCGCACTTTGGGAATCGCCGTCTGGCGTTGTCTGGCCGCTTCCAGGGACGTCGATCGCAGTCCCCGTGAGTTGGTGTGTGTCGTACGCAACAGCGACAGGTCCGGTCGCACGTTGAGAGTCAGGCCATGCGACGTCACCCATGACCGCACGGCAACGCCCACCGTCGCCAATTGGCCGAGCGAACAGAACACGCCTGGCTCGTCCGCCAGTCGATGAGCCGAGACTCGCAGTTCCTGGCAGACGTCGAGGACCGCCTGTTCTAAGCGTTGCCGATACTCGGTCAGCCCCAGTCCCAAGCGTTGCAACGGCACAATCACGTAGGCCGACAATTGACCGGGACACTGCATCCACGCTCGACCGCCGCGATTCAGCCAGCGGACGTCGATGCCCAGATTATGTAACTCGGCCGGCTCGCGACGCACGTCGGTTCGACTCCCTTCGCGGCCGATCGTCACTACCGGCGGATGTTCACAGAGGAAGAGGCCCCCCAGACGATCGTCGCGTTGGATCACCTCGTCTCGGAATTGCTCTTGAAGACGCAGCGACGATTCAAAGTCCACCGTCCCCAATAGGAAGACCTCCAGCGAATCGGAAGTTCGCTCGGACGACGACCAGAAAGAGGATTCGAAATCGAACATGAAAAGTCACCGTGTCCACAAATGAGACGTTTTGGCGAGCCGGGCGGCGTCAGCTCCCGGACAGAACGGCACGCGGATGAGTCCGGGGGCTAACGCCCGCCGGCTCGCCAAATCTCTCGTCTCAGCCCGCACGAGGTTTATTTAGCTGCGACGCATTTCTTTCAAGATCAATTCACAGGCCGGAGATTTGTTGAGCGCGTAGAAGTGCAGTCCCGGAACGCCTCTCGTCGTCAGCTCACGGCATTGGCGGATCGCCCAGTCGACACCGATCTCAAATTGGGCGGCTTCGTCGGTTTGCACGGCTTCGAGGCGAGTCGCCAGTTCCGTCGGGAAGACGGCACCGCACAGCGACGTAATGCGCTTGATGCGTGCGAACTCGGTGACGGGCATGATGCCGGGGACGATCGGCACGCGAATGTCGGCCTGTTCGCAACGGTCGCGGAAGCGGAAGAAGTTCTCGTTGACGAAGAAAAGCTGAGTGAAGATCGCATCGGCTCCGGCATCGACCTTCCGCTTGAGATTATCGAGGTCCGTCTGAGGATCAGACGCTTCGGGATGCTTCTCTGGATAGCCTCCCACGCCGATGCCAAATCCGGAAACGTGTTGTCGAATGAGCGTTACCAGTTCGTTCGCGTAGCGCAAGCCTCCCGCGACCGGCTGAAAATTCGTCTGGCCGGCGGGCGGATCGCCGCGCAGTGCCATGATGTTGTTGATGCCGCTCTGCCGCGCGAACGTCAGCCAGTCGAGCAACTCCTGTCGTGTCGATCCCACACAGGTGAAGTGGGCGGTCGCGGCGATGCCGTAGCGGCGTTGGATCTCGACACACAACTCGACGGTGCGTTGGCTGGTGCTGCCGCCGGCTCCGTAAGTGCAGGAAATGAAGCCCGGTTGATACGGAGTCAGGCGGTCGAGGTTCTCGAACAACGCCACGTCGCCGGCCGGTGTCTTGGGGGGGAAAATCTCAATCGACAATCCGAACTTGCCGGGGCCGTAGTGTTCTCGAATCGGCATCAAGTCATCTTTCACTTTGATCGGTGCGATCATGAGCCGGAACGCGCTAGCGTCCGGTTCGTCGTTTATTGTGCATCATTTGTTCTTAGTCCGAACCGGACGCTAGCGCGTTCCGGCTCAGCAGCGTGCCGATTGTAAGTGCCAATCGAAAGATGCCTCAACCGCGATTGGCATCCTTGATCCATCGGAACGCAGGACATACTTTGCAACCCGCATGGATGACCTCTCAAAACTGAACGCCGCACAGCGCGATGCTGTCACAACGCTGTCCGGTCCGCTGCTCGTGCTCGCTGGGGCCGGTACCGGAAAGACGCGCGTTATCACGGTGCGCATCGCGAACCTGATTCGGCACGGCGTCGATCCCGAACGCATTCTGTCGGTGACGTTCACCAACAAGGCCGCGAAGGAAATGCTGGAGCGGGCGTTGGCACAACTCGGCGGCAAACCCAAGCGGAAGCCGTGGATTTCGACGTTTCACAGCTTCTGCGTCCGCGTGCTGCGTCAGGACATTGAGGAACTCGGCTATCCGAAGAATTTCACGATCTACGATCGAGGCGACCAGGAATCGGCCGCTCGCCGAGCGTTGCGTGACTTGCGCGTTGGTGAGAAACAAATGCGACCGGGCGATCTTGTGAATCGCGTCAGCCAATGGAAGTCGCAAGGGGTCTTGGCCACCGACGCCAGCGACCACGTCGAGCACGACGGCGATGTCGTGGCGGCGATGGGCTACAAGAAGTATCAGTCGATCCTGAAATCGTCCGGCTCCGTCGATTTCGACGACTTGTTGCTGCTGACGAACCGTCTCTTTCACGAGCACCCCGACGTGCTCGAAAAGTATCAGCGGCGATTCGACCATGTGCAGATTGACGAGTATCAGGACACGAACGGCTCGCAATTCGATTTGATCGAGGCGCTGGTTCGCGGGCACCGCAATTTGTGTGTGGTCGGCGACGACGATCAGTCGAT
>SXKJ01000031.1 GCA_005778115.1 Planctomyces sp. | reverse complement strand
TACGAAAGCTATCGCAAGCTGACGCTCGGCGACGGCGAGTGAGCCACCCGATGAGTTTGGAGTCGGTCATGCCGCTGGCCGTTGTTTGCGCGGCCGGTCCCACTTCTCTTTCATGCGTGAGAATTGGTGGAGCCAACGGTCGTAGTCGGTGGGTTTGGCGGCGAAGAAGTCGGCAACTTCGGGATGCGGCAGGATCAGGAATTTTTCTTCGGCCAGGCCCTGCACCACGCACTCGGCGACCTGTTCCACGGTGACGGCGTGCGACTGCAAGAACTGATGGACCGGGTCGCTCGCGTCGAGCATGTCAGTGTGGACGCCGGAGGGGCACAGGCAAGAGACACGAATGCCGGCGCGGCGATTGTTGATCGACAGCCACTCGGCGAACGCGATCGTCGCGTGCTTGGTCACGGAATACGCCGCCGAACCAACCTCGGTCAGCAAGCCGCCGGCTGATGACGTTTGCAGAAAGTAACCGTGACCGCGAGCCAACATCCCCGGCAAGGCGGCTCGCGCGGCGTAGACGTTCGACATGACGTGCAGATTCCAGAGATGCTGCCAGTCGTCGTCAGGCGTTTCGGCTCCCCCTTTGACGGTGGCTCCGGCGTTGGAACAAAACAGATCGACGCCGCCCCAACGCTCTTCAGCGAATTGCACCAGATGTTTGACGTGAGCTTCGTCGCAGACGTCGCCGGTGATCGCAATGCCGGAGACCTCTTTGGCGACTTCTTCGGCCGCGTCGGGATTCAGGCTGGCGACGATCAGGCCGCGCGGACGTTCTTGAGCGAAGCGCTGGCAGAGTGCTCGGCCGATGCCGTGGCCTCCGCCGGTGACGATGATGACTTTGTCGGTGAGCTGCACGGGTTCGTTTCTCGGTGTGAGTGGGCGGTTGGTTCGCGACAGTCTCTTGGATTATTGAAAATGCACAAAGATCAAAACGGATCTTGTGCGATGCGGGGTGCATATATCTCAAACGGCGATTCGTGACACGTTCAGGCGAGCGGGGCGGCGTCGTTAGATAAACAACAACGCCAAGCTGATGCTCAGGAAGAACACGCCGCACAGAAGCACTCCGAACTGATGGAACCAGCCGGGCTGGACTTCTTTCGGGAGCAGCGTGCGGTTCACGTAGATCGAAATCAGTGAGACCGAGCCGAGCGCGATGTTTTGCAGAACGGCGGAGATGCGGGCGATCTGCACGGCGGGAAACAGAATCAGGATGATCAAGCCGCCGACGGCGTACATGGCCAGGATGCCGTAATAGATGTAGCGCACTTCGCCGAGCTGCCGCACGCGGGCGCTTGCGTTCCAAAGCATGTCGGTCCAGCGGCGAGCAATTTGATCGCCGACGCTGACTTGTCCCGGAGCCAAGACCAGGAAGCCGCAGATCAGCGTCAAGAACCAGAACAGTGCGGCATAGAATGGATACCGTGCGGCGATCCCTTCGGCCGACATCGCGGAGACGCGGTCGCCGACGACGCTCGCGTTGCGAATGAACTCCAGCGACATCATGCAGGGGAGCGCCATGCCGATCACGGACGCGAACATCCAGATCGCCTGATCGCGAAAGATATGCGTCATCCAGCCTCGCCACTTCGAGCGATTGGCTTCGTCTGGCGGAAAGACTTTGCCCGTGTGTGACAGAGCGACCGTCAGGCCACCGCACGCACTGGGAATTGCACCGACGTGACTCCCCATGCCCCAGCCTTTGTCGCGGGCATAGTTCGAGAACATCGTGTTGGTCAGCCCGCCGGCTCCGGCAATGGCGATAAATGCGACAACCACCGCCCAGTCCAGCGGAGGCAACTTGCCATGCTCGCCGACGTAGTTGAAGACGTTCACGTAGGCGAGACCCTCATGCTTCAAATGATTTCGCAATCGCGAGCGGTGTGGTTCGGGGACTTCTTCCAGTGAGGCGTACTCATTTTCCGAGCCCTCCGATTGCACTCGCAGCCGAGTCGCTTGAAAGTTGTGATGATCGATGATGTTTCCGTCCGCGAAGAGCGTGGTGCCACGATCCGCCACTTCGATGATGAACTTGCCGGAGGCAGCGAACGGCTCCGTCCGTTTGAGGATTTGATCGCGGACAACGATGGCTTGCTCATCGAGTTTGTCTGGCTCTCGCAGGTTGAATTTCATCAGCTTCCCGTCACGAGTCACCAGCAACTCACCTGTGACGGAGCCGTCTTTACGCTCCCAAGTTCCTCGCGCGAGGTATTCGGTGCCAAAGGCCACGTGTTTCACATTGAAATGCCGATCGACAATCAACGTTTCTGGCCGCAAGGGAACAGTGCCAAAACTGACGAAGCCGGTGACGACATCCCAAACGACTGGGGCCGAGACCATCGTCACGGCGATGATCGACAGATAACCCAGCACGACGACAAGCTTGGTCGCCATGACTTTTTCGAGCATCCGGTAAACGGTCCCGCCAAAAATCAGCGGCACGAACGCCAGCAGAAAAATGCTGATACCTAAGACTCGCACAAGCAGCGCGTCACCGGCATGGGGCAGTCGGCCTAGGATCGCGGCAGCCAGCGGCACGGCGGCGTTCGAGGCGTTGTAGGGAAAGATGGCGGTTAGATCGAGAACCGCAAAGAACACGATCCACATCATCGGCCCCGGCCATGTTCGCAAGATGCCGACGTTGACCGGTTCGCCGCAGTAGATCGCGTACCGCATAAAAATCAGGTTGGCGAAGCCCTGCAACACGATGCTGATCATCGCCAGCCAGAACAGCGAAGCGCCGTATTGAGCCGACACTGCCGGCCCGAACAACCACTCCCCCGTGCCGATGCTCGTGCCGGCCAGCACGACGCCGGGACCGATCAGTCCCAGCCACAACTTCCGTCCTGAACGGGGCGGCTCCGGCAAATCTTCGATTTCCCAAGGAGCCAATGCACCGGCAGCAACGGTGGGTGGGTTGGACATAGCGTTCCTTTGGACTGCGGCGATTCATCGCCGCTTTCAATGGCGGCGGAGTCCCGTTCGTTTTCGGAAGTCGAGTTTGTGGGAAGAGACCAGTCGTTCATTTTCGCTGTAGCGAGGAGTCCTGGAGGGTCGTTCAACAGCGTAACGCCGCTCAGCGAACGCGAAAGTCACGGGATTTTATGGCGAAATTCATGAAAAGCGTTCGGACAAAGGCGACAGATTCCCCGATCGGCTACAAAAGGGCGCTGTCCGAGGTCAACCGATTCTGCCTGTTTGATACAGCTTGCCTGACCGGCTATTCGGCTTTCGCGGGGCGGCGAGTTCTGCTTGAAGCCGCGTCGAGACGGCAGCCGAAAGGCGATGATTGCCCCCCTTTCTCGACACCACTAGACTGCTCATCCGATCCCGGCCCGGTGCGGTTGTTTATTTCGTCGCGGAGTCTGCGTTGCGAGCCATCATCAGCGACATTCATGGAAATCTCGAAGCCCTCGATGCGGTCCTCGCGGACATCAATTCGCAGGGGATCAAAGAGATTTATTGCTTGGGCGATATCGTTGGCTACGGCCCGAACCCGCGCGAGTGCATCGACCGGGTCATGAGCTGCGATCTCGTTATCCTCGGCAACCACGATCAGGGAGCACTGTTCGATCCCGAAGGCTTCAATGCCGGGGCCGAACGGGCGATCTTCTGGACTCGGCAGCAGCTTGAGACCGGCGAGAACAGCGAACGTCGCTGGGAGTTCCTCGGCGAACTGCCACGCATCCGCCGCGAGCCGGGGTTGCTGTTCGTGCATGGCTCGGCCCGCAATCCGCTTAACGAATACGTCTTCCCGGAAGACATCTACAATCAGCGGAAGATGGAACGCATCTTTGGACTGGTGGAACGCTGGTGCTTTCAAGGGCACACGCACATCCCCGGAATCTTCTCCGAGGATTTGAATTTTATGTCTCCCGAAGAAGTCAATTTTGAGTACCGGTTGGCGAATACGAAGCACCTGATTAACGTCGGTTCGGTCGGCCAGCCGCGGAATGGAGTCCCGGATTCGTCCTATGTGGTGCTCGACGGCGACAAGCTGACGTACCGCCGCGTGAAGTACGACGTTGAAAAGACGATCAAGAAAATCTACGACATCCCGGAACTCGACAACTTCCTGGGAGATCGACTCCGCGACGGTCGCTGACCCGACCATCGTGACCGGGATCGAGATGGGGTGCGACTGCGCACCCTTTTGTTTTTATTTGGACTGCGGTGAGGCCTCGCTGCAATTCAAAGTCTCCTCAGAAAAGTGACATGGACCAACAACGTCGATTGCTGATCTTCACGGTCTTCTCGTTTCTCATCCTGTTCGGTTGGATGAACATCGGGCCGAAGTGGTTGCCGGGACTGTTTCCACCGCAGAAACCCGACCCAAAACTCGTCGCAAAGAGTGATGACGAGCCTGCTGAGGCTGAGAAGAATGCGAACTCGGACAAGTCCGGTCCTCATGAAGTTGTCGCTGACACCAAGCTGGTGGAGCATCCGACCAAGACCGTTGTCATTGGTTCCGACGACCCAAAATCCGGCTACGGATTGAAGCTCACGTTGAGCACGGTCGGTGCGGGAATCGTTGCCGCGGAACTCAACGACCCACGTTACAAAGCTCTCAAGCCTCGCCAACCGGGAGCCGCCGTGCAGCAACTTCGATTGCTTGGCGACAACATGACGGGTGAATTACTCCCGCTGGCACCGCTGTCGTCTCCCGTGACAGGTCAGCTCACGATTGACGAAATTAACAAGCAACTGAAGAAGCTCGACAAAGAAGCTAGCCTCGCGAGCGTGAACTGGGAGGTCGTCGAACCCGATGCTGTCGCGGATGGCGGTGCCAAAGGAACATCGAAGAGTGTTACGTTTGGTCTCAAGTCACCCGACGGCGTTTGGGAACTCCGCAAGAAGTACGAACTCCGCCGCTGGGAGAAAGCCGACGCGCTTCGCGATGAAGATGCGACGGGCTATGAACTCGATATGCAGTTGAGTTTCCGCAACCTTTCGTCCCGCGCGCGGCCGCTGATCTACGATCTGCAAGGCCCGGCGGGCCTGCCGTTGGAGAACGCCGAGAACGCCAGCAAGTTCCGCGATGTGAAGTTCGGCTTCCGTGAGAAAGATGGCGACTTGGTCACGGGAGCACAGACGAGCCACGAGATCGTCAAGGCGGTCGACAAAGGCAAGCTCGAAAATCATGTGGCTGGCGACCGTACGTTTCAGTACGTCGGCATCGACACGCAATACTTCACGGTGTTGTTCCTGCCGCAGGATGTCGCACGCCGCAACGCTCGATTGGCGGCGTTGGCGGAAGAGGCGAGCAAGGAGTCCGGCGAAAAGATCGCCGTGACGGATCTCATCGCCGGCTCGAAGATTGTCCCGGACGAGTTTGCGGCTCAAGCCAAAGATTTACTTTCGCAACCCGCTTCCTATCTCGACTTCGCCAGGCCTGAGGTTAAGAAAAACGACGCGCTGCCCGCTCAAAGCGAAGTCAGCGTGCGCTTTCACTCGACCGAGCAGGCGGTTCCCGCCGAGTCCGAGATCACGCATGAGTATCTCGTCTATCTCGGTCCAAAACGGGCGACCCTCTTGGGGCCGCCGCCGTTGCAGGCGGGCACGGTCATCGACTTCAGCGGATTCCTGTTCATTCCCGCGTCGATGGTGGCCGGCATCGCCGGATTCCTGCTGTGGATTCTGAATGGCTTTCACTCGGCTGGATTGCCCTACGGCATCTGCATCATGTTGCTGACGGTGTTGGTCCGAAGCTGCATGTTCCCAATCAGCAAGAAACAAGCGATCAACGCCAAGCGGATGAAAGAAATGCAACCGCGGCTCGCCGAGTTGAAAGCCAAGTATCCCGACGACAAACAAAAATTCGCCGAAGAGCAAATGAAGCTGTTTGCCGAGACTGGCTTCAATCCGCTCAGCGGATGCTTGCCGGTGTTGATGCAACTGCCGATCTTCATCGGTCTGTATCAGTCGCTGAGTAGCTCAGTCGATTTGCGTCGCGCGCCGTTCCTGTGGTTCGACAACCTCGCCGCGCCGGACTCGCTGTTTTCCTTGCCATTCAAGATGCCCTTCCTGGGGAATGAGTTTAATCTGCTTCCGATCATCACGACGAGCCTGTTCTTGTTCCAACAGAAGATGCTGATGCCTCCGCCGACCGACGAGCAGACTCGGATGCAGGCGAAGGTCTTCTTCTGGATGACGCTGATGATGGGCTTCATGTTCTACCACGTCCCCGCCGGGCTGTGTGTGTACTTCATCGCGTCCAGCGTGTGGAGCATGGGCGAACGCAAGTTACTGGATCGCTTGCCGCCCCCCGCTCCGGTTGCCGCGAAGATTTCCTCCGGTCCGAATGGCGGCGCTGCGAAACCCGCCAACAATTTCTGGAGCAAAATGCGCGATCGCCTCGAAGAGATGGGTGAGATGCAAGACGTCAACGGCATCCCGTCCTCCGGCCAGCGACGGCCGCGCGACAAGGGCAAGAAGAACTCGCGGTCGTAGGTAACTTGTTGATGGAAATTCCCGCCTCGAAACCGCGTCTGTCGCTGCACTGGCAGATTCTGATCGGGCTGCTGGTCGGAGCTACGTTTGGGGTGATGGCACGAGAAGTCTGGCCAGCATCAGAGGGCAAGCTTGACCCAACGCTGCAATGGCTGACGGAAAATGTGGCCGACACGCTGGGCCAAATCTTTTTGCGGCTGATCTTGATGGTCGTCGTGCCGCTGGTGTTCTCTGCGCTCACCTTGGGAGTCGCCGGCATCGGTGATGTCCGTCGGCTGGGACGGCTTGGTACTCGCACGCTGATGATGACGCTGCTGTTGTCCTCGGTGTCGGTCGGGGTTGGGTTGGTCGCGGTGAATGTCGCGAAGCCGGGCACCGGGTTGTCGAAAGAGAAACGAACTCTCTTGCAAGAGACATACGCGAAGGACAGTGACAAGGCGGTGTCGCAGGCTGCCAAAGCGAAGTCTCCTCGTGACTCGCTGCTGGACATTGTCCCCAAGAATCCATTGCAGGAGATGGTCGGCGCATTGGACGGCAGCTCTCCGGGTGGTGGGATGCTGTCAGTGATGTTCTTCGCTTTGGCCTGCGGTGTGGCGATCTCAATCTCACCGGAACGCACGGAGCCGTTGGTCAAAGTCTTGGAGGGAGTCTACGACATCGCGATGGTCGTGATCGGCTGGGCGATGCGAATCGCTCCGATCGGCGTGGCGGGATTCATGTTCAAGCTGACGGCGACGCTCGGCCTGGACATCTTGCAGATTCTGATTTGGTACGTGGGGACGGTGGTCGTCGCGCTGGCGCTGCACATGTTCGGGGTCTATTCGCTGGTCGTGTGGCTGTTCGCAAAACTTTCGCCACGGGAATTCTTCGGCCGCATCACCGAGGTACTGCTGACCGCCTTCGCGACGTCTTCCTCAAATGCCACGCTGCCGACGTCGCTGCGTGTCGCCGAAGAGAAGTTAGGCATCAAACGCGAGATCGCCAACTTCGTGCTGACAGTCGGCTCGACCGCGAATCAGAACGGCACGGCGTTGTATGAAGGAATTACAGTTCTGTTTCTTGCTCAGGTCTTCGGCGTTGAACTGACGATCGCGCAGCAACTGACAGTCGTGTTGATGTCGATCCTGGCGGGCGTTGGCACGGCCGGAGTGCCCGGCGGTTCGTTGCCGCTGGTGGTGCTCGTGCTGAAATCCGTCGACGTGCCGGGGGATGGGATCGGAATTATCCTGGGCGTGGACCGTCTGCTCGACATGTGCCGCACGACGCTGAACGTCACTGGCGATCTGGCGGTCGCAGTGTGTGTTGATCGCGGCGAGAAGTCCGTTTCCTCAAAATGAGCCGCGTTTAATTTCATCCCTCTGGCGGCAGTTCTTGGCAGAGGAATGAGAGGCGAAAACAAGATGCCGGACGCAATCCAACGATCTCTCGAATTTGGAATTCATGAAGAGCGTACTGCATTGCGTTTGATCGAATTGGCATTGGCGGAGGACTTGGGGGATTCGGCAACGAGTGAACTGTCGCTTGTGTGCGAACTGGCGGACGTCTTTTCGGTCACGACAGTCGATTCAATCTTGGACGGGATGCCTGACTCGTTGCCGAGTGAATTGGACCGCGATCTGACATGTGCTGCGCTCGTCGATCCGGCAGAGTTGGCTTCCATAAACGTTGTCGTGCGTCGCGATGGAGTCTTAGCGGGCGGGCCGGTTGCGGAGTTGGTCTTTAATCGGCTTGATCCTTCGGTGACGTGGCAGCCGTTAGTCGCTGATGGATCGTTCGTGACGGCTCAAACCGTCGTCGCGCGAGTGTCCGGTTCGCTGCGGTCGTTGTTGATCGGCGAGCGGACGGTGTTGAACTTTGTGATGCACCTCTCCGGCGTCGCCACGCAAACGCGGAAGTTCGTCGAGGCGGTGGCTGGCACACACGCCGTGATTCTCGACACGCGTAAGACGCTTCCCGGCTGGCGCGCGTTGGAGAAGTATTCCGTCCGCTGTGGTGGCGGGACCAATCATCGGATGGGTCTGCACGATGGCGTGCTCATCAAAGACAACCACTTGGCTGCGTGGGTGCGGCGGGCCGGAGCCAGCACGATCGCCGACGCGGTTCGGCAAGCGCGCAGTGTCTCGCCAAGGGGCATCGCGATTGAGGTCGAAGTAGACACGATCGACCAGCTTCGCGACGCGCTGCCCGGTGGGCCAGACATCGTGTTGCTCGACAACATGAGTTCGGCGACGCTGCTCAAGGCCGTGCGATTGCGCGACGAGATCGCTCCGTCGGTGCGGCTGGAGGCATCCGGTGGAATCACGCTCGCGAACGTCCGCGAAATCGCTGAGTCCGGAGTGGACCGGATCAGCATCGGAGCGTTGACGCATTCGGCCCCGGCGTTGGATATCGCGTTCGATTGGCCAAACTAGCGCTCGTAGTGACCGCATTGATGCGGTCGAACAAACGACCCGATCAATCGGGTCACTACAAACGGGGAAATCTCGCGAAACCATTCGTGGAAATGCGGGTTCAATGCCGTATGCTCACGCCGTGTCGGGCCAATCCAATTCAACTACTCGTCAGGAACCACATTATGAAGCGGATCAATTTCTGGGCGTTGCTCGCGAGCGGGCTGATCGGGCTGCCCGTCGTCGCGTTTGCCGAAGAGGACGCGAAAAAGCCGGAGACCAATCAATCGGAAGAGTTATTCAAAAAGCTGGACAAGAACAGCGACGGCAAACTGGTGCCAGACGAAATCCCAGACGAACAAGGCCGATTCTTCGACCGCTTGGTTCGTCTCGGTGACAAAGACGACAACGGCGAATTGACGAAGGCGGAATTCGATGCCGCAATCAAGCGCAGTGACGCGCCGGTGCAAGGGGGCGGGGTTGGGGGAGGTCAGGGTGGCCCCGGTGGTGGTCGGCCGATGATCGACTTCAAGCAAATACTGGAGCGGCTCGACAAGAACAAAGACGGCAAGCTGTCCAAAGACGAGGTTCCCGAAGACGGCCCCGCGCGGTTCCTCCGGGAGATGATGACGCGACAGAACAAAGACTCGCTCACGGCCGAAGACTTCGAGCAAATGCGGCAGCGATTCCCTGGTGCGGGCAGTGGATTCGCTCCCGGTGAGTTCCTGAAGCGGCTCGATAAGAACAACGACGGCAAGTTGCAGAAGGACGAGCTGCCGGAAGGGCTGCGCGATCGGCTAGCTAAGGTGTTTGAGAAGCTCGGCAAGGCGGAGCTGACTCAAGAAGAGTTTGGTCGCGCGATGGCGGAAATTGGCCCGCCTCCTGGTGGTTCCGGCACGGGAAATCAAGCAGGGCGACCGAATCCCGAAGAGCAATTCAAACGAATGGACTCAAATGGTGACGGCAAAGTCACGCTCGACGAAATCCCGGAACAATTCCGCGACCGTGCTCGACCGATGTTCGAGCGTGCGAAGAAAGAAGTCCTGACGCTCGATGACGTGGTCGCGTTTGCTCAAGCTCGCGAAGGGGAACGTCGCGCCGAAGGAGAACGACGTCCGGCAGAAGGTGGACGCGGTGAAGCGGCTCGTAAGGCAGAGGGTGAAGGCCGTAAGCCAGAGGGAGAGGTTCGCAAACCTGAAGGCGAAGCTCGTCGCCCCGGTGCCGATCGTCCTGATGCTCGCAAGCCCGAAGGTGATCGTAAGCCGGAAGCCGGCCGTGAGGGTGATCGACGTCCGCCGGAAGGAGGCCGCCCACCCGAAGGAGACCGACGTGGCCCAGGTGGTGATGCTGGTCGTGGTCCGGCCGATGGCCGTGGTCCCGGCGATGGCCAACGGCGTGGTCCGATGCCACGATTCTTTGAGATTCTCGACCGCAATCACGATGGCCGGATTAGTCGTGATGAACTGGATCGCCTGAAAGAAGTCTTCGCGGAATTGGATCGCAACAAAGACGGCCAACTCGATCCGGCCGAATTACTTGGCCCACCGCCGGGCCAAGAGGGTCGTGGTCCCGATGGCAACCGCCCGCCAGAAGGTCGCGGTCCCGCTGGTCAGCCACCGCGCGATGGCGATCGCCGTCCGCCAGAAGGAGACCGTCCACGTGACGGCGAGCGCCGGCGCGAAGGGGACCGGCCTCGTGACGGAGAACGCAAACCAGAAGGGGACCGACCACGCGATGGTGAACGCCGTCCCGATGCTGATCGTCCTCGCGATGGTGACGCTCGTCCCGATCAGCGAAAGGAAGGACGCCCGCCCCGTCGGGAAGGTGACGACAAAGAAGACAAGCCACGCGACAAGGACAAGTAAGTTACGTTCGTCGCCAACTCGCAGCGATTTTCAGAAGCAGTTCCAAGACTTCAAGTTTTGGAGCTGCTTTCTGCGTTTGAGGTCATGACAGCCTCCGAAGTCGTGAAGTCTGTTCCGCAAACACATTTTAGAGAGACCCACTTTCGAAGTTGTTCTTTGCGAACTTCGCGAACTTCTGTTCAAAAGCAGATTCTCGATGCATGCATCACCTCATACGGATCGCAGGAATTAGCCACGCGTCAATTTTTCGGAATGCGGATTAGAGTCGGGGCTTTGAACAGAACCACGCAAAGCACGCGAAGGAAACTGTGGCCGCTTCGATCCGTTTCAGACAACGACCCGTGTTGAGCCACATGGGAATCAGTCATAGGATGCTTCGCAGGAGTTCGATTTCCGCGAGCCTCTTCAACGCAATGCCAATAAGGTGGTGTGACCTTGATCAATCGACGTGAGATTCTACGACTCGGACTGACGGGCTTTTCGAGCCTCGCGCTGAGCGACTTGATGCGACTGCGAGCCTGCGCCGCGGAGCCTCAACGGACCGCCATCATCCTGGTCTGGCTGCGCGGAGGCGCTTCTCATTTGGAGACATTTGATTGTAAGCCACTGGCCTCGTCCGATTATCGCGGGCCGTTTCAGCCGATCGACACGAACGTCCCCGGCATTCAAATCTGCGAACTGCTGCCGAGACTCTCCAAGATTGCCGACAAGTACGCGCTGCTGAGGTCGATGTCTCACACGGGTGGCGGGCATCCCGCCGGATCGTTGCAGGTGTTGGCGGGAGACGACGACCCGCAAGACAAGATCAAGCCGGTGCTGCCCGATTGGATGTCGATCGCCAGTCATCTGCGACGCGACTCACGACGCAGCATTCCAAACTACGTCGCGGTCAATCCGATCGACAACTACGACAGCTTCACGATTGCCGGCTCAACGTATCTGGGACCGTCCGCCGAACCGTTCAAGGTCTTCGGCGATCCCAGCTCACCTACATTTGAAGTCCCGAATGTCGGGCTGAAGGACGAGCGGCAACTTCAGGTGCTCAATGCGCGCAGCAGCTTGAAAGTCAGTCTCGATCGCCTGCCGCGAGTGGCCGATCAATCGGGCGTGATGCAGGCGGTGGACCGAATCGACCAACAAGCGCTCGACCTGTTGACGAACCCGGTGGCCCGCAAGGCGTTTGATCTGACGCAAGAACCCGACGCGGTGCGCGACCGCTATGGCCGCAATCAATGGGGCCAGCAATGCCTGATGGCCCGACGGTTGGTTGAGGCCGGCGTGGACATCGTCGCCACCGAATTCGATGGGCCGCTCTGTGGCCGAGTTCAGAACTGGGATGACCACGCCGTCAATCAGCATGTCTTCGACGCGCTCCAGTTCCGGTTGCCGACGCTCGATCAAGCGGTCTCCGCGTTGATTGAGGATGTTTACGCGCGCGGCCTCGATCAGCGAGTCCTCGTTGTCGTCACGGGCGAGTTCGGTCGCACTCCGCGCATCAGCTACGTCGCCAGCAGTGGCGGCGGAGTCGCCAGTGCTCCCGCCGGCACAGTTCAGCCCGGCCGAGACCATTGGCCGCAAGCGAACTCGATGCTCTTCGCCGGCGGAGGTATTCGCACCGGCCAAGTCATCGGCGCAACCGACAAGCGCGGCGAAGGCCCAGTCGAACGCCGAGTCGGTCCCGGCGACTTCTTGGCGACGATCTATCGACATCTCGGCATCGACTACAAAACCGCAGCCGTCACCAACTTCGCCGGACGCCCCGTTCCCATTGTCGATGTGGGTGATGCGATTCCCGAATTGGCCGGGTAAGTCAACCTCTCATGAGAGGCCCATCGCACGCATGCAATCCGCCGGGCACCAGCACGGCTCACAAGCGATTGGTGTTTCGTTGGCCGTGCGGATGCTGGCGATCGTCAACGAGTCCAAGCATGATGCTTCACATTCTGTGTCCCACGGCCAGCGCGTATTGCTGGGTCGTGTAGGCGAACTGGCGCGAGCGCAGTTGGTTTGATCTCTCTCTTCGTTGGTCTTCCGCTTGTTTTACGAACGACTGGGAGTCACTGGGGCGGGGCGCTGGAGTTCGAGGACTCCGCCAGCTTTGTGGGCGTCGCGAATAAAGCTGCGTACTTGCAGAACCGGGGGGGCGAGGCAAATCACCACGGGAAAGAGCAGCTTGACGCTGGTCTTGTTGGCTCGCTCTTCGGCACGTTGCCGGAACTGGCGGCGGATACCGTCGGAGAACTCGGTCACGGCGCTGGCGACGTGGGTGCCCGTCCGTTCGGACTGAGTCACGAGGTTGGCCAGCGCGTTCACATCCGGAGCGTTCATGCGTTTTGAGAATTCCGGCTCTCCGCCATTCGTGTTGATTTCGGTGCCATGTGAGTCGCAAGGCGCTAGCCCACATTATTCATGCGTATCCAATGAAGCGGCCCGCGAGGGCGTAGAAGGTGTTGTGGCATCAGCACTTCAACGCCGCAGGGAGGCCGGGCATGAGTTTACAGGGTGTGTTGCCGTTTGTCCTCGATTTTTCGGTGGAGC